>NZ_CP014205.2:927857-1237142 GCF_001594225.2 Pseudomonas glycinae
CCCTGCTGTTCGGGCCATACGCCGGCTTCACCACCAAGTTCCTCAAGCACGGTTCCTTCATGGACCTGCCGCTGTCGGTTCGCGCCGGCAACATCGGGCCGATGCTGGCCGTGGCGAAAAACAACATGGACCTGACCAAGTACCTGGTCAGCGAAGTGATGCAGTCGATGGAACAGCGCCTGGAATCCCTGCGTCGTTTCTACCCGGAGGCGAAAGCCGAAGACTGGCGCCTGGAAGTGGCCGGCCAACGGGTGCAGATCATCAAGAAAGACCCGAAAAAAGGCGGCATCCTGCAGTTCGGTACCGAACTGGTCGCTGCAAAGGACGGCTCCCTCGCCGCCCTGCTCGGCGCTTCGCCAGGCGCTTCGGTGACCGTTTCGATCATGCTGGAACTGATCGAGAAATGCTTCCCGGCCAAGGCCAAGGGTGAGTGGGCTGCCAAACTGGCGGAAATCTTCCCGGCCCGCGAAAAGGTCCTGGAAACCGACGCTGCGCTGTATCGCAAGATCAACACGCAGAACAACGTCGCGCTGGAACTGGTTGAAGCCAGCAACGAGACCGAAAGCTACGCCTGATTCGGCTCCATGAAAAACGCCCCGCACTCGGTGAGTGCGGGGCGTTTTTTTATGCCTGTGGAAAACTTCGGCCGATCAGCCGCGGGCTTTTTCGATCAGCTCGATGTATTCCGCCGCGTTGCGTTGATCGCGGATCTGGTCGACGAAGGTCTGGCCGTGCTCGTCCTTTCCGTCCAGGTCATAACCGGCGGCAACGAAGAACGTCAGGAAACGCTCGAAATCGTCGATACGCAGGCCACGGTAAGCCTTGACCAGTTTGTGCAGCGACGGCGAAGTGGCGTCGACCGGCTCAAAATCGAGGAACAGCTTGATCTGCTCATCGCCGATCTCGTCACCAATCACTTGCTTCTTATCTTTACGCATTGCCGACTCCAGCTCGCAGACATTTCACGGGGCGGGCAGTTTACCCCTGCGCAGGCACAAGGCTCAACGCGAGCGCGTGCTGCCGGTGTGCAAATCGGCCCAGATGTGGCCGTTGGCGTAGGTCAGGAACTGGCAATACACGGTGTCGTTGCGCAACAGATCAATCACCACCCGGTACTGGGCCAGCGGGTAGTAGAGCGTCAGTGTCTTGCTCTTGGCGTCATACGCCGGCTTTTTCAGGCTTTTGCTTTCGCCATCGAAGTTGACCAGCACCTGATTGATCGTCGCTCCCTTGTTCAGGGATTTGCCTTTGAGGCGGATCATCAAGGACGAGGTGACCGGAATCGGCTGCTGATTGGACTGGCGCTGGGCCCCCACCACCACGGAATAGTCGGTGACCTGCAACAGTTGCTGCTGCTCGGGCTCGGCATCACGCAGAGTCAGGTCGTCGGGCGGCAGGAATTGGCTGTGCAGCGGGGCGGCGGCCAGGGGCAGGCTGAGGGTCAGCAACAGGGCGGCGCAGCTGCGGATCAAGAGGCTCATGACAGACTCCGGGAGGCGGGGCCGAGCACTCTAGCATGGGTATCGCGGATGGATCAGCACACACAAAACAACTGTGGGAGCGTGGCTTGCCCGCGATAGCGTCGGCATATCCGACATCAATGTGTCAGACAGTCCGCCATCGCGGGCAAGCCCGCTCCCACAGGGATCGGGGTTACCCGGAATTACATGCCTTTGACGGCGAAAATTCCGTTGGCGTTGCGCCAGTAGCCTTTGTAGTCCATGCCGTAACCGAAGATGTAACGGTCGATACACGGCAGGCCGACGAAGTCGGCTTTCAGGTCAGGACGGGCCTTGCGGTCGTGGTCCTTGTCGATCAGCACGGCAGTGTGCACTTTGCGCGCGCCGGCGTGACGGCAGAAGTCGATGATCGCGCCCAGGGTGTGACCTTCGTCGAGGATGTCGTCGATGATCAGCACGTCACGGTCGATGAACGAGACTTCCGGCTTGGCTTTCCAGAACAGGTCGCCGCCGCTGGTTTCGTTGCGGTAACGGGTGGCGTGCAGGTAGGACGCTTCCAGCGGGAACTGCAGATGCGTCAGCAGTTTGCCGGAGAAGATCAGGCCGCCGTTCATCACGCAGAACACCACCGGGTTGCTGTCGGCCAGTTGTTCGTTGATTTGTACACCGACGCGGGCAATGGCAGCCTCGACTTCAGCTTCGGTGTACAGGCAGTCAGCCTCTCGCATGATTTGACGGATATGCTCGAGATCAGCGGACATGGCGCTCTCCAGGGGGACGGATTTCGGAAAAGCGAGCAAAGGTACGCATCAACCGGGGCCGAATCAAGCATTTGTGGACTAACGTACTGTATGTCCTATAGGACATCACCCTCGGATAGATTAATCTAGGCCGGTTTTTTTGCCCGCCGCCGGAGCCTTTCCCCATGTCCATCCAAGAGATCCGCCATCCGCTGATCCGTCACAAACTTGGCCTTATGCGCCGTGCAGACATCAGCACCAAGAATTTCCGCGAGCTCGCTCAGGAAGTCGGTGCCCTGTTGACCTATGAAGCGACCAAAGACCTGCCGCTGGAAACCTACGATATCGAAGGTTGGTGCGGCACCGTGTCGGTCGAGAAAATCGCCGGCAAGAAGATTACCGTCGTGCCGATCCTGCGTGCTGGCATCGGCATGCTCGAAGGCGTGCTGAGCCTGATCCCGGGCGCCAAAGTCAGCGCCGTCGGCGTTGCCCGTAACGAAGAAACCCTGCAGGCCCACACCTATCTGGAAAAACTGGTTCCGGAAATCGACGAACGCCTGGCGATGATCATCGACCCGATGCTCGCCACCGGCAGCTCCATGGTCGCGACCATCGACCTGCTGAAGAAAGCCGGTTGCAAGGACATCCGCGCAATGGTGCTGGTTGCCGCGCCGGAAGGTATTGCCGCTGTCGAGAAAGCTCATCCGGACGTGATCATCTACACCGCGTCCATCGACCAGAAACTCAACGAGCACGGTTACATCATTCCTGGGCTTGGCGACGCCGGTGACAAGATCTTCGGCACCAAGCAGAAGGACGCGTAAGCATGCAGCAAGAGTTCAACGATCCGCTCTGGCGTACGGTGCTGTCCGGCGCACAGATGCTGTTCGTGGCTTTCGGCGCCCTGGTGCTGATGCCACTGATCACGGGCCTGGACCCGAACGTGGCACTGTTTACCGCAGGTTTAGGCACGATTCTGTTCCAGATCGTCACCGGGCGTCAGGTGCCGGTGTTCCTGGCGTCGAGCTTCGCCTTCATCACCCCGATCATTCTCGCCAAGGGTCAGTTCGGCCTCGCCGCGACCATGGGCGGCGTGATGGCGGCCGGTTTCGTTTACACCTTCCTCGGCCTGGCCGTGAAGATCAAAGGCACCGGGTTCATTGACCGTCTGCTGCCGCCAGTCGTAATTGGCCCGGTGATCATCTCCATTGGCCTGGCGATGGCGCCGATTGCCGCGAACATGGCGATGGGCAAGGCTGGCGACGGCTCGGAGCTGATCCATTACCAGACCGCAATGATGATCTCGATGCCGGCGCTGCTGACCACGTTGATCGTGGCGGTGTTCGGCAAAGGCATTTTCCGTCTGGTGCCGATTATTTCCGGGGTGCTGGTGGGCTTTGCCCTGTCCTTCTACTTCGGCGTGGTCGACACCGCGAAAATTGCCGCAGCACCATGGTTCGCCCTGCCGGCCTTTACCGCTCCGGAATTCAACTGGCAGGCGATCCTGTTCATCGTCCCGGTGGCGCTGGCCCCGGCCATCGAACACATCGGCGGCGTGATTGCGGTCGGCAGCGTGACCGGTCGCGACTACCTGAAGAAGCCGGGCCTGCATCGCACCCTGCTCGGTGACGGTATCGCCACCACGGCTGCCGGCCTGTTCGGTGGTCCGCCCAACACGACCTACGCGGAAGTGACTGGCGCGGTGATGCTGACCAAGAACTACAACCCGAAAATCATGACCTGGGCGGCGATCTTCGCCATCAGCCTGGCGTTCATCGGCAAGTTCGGCGCCCTGCTGCAAAGCATTCCGGTGCCGGTGATGGGCGGGATTCTGTGCCTGCTGTTCGGTTCGATCGCGGCGGTGGGGATGAACACTCTGATCCGTCACAAGATCGACCTGGGCGAGGCGCGCAATCTGGTGATCGTTTCGGTGACCCTGGTGTTCGGTATCGGCGGTGTGCTGGTCGGCACCGGCACCGGTCCGGATGATTTCGGGCTCAAAGGCATCGCGCTGTGCGCGGTGGTGGCGATTGCGCTGAACCTGCTGCTGCCGGGCAACGACAGCTGGAAACAGAAGAAGGCGGATGAGCCGCTGATCTAAGCCTTGGCTTCAAGATCGTTCCCACGCGGATCACCCCACACTGATCGTTCCCACGCTCTGCGTGGGAATGCCTCTGGGGACGCTCCGCGTCCAGTGACGCGGAGCGTCACGGGCTGCATTCCCACGCGGAGCGTGGGAACGATCAATCATCGACGATCATCAAAGGGCCAATGGCGCCCGTTCACACAACGTTGCCAACGCCTTCGCCCATTGCGGGTCGTCATTCAGACACGGCACCAGCACCAACTCCTCGCCCCCCGCCTCGCGGAACTGCTCCTTGCCGCGATCGCCGATCTCTTCCAGGGTCTCGATGCAATCGGCGACAAACGCCGGGCACATCACCAGAATCTTCTTCACGCCACTTTTGGCCAGCTCATCCAGCCGCGCTTCGGTGTAGGGTTCGATCCATTTCGCCCGGCCCAGCCGCGACTGAAACGACACCGACCATTTGCCGTCCGGCAGGCCCATGCGCTCAGCGAACAACGCCGCTGTGCGCAGGCATTGGGCGCGATAACAGGTGGCCAATACGGCAGCCGAAGCATTCTTGCAGCAATTTTCATTCTTGAAGCAATGGTTGCCGGTCGGGTCAAGCTTGGTCAGGTGCCGCTCCGGCAAACCATGGAAGCTCAGCAACAGGTGATCGTAATCCTGCTGCAAGTGCGGTCTGGCGCTGGCCACCAAGGCATCGAGGTATTCCGATTGATCGTAGAACGGCTGCAACACCGACAGTTGCACATCGAGTTTTTTCTCGCGCACCACACGCTTGGCTTCTTCAATCACGGTGGTGGTGGTGCTGTCGGCGAACTGTGGATAAAGCGGTGCGAGGGTGATGCGTTTATGCCCCGCCGCTACCAGCTTCATCAGACTTGTCTCAATCGACGGCTCGCCGTAACGCATGGCCAGTTCCACCGGGCCGTGAGTCCACTGAGCCTTCATCTGCTGCTGCAGGCGACGACTGAGGACCACCAGCGGCGACCCTTCATCCCACCAGATCGAGGCGTAGGCGTGGGCCGACTGCTCGGGGCGCTTGATCAGGATCAGCGACACCAGCAGACGCCGCACCGGCCACGGCAGGTCGATCACGTAAGGATCCATCAGGAATTGATTGAGATAGCGGCGCACGTCGGCCACCGAAGTGGAGGCCGGCGAACCCAGGTTGACCAGAAGCAAGGCGTGATCGGTCATGCAACGTCCTATTTCAGAGGCGGCTGGAAAGATCGTCCAGGGCCGCGCGTAAATCCGTGAACCGGAAAGTGAATCCCGCTTCCAGCAAGCGCTTGGGCATGGCCCGTTGGCCACCCAGCAACAGCAATGACATCTCGCCGAGCCCGACCTTCAAGGCGAGGGCCGGCATCGGCATGAACGCCGGGCGGTGCAGCACACTGCCCAGCGTCTTGGCGAATTCGCGATTGCGCACCGGTTTCGGCGCGCACGCATTATAAGGACCGCTCGCCTGATTGCAGTGCAGAAGAAAATCAATCAGGGCGATTTGATCGTCGATATGAATCCACGGCATCCACTGCCGACCGTTGCCCAAAGGCCCGCCCAGCCCGAGCTTGAACGGCAGCAGCAGGCGCGACAAAAAGCCGCCCTCGGCCGACAGCACCAGCCCGGTGCGCACCAGCACCACGCGAATATCCATCGCCTCGGCACGTTGCGCGGTTTCTTCCCAGGCGATGCACAACTGGCTGGCGAAATCGTCGATCACCGGCGGCGAGTCCTCGGTCAACTCGCGCTCGCCGCCGTCACCGTACCAACCCACCGCCGAACCCGAGATCAGCAGCGACGGTTTTTGCCCGCGCTTTTCCAGCCACGCCAACAACGATTCGGTCAGCGAGATCCGGCTGCTCCACAACAGCGCCTTGCGTCGATGGGTCCACGGCCGGTCGGCAATTGGCGCGCCGGCGAGGTTGACGATCACGTCGACCGGCTCGTCGCCAAGGTCCTCCAGACGCGCAATGCCACGCACCTGGGCGCCACAGATGTTCGCGACTTTTTCCGGACGACGACTCCAGACCGTCAGGCGATGCCCCTGCCCGGACCAGTGCCGGCAAAGCTGGCGTCCGATCAATCCAGTACCGCCGGTCAGCAATATGTGCATGACTTCTTCCTCGCGTGGCGTTTTACCCCGATCACTAGTCTATTTTTATAAACAGGGATCTTTTCTATCGGGCAGGCTCTATTGTTTAACCATAGGCCAAGCTGTCAGAACCAGAACGCTGGAAGTTATACCAAAAAACAGAATTGTACAGGTTTCATCCACGGCGTAGTCTGTACAGAAAGGTAAACGAGGCCCCTATGACTGTACCTATCGCAATCATTGGCACCGGCATCGCCGGACTCTCCGCCGCCCAGGCCCTTACGGATGCCGGGCATACCGTCCAGTTGTTCGATAAAAGCCGCGGCAGCGGAGGGCGCATGTCGAGCAAACGCAGTGACGCCGGCTCGCTGGACATGGGCGCGCAGTATTTCACTGCCCGTGACCGACGCTTCGTGACCGAAGTCCAGCGCTGGCAAAGCAAAGGCTGGGTTACCGAATGGGCGCCACAGCTCTACACCTTTCATGGCGGGCAGTTGAACCTGTCGCCGGACGAACAGACCCGCTGGGTCGGCACGCCGCGCATGAGTGCCATCACCCGGGGCCTGCTCGATGGCCTGGAAGTGCATTTCGCCTGTCGCATCACCGAGGTCTATCGCGGTGAACAACACTGGCACCTGCAGGACGCCGAAGGCTTCACCCACGGGCCGTTCAGCCACGTCGTGATCGCCACCCCGGCGCCCCAGGCTACTGCCCTGCTGGCCGCCGCGCCGAAACTCGCCGGTGCCGCAGCCGGGGTGAAAATGGATCCGACCTGGGCCGTCGCCCTCGCCTTCGACACGCCGCTGGATACGCCGATCGAAGGCTGCTTCGTCCAGGACAGCGCCCTCGACTGGCTGGCCCGCAACCGCAGCAAACCGGGGCGCGACACCACATGCGACACTTGGGTCCTGCACGCTACCAGCGCCTGGAGCAGGCAGCACATCGACCTGCCCAAGGAAGCGGTGATCGAACAATTGCACGGCGCCTTCGCCGAGTTGCTGCACAGCGCCATGCCGGCCCCGACCTTCAGCCTCGCCCACCGCTGGCTCTATGCCCGGCCTGCCAGCAGTCATGAATGGGGCACTCTGGCCGACGCCGACCTGGGTCTGTACGCCTGTGGCGACTGGTGCCTGTCGGGTCGGGTCGAAGGGGCATGGCTCAGTGGTCAGGAGGCGGCAAGACGCTTGCACGAACACTTGCAGTGAACCGTATCAATCCGCGCAAATTGCTGCTGTCGAAATGGACAGCAGCCCACCCGCAAAACCGTGAAAAGCATTTTCTGGTGACCGAACTGTTCCGTGACGAGGACGGTACGGTGCTGGAAATCGAATTGCAGGCTGTGCTCACCCGGCGTACCGAGCAATGCGACTGGCGCGCTTTGCAGGATGACTCACACTGGAAAATGGGCTGGCGCTAAAAACCTCAAAAAACTTATACAAAAAGTTTGACTTGTACACCCATGAATCTATGCTGAGAGAATGTTGTACAGATCTATTCGTCTGTACAGGATCAGATTCGAGGTTGTTGCATGTCCGACTCATCGACGTCCCTGCCAAAAATCGCCATCAGCGCCTGCCTGATGGGGGCCGAAGTTCGCTACAACGGCGGCCACAAGGAATCGCGTTTGTGCAGCCGCACCCTGGCCGAGCATTTTGAGTTCGTTCCCGTCTGTCCTGAGGTAGCGATTGGTCTCGGGATACCCCGCGAGCCGATTCGTCTGGTAGGCGACCCGCAAAAGCCTGATGCGGTCGGCACCGTCAATCCATCGATCAATGTTACCCAGCCACTGGCCGCTTACGGCGAGAAAATGGCCGGGGAACTCAGTGACATCTGCGGCTACATCTTCATGCAGCAATCGCCGTCCTGCGGACTGGAGCGGGTCAAGGTCTACCACGCCAACGGCGCACCGGTGAATGGTGGCGGGCGCGGCATTTACGCCGACGCGTTCTGTGCACGGCATCCGGACCTGCCGGTGGAAGAAGCCGGGCGTCTTAACGATCCGGTGCTGCGGGAAAATTTCATCACCCGCGTACTCGCCTACCGCGAATGGCAGCAAGTGCTCCAGCAAGGCTTGAGCCGCCGCGCGCTCACCGACTTCCATTCGCGCTACAAATACCTGCTGATGGCTCACAACCCGGTGCAATACAAGGCGCTGGGCAATCTGCTGGGCAACATGGGCCGGACCGACCCGATCGAACTGGGCCCACGCTATTTCACTGAACTGATGGCGGCACTCAAGAAATGCGCCACCCGCCGCACCCACAGCAATGTCCTGCAGCACATCAGTGGCTACCTGAAGCAGGCCATCAGCCCCGAAGACAAACAGGAAGTGCAGCACATCATCGGCCAATACCGACACGGCATCGTGCCGCTGGTAGTACCGCTGACGCTGCTCAAACATCACTTTCGCCTCCACCCGGATCCCTACATTGCGCAGCAGGTGTACCTGCAGCCGCATCCGGAAAACCTCAGCCTGCGAAACGCCATTTGATGAACGACTCACTCGACACCAGCGCCCGTGAAGACCTCGGCGCCGACTTCAAGAAAGCCCTCGACGAAGGCTGGCTGCCGATCCGCGAAGTCGCGCGTCAGACCGGCGTCAATGCCGTCACCCTGCGCGCCTGGGAACGGCGCTACGGGCTGATCGTGCCGCAACGCACACCCAAGGGCCATCGCCTGTACAACGCCGATCATGTGCTGCGTATCCAGAATATTCTCACCTGGCTCAACCGTGGCGTAGCGGTCAGCCAGGTCAAACCGCTGCTCGACACGGCCCAGGCCTTGAACGAACCGGTGGAAGACGAATGGCATCCCCTGCGTCAGGCCGCCCTGTTGGCGGTCACTCAACTGAACGAGCGCAGCCTCGACGACAGCGTCAACCAGGCGATGGCGCTGTATCCGCCGCGCACCCTGTGTGAGCAATTGTTGCTGCCGCTGCTGAGCGATCTCGAACAACGTTGGCAGGGCCAGTTCGGGGCGCAGATGGAGCGCGTGTTCTTTTATGCCTGGTTGCGCAGCAAATTCGGCGCACGCATCTACCATAACAACCGTCAGTTGCGCACTGCGCCGCTGCTGCTGGTCAATCAATCGGACCTGGCGCTGGAGCCGCATCTGTGGCTCTGCGCCTGGCTCATCAGCAGCGCCGATTGCCCGGTACAAGTACTCGACTGGCCGCTGCCGGCCGGCGAACTGGCATTGGCAACCGATACCCTGCAAGCCCGTGGCGTACTGCTGTATTCCAGCAAAGCCCTGAACCTTGCCCAACTGCCGAAACTGTTGAATGGCATCAGCTGCCCGAAACTGATTGCCGGACCAACGGTGTGCATTCACCACGCCGAGTTGTCCGCAGAGACTTCCGATTTCGCTGATCTGCTCCTGGCCGAAGACCCTCTTTCGGCGCATCGGGTGCTCATTCAGCGTGGATTGATTTAATGATTCAGACAGAGACCGACATGCAATTGATCTGGCTGCGCAGCGACCTGCGCCAACACGACAACACCGCCCTCGCGGCCGCCGCCGAGCGTGGCCCGACCGTGGCTGTGTACCTGTTGAGTCCGCAGCAGTGGCAGGAACATGACGACGCGCCGTGCAAGATCGATTTCTGGCTGCGCAATCTGCACGAGCTGAGCAAAAGCCTCGGCGACCTGAACATGCCGCTCCTGATCCGCACCGCGTCTCACTGGGATCAGGCACCGGCGGTGCTGCTCGAGCTGTGTCGGCAACTGAAGATCGAGGCAGTGCACGTCAACGAGGAATACGGCATCAACGAAAGCCGTCGCGACGCAGCCGTTGCCAAGGCGCTGCAAGCCGAAGGCATAACGCTCCATAGCTACCTCGACCAATTGCTGTTCAAGCCCGGCAGCGTGCTGACCCGCACCGGCACTTACTTTCAGGTGTTCAGTCAGTTCCGCAAAGTCTGCTACGAGCACCTGCACCGTTCGATGCCTTCGCTGAAACAGGCGCCGGGCAAACAGTCAGCGCTGAACATCGCCAGCGACCCCGTTCCAGAAGCCATCGAAGGATTCCCGACTCCCGGCGCATCCCTGCGCGCCCTGTGGCCCGCCGGTGAAACCGAGGCCCGGCGACGCCTCGACACGTTCGCCGATGCACAGATCGACTATTACAAGAGCGAACGTGACTTCCCGGCCAAACCCGGCACCAGCCAGCTCTCGGCCTATCTGGCCGCTGGCGTGATCTCGCCGCGCCAATGCCTGCACGCCGCCCTGCAAAGCAATCAGGGCGAATTCGAAAGCGGCAAGGTCGGCGCTGTCACCTGGATCAACGAATTGCTGTGGCGTGAGTTCTACAAACACATCCTCGTCGGTTACCCACGGGTTTCACGGCATCGCGCATTCCGTCCGGAAACCGAAGCCCTGGCCTGGCGTGATGCCCCCGAGGATCTGGCCGCCTGGCAGGAAGCCCGCACCGGCCTGCCGATCATCGATGCAGCCATGCGCCAACTGCTGGAAACCGGCTGGATGCACAACCGGCTGCGAATGGTGGTGGCGATGTTTCTGACCAAGAACCTGTTGATCGACTGGCACGAAGGCGAGCGTTTCTTCATGCGCCACCTGATCGACGGCGACCTGGCCGCGAACAACGGCGGCTGGCAGTGGAGCGCCTCGACCGGCACCGACTCGGCGCCGTACTTTCGCATCTTCAACCCGGTCAGCCAGTCGGAAAAATTCGACAGCGAAGGCTTGTTCATCAAGCACTGGCTGCCGGAGCTGGCCGGACTGAACAAAAAAGACGTACACAACCCGGCCAGTGCCGGCGGGCTGTTCGGCGTCGCGGACTATCCGCCGCCGATCGTCAATCTGAGCACATCGCGGGAGCGGGCGCTGGCAGCCTTCAAGAACCTGCCGTCGCGGTCGTCTCAAGGAGAGAGCGATGAGTGAATTTCTGCGCGGTTTTGCCCAGCGGTTCGCACAGTTGAATAAAGACAATTTGCGCAAACTGGACGAACTGTACAGCGAGGACATTCATTTTACCGATCCGCTGCACGAAGTGCAGGGACTGGCGCAACTGCGCAGCTACTTCAGCGAGTTGTACGCCAACGTCAACGAACTGCGCTTTGATTTCCACGGTTTCGACCAGATCGGCGACGGCGAAGGTTATTTGCGCTGGGTCATGAGCTACCGCCACCCGCGCCTGGCCAGCGGGCAACTGATTCGAGTCTCCGGCTGCTCGCACCTGCTCTGGCGCGACAAGGTTTACCGTCATCGGGATTACTTCGATGCCGGAGCACTGCTTTATGAACATTTACCCATATTGGGTCGGGTGATCGCCTGGCTGAAAAGGAGATTGGGATGAGTCGTACAGCTCCACGGCGTTATTGGCTGACCGGTGCCAGCAGTGGCATCGGCGCGGCACTCGCGGAAGAAATTCTGAAGAGCGGCGCACATCTGGCGGTCAGTTCCCGACAGGTCGCGCCGCTCAAAGTGTTGGCACAGCGCTATCCGGGCCAGGTGCTGGTAGTGCCGGGAGACCTGACCAACAGCCAGACTGTCCGGGAAATCGGCGAGAAGATCGCCATGGACTGGGGCGCGCTGGACACAGTGATCCTCAACGCCGGCACCTGTGAGTACGTCGATGCCCGACAGTTCGACGCCTCGATCATCGAGCACGTGGTGCGCACCAACCTGCTCGCCAGCAGCTATTGCATCGAAGCCGCGCTGCCCTTGCTGCGCAAAGGGACGGCACCGCATCTGGTGGGCATGGCCAGCTCGGTGACCTATGTGCCGCTGCCCCGCGCCGAAGCCTATGGCGCATCGAAGGCCGGGCTGCGCTATCTGTTCGAGTCCCTGCGTATCGATCTGGCGGACGAAGGCATTGAAGTGACCGTGATCAGCCCCGGTTTTGTAGAGACACCGCTGACCGCCAAAAATGATTTCCCGATGCCGCTCAGTTGGCCTGTGGATAAAGCCGCACGGCACATCTTCGCCAAGCTGAAAGATCGACCGCTGGAAATCGCCTTTCCGGCACTGTTCATGGCGGTGCTGTGGCCACTGTCGAAAATGCCTGCGCGGGTACAACTGGCAATTGGCAAACGCATGGTGCGCAGCAACCCTCCGCTCAAGGACGCAACATGAAGATCGCCATTGTCGGCAGCGGCATCGCCGGTTTGACCTGTGCCTATCTGCTCGCTCGTCGGCATGACATTACGGTGTTTGAAGCCGACGCCCGGATCGGCGGCCACACGCACACCGTGCCTGTGACCGTGGACGGGCGCGAGTATGCGGTGGACACCGGCTTCATCGTGTTCAACGACTGGACGTATCCCAACTTCATCCGTTTGCTTGGCCAACTGGGTGTGACGTTCAAACCCACCGAGATGAGCTTTTCGGTCAACGATCCGGACACCGGTCTGGAATACAACGGCAACAACCTGAACAGCCTGTTTGCCCAGCGCAGCAATCTGCTGTCGCCCGGATTCTGGGGCATGTTGCGCGACATCCTGCGATTCAATAAAGAAGCCCGGCGCGACCTTGCCGAACAGCGGATCACCGCGGACACCACACTCGACGATTACCTCAAGGCCGGCGCTTACGGCGAGCGCTTCATCCTGCATTACATCGTGCCGATGGGCGCGGCGATCTGGTCGATGCCGATGGCCGAAATGCTCAATTTTCCGTTGCAGTTCTTCGTGCGTTTTTTTGAGAACCACGGGTTGCTGTCGGTCAGCAACCGTCCGCAATGGCAGGTCATCGAGGGGGGTTCCAGCGCTTACATTGCGCCGTTGACCGCATCGTTCAAGGAGCGTATCCGCCTGAATTGCCCGGTGGGCCGGATCGATCGTGATGCGCACGGCGTGGTTATCCACAGCCCGGCCGGCATCGAACGTTTCGACAAAGTGGTGCTGGCCTGCCACAGCGACCAGGCCCTGCGACTGCTGGGAAGTCCTGACGATAAAGAAAGGGAAATCCTCGGCGCCCTGCCCTACGCCGACAACGAAGTGCTGCTGCACACCGACACCCGTCTGCTGCCCACGCGCAAGCGGGCCTGGGCCAGCTGGAACTATCGCCTCGGCGGAGCCGGTCATACCCGGGCGGCCGTGACCTACGACATGAACATTCTGCAAGGCATCCAGAGCGACACCACGTTCTGCGTCAGCCTCAACCAGAGCGCTGGCATCACGCCGTCCAAAGTGCTGGCGCGCTTCACCTATGCCCACCCGCAATTCAGCCTCGCGGCCGTGGCGGCACAGCAGCGCTGGGCTGAAATCGACGGCGCGCAACACACGCATTATTGCGGCGCCTATTGGGCCAACGGTTTTCATGAGGACGGCGTGGTCAGCGCCCTGCGCGTGGCCGCAGCCTTCGGAGAAAGTCTGTGAACAGCGCGCTCTACAGTGGCTGGATTGCCCATCGGCGATTCGCACCGCGCCGTCATCAATTCCGTTACCGGATCGGCATGCTGTATCTGGATCTGGCTGAACAGGAAGCGGTGCTGGGCCTGTCCCGACTGGCGGGTTCGAGCCGCTTTGCGCCGTTTTCATTTCGCGAAACCGATTACCTGAAAACCTTCACCGACCGGGGCGTGCGCCTGAGCGATGCGGTGCGCCAGTTGGTCGGCGAAGCCCTGGGCCATGCGCCGCAAGGTTCGATCTGCCTGCTGACCCAACCGCGCAGCTGGGGCCTGTCGTTCAACCCGGTGAGCTTTTTCTACTGCCACGAGGCCGACGGCCAACTGGCGGCGATTCTCTGCGAAGTCCGCAACACGCCGTGGCGCGAGCGTTATCACTACGTGCTGCCGGCTCGAGCGCCGACTCATCTGCAGGACTTTCATCAGCACTTTGCCGTGACCAAGGCCTTTCACGTGTCGCCGTTCCTGCCGCCGGACCTGGAATACCGCATGAGCTTCAGCCCGGCCGCGCAGACTTTGGGCGTACACATGGCCGACTGGCAGGGTGAGCAAAAACTGTTCGACGCCACCCTCGACCTGCAACGCGAACCCCTTGATCGAAGCCACTTGCACCGACACCTGTGGCGCTTTCCCTGGATGACTGCCAAGACCGCGCTGGCGATCTATTGGCAGGCGCTGCGCCTGTTGCTCAAGCGCACCCCGGTGTATGACCACCAGCGCGCCGACGACCGTTTTCGAACCGCCACTGTACCGACCGAGGAACGCCACCATGAAATCCACTAGCGTCTCGGCCAAAGCCAGCCTGTTCAGCCCTCACGGCCTGAGCGGTTCGCTGCTGCGCCGGGGAGTACTGCGCCAGCTGGAGCAGCTCAAGCAGGGTCAACTGATCGTCATCGAGGACGGCGAGCGCCACGTCTTCGGCACGCCGGGCAGCGCCCTGGTGGGCGAGATTCAAGTTCTGGATCCGGCCGTCTGGGGACTGGTCGCCGGCAATGGTTCGATCGGTGCGGGCGAAGCCTTCATCCATGGCTACTGGCGCTCGCCGGACCTGACGGCCGTGGTGCGGGTCTTCGTCAGCAACCTTGAAGTGCTCGACGCAATGGAAGGTGGCCTGGCCCGGCTCGGTCGCCCGCTGGTGCGCGGGCTGCACTGGCTCAACCGCAATACGCGCAAGGGCTCGCAGAAAAACATCGCCGCTCATTACGATCTGGGCAATGACCTGTTCGAGCAGTTTCTTGACCCGACCATGATGTATTCGGCCGCGCAGTTCCTCAGCCCTGACGACAGCCTGGAGCAGGCGCAACTGAACAAGCTGGAGCGGATCTGCCAGAAACTCGCGCTCAAGCCCGGCGACCATCTGCTGGAAATCGGCACCGGTTGGGGCAGCATGGCGCTCTACGCGGCGCAGCATTATGGCTGCAAAGTCACCACCACCACGCTGTCGAAAGAGCAGTTCGCCTTCACCGCGGCCCGCATCGAACGCCTCGGTTTGCAGGATCAAGTGACGCTGCTACTCAAGGACTACCGCGACCTCACCGGCCAGTACGACAAACTGGTGTCGATCGAAATGATCGAGGCGGTCGGCCACCGCTTTCTGCCGACCTACTTCAAGCAATGCGCGCAGCTGCTCAAGAGCAACGGCCTGATGCTGCTGCAAGCGATCACCATCCGCGAACAGCGTTACGAACAGGCCCGCCGTGGCGTGGACTTCATCCAGCGCTACATTTTCCCCGGCGGTGCCCTGCCCTGCGTACAGAAAATGCTCGAAATCGTCGGCCGCGACACCGATATGAACCTGTTGCACATGGAAGATTTCGGCCTGCATTACGCCCGCACCCTGCGCCTGTGGCACGAGAACTTCCGCCATGCTCACGGCCGTTTGACCGAACTGGGCTATGACGATTACTTCCTCAGGTTGTGGGAGTTCTACCTGTGTTACTGCGAGGGCGGATTTCTTGAGCGCACCATCGGCACCGCACAACTGGTGCTGGCCAAACCGGCGGCGATGACCGCGCCTTTGCTGGGCCGGTTCGATGCTTGAGCGGTTGGCCAACGCGGTGCTGTTCCAGATCGGCTGGCTGGCCTGCGTGCTCGGTGGCGACAGCCTTTGGCTGCTACTGGCGCTGGCGGTGCTGGTGATTCATCTGCGCTGGATCAGCAGCTGGGCGCAGGAAGGTCGCCTGTTGCTCTGCGTAGTGATTATCGGCACGGCGGTGGACAGTACGCTGCGCGGTCTCGGGGTCTTCGAGTTCAAGGATCTGTCGCCGCTGATCCCGCTGTGGCTGATGTTGCTCTGGGCGTTGTTTGCCACGACGTTGCGCCATTGCCTGCAATGGAGCGCCAGGCCGTGGTGGCTCGCCAGCCTGCTTGGCGCAGTCGGGGGCGCCCTGTCCTACGGTGCCGGCGGACGACTGGCCGGCGTGCAGTTTCCTCACGGTGAGCTTGCGACCCTGATCGGCGTGGCGCTGCTGTGGGCGATGCTGTTTCCGTTGCTGCATCAATTGTCCCGACGGCTGGCGCGCTAAACGCCTGTCAGGCCTTTCACACGGTCATCGGCCACTGCCGTACACTGGCGCCATGAAAACCATTCCCCATCGGCAAATCGCCGAACCCGTTGTCACGTGCTCGACCTGTGCAGCCTGCTGCTGTCAGCTCGAAGTGATGCTGATCACCGATACCGGCGTGCCCGAGCGCTTTATCGATACCGACGATTGGGGTGGAGAGGTGATGCTGCGTCTGGACGATGGCTGGTGCGCGGCACTGGATCGCGACACGATGATGTGCACGATCTACGAGAAGCGCCCGCTGATCTGCCGCGAGTTCGAAATGGGCGCACCGGAATGCCTCGACGAACGCCAGGGGATTGCTACGGCGTACCGCTGAGCACAAAAAAAAGGAGCGCCTGGCGCTCCTTTTTTCTTGAACTGACTTTCCGCGTGCTTACAGCGGCATCGTGTAATGCAATGCGTAGCTTTCCACACCGTCGTTGTCGCTGCTCAGACCGGCGTTGGAATAGTGCGTCGCACGGATCCCCACCTCATGTCCGCCATTGAAGCGCAGGCCGAAACCGATACGGTCTTCGAACTGGAAGGAACCGCCGAGCTTGTTGTCTTCGTATTCGGTGTTGGAGAACAGCGCCACGCCGATCCCCGCCTCGACATACGGTTTGACCGACTGACCGGCGAACTCGTAAACAAACACCGGCGAGAACGACAGGCTGTTGTTGCTCGACGTCTTGTCGCCTTCCCAATAAGTGTAGGCGCCGCTCCAGTAACCGGTCAGACGACCAACGTCACTTTGCAGCCAACTCTTGTCCCAGTCGAAATTCATGCCCAGGCGATAAGTCATGGTCGAATCACTGGTAGCACCCACTGCAAACTCGACGCCAGCAGCCTGTGCGGTAAAACTTTGCCCCATCAGTGCAGCCGCAATCGCGGCCAAGCAGAATAGTCGCTTCACTTTGAAACTTCCTTTTCCGGAACGATCGTTTGGTTTTCTAGGTCACTCTGCGCTATAGAAATCTGCGCTTGGTCAGAAGTTCAGCTGACTTTTTAGATATTTCACATTTTTTTTACAAGTTGAATTTCTCGACTTCGCCGGCGACTTGCCCCAGCAGGGCCAGGGTCTTGCGTAAAGACGCGGGATCAGCGCTGGTCCAGAATCTGACCGGTCGGTTCGGACCTTCGGCAAGCAGATCACGCTGGGCCAACAACCGCTGCAGCTGCCGTGCTACCGCCGCGCCCGTATCGATCAGGCTGATGGTCTCGGGAATCATCGACTTGAGCATCGGCTTGAGAAACGGGTAGTGGGTGCAGCCGAGGATGATCGTGTCGCAACCATTGGCCAGAAGCGGATCGACATAGTGCTTGAGCAATGCACGCAACTCGGGGCTGTGCAGATCGCCGCTTTCAATGCGCTCGACCAGTCCGGGACACGGCTGAGTGATGACCCGCACATCGGTGGCGAAACGATCGAGCAGCGCGGCGAACTTGGCGCTCTGCAACGTACCGGTGGTGGCGAGTACGCCCACAACACCGCTGCGGGTGGCGGCTGCGGCCGGTTTGACCGCCGGCTCCATGCCGACGATCGGCCAGTCAGGAAAGTCCCGGCGCAGATCGGCGACACCGGCCACGGTCGCGGTGTTGCAGGCGATCACCAGCGCCTTGGCGCCCTGCTCGCGGAAAAAACCGGCCATCACGCTGCAACGCTGGCGGATGAATTCCGGAGTTTTCTCGCCATAAGGAATATGGCCGCAATCACCGAGGTACAGCAGCGATTCATTCGGCAGCAGACGCTGAATTTCCGCCAGCACCGACAGACCGCCTACGCCGGAATCGAAGACGGCAATCGGCGCTTCACGCATGCTGCGAACCACAGACGCTGCAACCGGGGTCGCGCTTGACCCGCAGCTCACGGAAACGCGAGCCCAGTGCATCAATCAACAGCAGACGCCCCACCAGCGGCTCGCCGAATCCCGCCAGCAACTTCAGGGCTTCCAGCGCTTGCAGGCTGCCGACCAGACCGACCAGCGGCCCGACCACACCGGCTTCGCTGCAAGTCAGTTCGGCTTCGCTGCCGTGACCGTACAGACAGTGGTAGCACGGGCTTTCGGCGCGACGCGGGTCGAATACCGAAAGCTGTCCTTCGAGGCGAATCGCGGCGCCGCTGACCAACGGCTTGCGCCCGGCCACACAGGCGGCGTTAACCGCTTCGCGGGTGGAGAAATTGTCTGAGCAGTCGAGCACCAGATCAACCGCCGCCACGGCTGCGGCGAGGGAATCCTCGTCAAGCGCCTGACGATGGGGCACCAGCTTGATGTCAGGATTGATCGCGCTCAGGCGCTTGAGCGCCGAGTCGACCTTGGGCATGCCGACGCTATCGGTGTCGTGGATGATCTGGCGTTGCAGGTTGGTCAGGTCGACCGTGTCGAAATCCGCCAGATGCAATTCACCGACACCCGCCGCCGCCAGATATAAGGCAACCGGCGCACCGAGACCACCAAGGCCGACGATCAAAACCCGGCTGTCCTTGAGCTTCAACTGGCCATCGATGTCGATGTGTTGCAGCAGGATCTGCCGACTGTAGCGCAACAATTCCTGATCATTCAGCACGGCAGGCGCCCCAGGCTGATCCGTTGATGGCCGCCCAGATCGGTGCGGCTGTGGACTTCTTCGAAACCTTGCGTCAGCAGCAGATCGCGCACGGCTTCGGCTTGATCATAGCCGTGTTCGAGCATCAACCAGCCACCAGCTTCCAGATGCGCCGGCGCCTGGGCGATGATCAGACGCAGATCGTCGAGCCCGTCGATGCCGGCAACCAAGGCGCTTTCCGGTTCGAAGCGCACATCGCCTTCCACCAGATGCGGATCGGCCGCGCGGATGTATGGCGGATTGCTGATGATCAACTCGAAACGCTTGCCTTCGAGGGCGCTGAACCAGTGGCTGCTCAGCACCGTTGCGTTATTCAGGTGCAGACGCTGGCGATTGCGTTCGGCCAAGGCCACGGCTTCCAGCACGCGATCCACGGCGGTGACCTTCCACGCCGGGCGCTCGCTGGCCAGAGCCAGGGCAATCGCCCCGCTGCCGGTGCCCAGATCAAGCACTTTGGCCGGGGTTGCCGGCAACAATTCCAGCGCGGCTTCCACCAGCAGTTCGGTGTCCGGACGCGGGATCAGCGTGTGCGGCGCGACTTCCAGATCCAGCTTCCAGAAACCCTGCTGACCCAAAATGTAGGCGACCGGCTCGCCGCCGCGGCGACGTTGCAGGTACTCGGCAAAGACCAGCGCAGCTTCGCTGGGCACGATGCGTTCCGGCCAGGTGTGAAGAAAACTGCGGGATTTGCCCAGCGCGGCGGCCAGAAGCAATTCGGCATCCAGACGCGCCGTGGGCGAATCCGGCAGTTCGGCGGCGCGCAACAGGCTGGCGATGATGGTCATTTACTCACCTATCGCTGCGAGCTGGTCGGCCTGGTATTCGGCCAGCAACGGCTCGATCACCGCTTCGACGCCACCGGCGAGGATTTCGTCGAGGGAATACAGGGTCAGGTTGACGCGATGGTCGGTGACCCGGCCTTGGGCAAAGTTGTAGGTACGGATGCGCTCGGAGCGGTCACCGGAACCCACCAGCAATTTACGTTCGCTGGCGATGGCGTTGGCCGCCGCCGCCGTCTGCTGGTCGTTGAGTTTGGCCGCCAGCCAGGCCATCGCCCGGGCACGGTTCTTGTGCTGGGAACGTTCTTCCTGGCACTCGACAACGGTCCCGGTCGGGATGTGGGTGATGCGGATCGCCGAATCGGTGGTGTTGACGTGCTGACCACCGGCCCCGGAGGAGCGGTAAGTGTCGACGCGCAAATCCGCCGGGTTGATCTCGATGGCTTCACGCTCGTCCGGCTCGGGCAATACCGCCACGGTGCAGGCCGAGGTGTGGATACGGCCCTGGGATTCGGTGGCAGGTACACGCTGTACGCGGTGCGCGCCGGATTCGAATTTCAGCTTGCCGTAAACGTTGTCGCCTTCGATGCGGGCGATGACTTCTTTATAGCCGCCATGTTCGCCTTCGTTCTCCGAGAGGATCTCCACGCGCCAGCCACGCCGTTCGGCGTAACGCGAATACATGCGGAACAGGTCACCCGAGAAGATCGCCGCCTCGTCACCACCGGTGCCGGCGCGAATTTCGAGAAACACGTTGCGCCCGTCGTTGGGATCCTTGGGCAGCAGCATGCGTTGCAGGTCGGATTCCAGCGTGATCAGCAATTCCTTGGCTTCGCGGACTTCTTCCACGGCCATTTCACGCATGTCCGGGTCGCTGTCCTTGAGCAGCGCCTGCGCGCCTTCAAGATCGCTTTGTACACCGAGCAGCTTTTTATAGCCTTGTACCACCGGCTCAAGTTCGGCGTATTCCTTGGAATAGGCGCGGAATTTGGTCTGGTCGGAAATGACTTCGCCGTCGCCGAGCAGCGCGGTCAGTTCCTCGAAACGGTCCTGGAGAATGTCCAGCTTATTGAGCAGTGACGCTTTCATTGCGGTTTTTTATCCGAAAAGCTATCCGGTGAGCCCTCAAGGGCAAAGAGTTCCTGAGCCATGGCCAGCGCATCGAGGCGGCCTTCGGCAGAAAGCTTTTTCAACTGCACGCTGGGTGCGTGCAGGAGTTTGTTGGTCAGGCCACGGGCCAGTTGCCCGAGCACGTCTTCGGCGTTGCCGCCGTTGGCCAGCAGGCGCAGGGCCTTTTGCAGTTCTTCGTCGCGCAGGCGTTCGCTCTGTTGACGATAGGCCTTGAGCACGTCGACCGCCGCCAGCTCGCGCAGGCGCACCATGAAATCGTCGGCGCCGACCGAAACCATCTCTTCAGCCGCCTGCGCTGCACCCTGACGGCTCTTGAGGTTTTCGGCGACCACTTCGTGCAGATCGTCGACGCTATAGAGGTAAACGTCGTCGAGTTCGCCGACTTCTGGCTCGATGTCACGGGGAACGGCGATATCGACCATGAAGATCGGTTTGTGCTTGCGCAACTTCAGCGCGCTTTCCACCGCGCCCTTGCCGAGGATCGGCAACTGACTGGCGGTAGAACTGATGACGATGTCGCTGCGCACCAGTTCGGCCGGGATGTCCGAGAGCAACACCGCGTGGGCACCGAACTGTTCGGCAAGCAGGCTGGCGCGCTCCAGGGTCCGGTTGGCGACCACGATACGCTTGACCCCCAGCTCGTGCAGATGACGGGCGACCAGGGTGATGGTCTCGCCAGCGCCGATCAGCAGGGCCTGGCTGCGTTGCAGGTCGCTGAAAATCTGTTTGGCCAGGCTGACGGCGGCAAACGCCACGGACACCGGGTTTTCGCCGATGGCAGTGTCGGTACGCACCTGCTTGGCGGCGTTGAAGGTTGCCTGGAACAGTCGCCCGAGCAGCGGCCCGATGGTGCCGGCCTCGCGGGCCACGGCGTAGGCTGACTTCATCTGGCCGAGAATCTGCGGCTCGCCCAGCACCAGCGAGTCGAGCCCGGAGGCGACGCGCATCATGTGACGAACGGCCGCATCGTCTTCATGCACATAAGCGCTCGCGCGCAGCTCATCGAGGCTTAAATGGTGATAGTCGGCCAGCCAGCGCAGCACGATATCGGCCGACAGCTGATCCTGTTCTATATACAGCTCACTGCGATTGCAGGTGGAGAGGATCGCAGCTTCGCGGCTGTCGGTGAGTCGGCAGAGCTGCTGCAAGGCCTCCACCAGCTGCTCAGGGGTAAAGGCCACGCGCTCGCGGACGTCTACTGAAGCAGTCTTGTGGTTGATACCGAGTGCAAGGAAGGCCATTCAAGGTCGCTGATGGTGACGTGAAGCCGGCAATTGTCCTACTTCGTCAGATTCAGAACAACTACCGCTGACTATTGTCCCAATTGCCGGCCCCTATAATGGCCACAATCGAGACTCGGTTATGTTTGGCCGAAGGCTTGTGTCATGATGATCCGACCGCAGGTTAGTCGTCCTCTTCCTATATGAATAGATCTTCCGCGTTGCTCCTCGCTTTTGTCTTCCTCAGCGGCTGCCAGGCCTTGGCCCCCGTTTCGCAGGACGGTGCCTCACCGGTCGAAGACACCACGCCGGCCCCTGAAAAGCCCAAGGTTTACAGCTCGTTCAGCCAGGAAACGGTGTTCAGCCTGCTGAGTGCCGAACTCGCCGGCCAGCGCAATCGTTTCGACATTGCCCTGGACAACTACGTGACCCAGGCCATCAACACCCAGGATCCTGGCGTTTCCGAGCGTGCCTTCCGCATCGCCGAGTACCTGGGCGCCGACCAGCCGGCCCTCGATACCGCACTGATCTGGGCGAAAAACGCCCCTGACGACCTCGAAGCACAGCGCGCTGCCGCCGTGCAACTGGCGCGCGCCGGGCGTTATGACGACTCGATGGTCTACATGGAGAAAGTCCTGCAGGGCAAGGGCGACACCCATTTCGACTTCCTCGCGCTATCGGCCGCCGACACCGATCAGGAAACCCGCAACGGCCTGATGAAAAGCTTCGACCGCCTGTTGCAGCGTCACCCGAACAACAATCAGCTGATTTTCGGCAAGGCCCTGCTGATGCAGCAGGACGGCGACACCCGAGGTGCGCTGACCCTGCTCGAAGACAATCCGCCGGAAGACGGCGAGATCGCCCCGATCCTGCTGCGCGCGCGCCTGCTGCAAGGGCTGAATCGCGGCGACGAAGCCTTGCCGCTGCTGCAAAAGAGCATCAAGAAGTATCCGGACGACAAGCGCCTGCGCCTGACCTACGCGCGGATGCTGGTGGAACAGGACCGGATGGACGACGCCAAGGTCGAGTTCTCCACCCTGGTTCAGCAATACCCGGAAGACGACGAACTGCGTTACTCGCTGGCACTGGTCTGCCTGGAAGCCAAGGCCTGGGACGAGGCCAAGGGCTATCTGGAAGACCTGATCGCCCGGGAAAGCCACGTCGATTCGGCGCACCTGAACCTGGGGCGTATCGCCGAAGAACGCAACGACCCGCAAGGCGCGCTTATCGAATACGCCCAGGTCGGCCCCGGCAACGACTATCTGCCGGCGCAACTGCGTCAGGCCGATATTCTGATGAACAACGGCAAGACCGCCGAAGCCCAGAGCAAACTCGCCGCCGAGCGTGACGAGCAGCCGGACTACGCGATCCAGTTGTACCTGATCGAAGCCGAAACCCTGTCCGCCAACAATCAGGGCGACAAGGCCTGGAAAGTCCTGCAACAAGCGTTGCAGCAGTATCCGGACGATCTGAATCTGCTTTACACCCGCGCCATGCAGGCGGAAAAGCGCAATGACCTGGCGCAGATGGAAAAAGACCTGCGCCTGATCATCAAGCGCGATCCGGACAACGCCATGGCCCTCAACGCCCTCGGCTACACCCTGTCCGACCGCACCACCCGCTACGCTGAAGCCAAGGCGCTGATCGAACAGGCCCACCAGATCAACCCGGAAGACCCGGCGGTTCTCGACAGCCTCGGCTGGGTGAACTTCCGCATGGGTAATCTGGAAGACGCCGAGAAATACCTGCGTCAGGCCCTTGAGCGCTTCCCCGACCACGAAGTCGCCGCACACCTGGGCGAAGTGCTGTGGGCCAAGGGTAAACAGCGCGAAGCGAAACAAATCTGGGGCAAGTTCCTCAAAGACCAGCCTGACAGCACCATCCTGCGCAGCACCATCAAGCGCCTGACCGGATCCGAGACTCTTTAACTCATGTTTTTGCGCCACGTCATCGTTTTCAGCTTCATCGCCCTGCTCGCCGGCTGCGCGGGCTTCGGCGCCCGTGAATCGGTCGAGGGCCAAGGCAGCCCTGCACAATGGGCCGCGAACAAACAGCAACTGACCGGCCTCGACGGCTGGCAGATCGATGGCAAGATCGGTATCCGCGCCCCGAAAGACTCGGGCAGCGGCACATTGTTCTGGCTGCAACGTCAGGACTACTACGACATTCGCCTGTCCGGCCCGCTGGGGCGTGGCGCGGCGCGACTCACCGGCCGCCCGGGTGCCGTGTCGCTGGAAGTGGCGAATCAGGGCCGTTATGAAGCGCCGACTCCGGAAGCACTGGTCGAAGAGCAACTGGGCTGGAAACTGCCGGTCTCGCATCTGGCCTGGTGGGTTCGCGGCCTCCCGGCACCGGACAGCAAAAGCCGTCTGACCCTGGACGGCAACAGTCGCCTGGCCAATCTGGATCAGGATGGCTGGCAGGTCGAATACCTCAGCTATGCCGAACAGAACGGTTACTGGCTGCCCGAGCGGATCAAGCTGCACGGCAGCGATCTGGACGTGACGCTGGTGATCAAGACCTGGCAACCGCGCAAACTGGGGCAATAAAGCATGACCGTTCCACGCCTCACGCTGCCATCGCCGGCCAAACTCAACCTGATGCTGCACATTCTCGGTCGTCGTGAAGACGGTTATCACGAGTTGCAGACGCTTTTTCAGTTCCTCGACTACGGCGACGAAATCACCTTCGCCGTCCGTGACGATGGCGTGATTCGCCTGCACACCGAATTCGACGGTGTGCCCCACGACAGCAACCTGATCGTGCGCGCGGCCAAAAAACTCCAGGAACAATCCGCTTGCCCGCTTGGCATCGACATCTGGATCGACAAGGTCCTGCCGATGGGCGGCGGCATCGGCGGCGGCAGCTCGAATGCGGCCACCACCCTGCTTGGCCTCAATCATTTATGGCAACTGGATTGGGATGAGGATCGCCTGGCCGCACTGGGCCTGACGCTGGGCGCCGACGTGCCGGTGTTCGTGCGTGGCCATGCGGCTTTTGCCGAAGGTGTCGGTGAGAAACTCACCCCGGTCGAGCCCGCCGAACCGTGGTACGTCGTGCTCGTTCCGCAAGTCTCTGTTAGTACGGCAGAAATTTTTTCAGATCCTTTGTTGACACGTAACACGCCGCCCATTAAAGTGCGCCCCGTTCCCGAGGGAAACAGTCGAAATGACTGCTTGCCGGTGGTTTCGAGGCGTTATCCAGAAGTACGTAACGCATTGAATTTGTTAGGTAATTTTACCGAAGCAAAACTTACCGGAACTGGAAGTTGTGTGTTTGGGGGCTTCCCAAGCAAAGCTGAAGCTGATAAAGTCTCGGCCCTTCTGACAGAGACCCTTACAGGGTTTGTAGCAAAAGGAAGCAACGTTTCGATGTTGCATCGCAAGCTGCAAAGTCTGCTCTAAAGGAATCAAGTGCCCGGCACTTGAAAGCAACAGATACAGGGGCGTCGCCAAGCGGTAAGGCAGCAGGTTTTGATCCTGCCATGCGTTGGTTCGAATCCAGCCGCCCCTGCCATTTTCCTATACTCATCCAGGTATACCCTCAGCCTTCAGGTACTGCGCGTGTCCAAGATGATGGTCTTTACGGGGAACGCTAACCCCGATCTGGCTCGGCGTGTCGTACGTCAGCTGCATATCCCTCTCGGTGACATCTCTGTCGGTAAGTTTTCCGACGGCGAAATTACAGCCGAGATCAATGAAAACGTTCGTGGTAAAGACGTCTTCATTATTCAGCCGACTTGCGCTCCGACCAACGATAACCTGATGGAACTGGTAGTGATGGCTGATGCCTTCCGCCGCTCCTCGGCTACTCGTATCACTGCTGTTATTCCTTATTTTGGTTATGCCCGTCAGGATCGCCGTCCGCGTTCCGCACGTGTGGCTATCAGCGCAAAAGTCGTTGCTGACATGCTTACCGTAGTCGGCATCGACCGTGTTCTCACGGTTGATCTGCATGCTGACCAGATTCAGGGTTTCTTCGATATTCCGGTAGATAACATCTACGGCTCCCCGGTTCTGGTGGATGACATCGAAGATCAGCGCTTCGAGAACCTGATGATCGTGTCCCCGGACATTGGTGGCGTCGTGCGTGCACGTGCCGTTGCCAAATCCCTGGGCGTGGATCTCGGGATCATCGACAAACGCCGTGAGAAAGCCAATCACTCTGAAGTGATGCATATCATCGGTGATGTCGAAGGGCGTACCTGCATTCTGGTCGATGACATGGTCGATACCGCCGGCACTCTGTGCCACGCGGCCAAGGCCCTGAAAGAGCATGGCGCAGCCAAGGTCTTTGCCTACTGCACACACCCTGTGCTGTCGGGTCGGGCCATCGAGAATATCGAAAATTCCGTGCTGGACGAGCTGGTGGTCACTAACACCATCCCGCTGTCCGCTGCAGCACAAGCCTGTGCACGTATCCGTCAACTGGATATCGCACCGGTTGTTGCCGAAGCGGTTCGCCGCATCAGCAATGAAGAATCGATCAGCGCGATGTTCCGTTAAGGGCCCTGCCCTTCGCGAAATGTCTCGTTGACGAAAAGCGCCCCGCCCCGGCATTCCTGCCGGGGCGGGGCTTTTTTGCCCATACCGTGTTCGGCGCTGGTCGCAAACGCCACTCGGTCATGGCTATTTTGGAGATACAAAATGAACGATTTTACTTTGAATGCTGAACTGCGTTCCGACCTGGGGAAAGGTGCGAGCCGCCGCCTGCGTCGTCTCGCTGCCCTGGTTCCAGCTGTTGTTTACGGTGGCGACAAAGCCCCTGAATCCATCAGCATGCTGGCCAAAGAAGTTGCCAAACTGCTCGAAAACGAAGCGGCCTACAGCCACGTTATCGAACTGAACGTTGGTGGCACCAAGCAGAACGTGATCATCAAGGCTCTGCAACGTCACCCGGCCAAAGGCCACGTGATGCACGCTGACTTCGTACGCGTTGTAGCTGGCCAGAAACTGACCGCTATCGTTCCTGTGCACTTCATCAACGAAGCTGCTCCAGTGAAGAAAGGCGGCGAAATCTCGCACGTTGTTGCCGAGATCGAAGTTTCCTGCCTGCCGAAAGATCTGCCTGAGTTCATCGAAGTCGACCTGGCTAACGCTGAAATCGGCACCATCGTTCACCTGTCGGACATCAAGGCTCCTAAAGGCGTTGAGTTCGTTGCTCTGGCACACGGCGATGACAAGGCTGTTGCCAACGTCCACGCTCCACGTGTTGCTCCAGAAGCTACCGAAGAAGGCGCAGCAGAGTAATTCACTCTGCCATGCCTGAGTGAGCAGGTAACATCGCGGACTGGAACGTAGCGAGAAAGCGGGCGGGAACGCGGAGTTTACATCCATGGTAAATGAGCATTTTTCGTCCACTTTCGCCGCCTTCACGGATCGCGGCGATGTTATCCACCACTCAAAGGAAGGGCCCCTATCGTGACTGCCATCAAACTGATCGTTGGCCTGGGAAATCCAGGCGCTGAATACGAGCAGACCCGGCATAACGCAGGGGCCCTTTTTGTTGAGCGCATCGCCCACGCACAGAACGTGAATCTCGTGGCCGATCGCAAGTATTTCGGCCTGACCGGGCGTTTTTCGCATCAGGGTCAGGATGTTCGTCTGCTGATTCCCACCACCTACATGAACCGCAGCGGCCAGGCCGTGGCGGCACTCGCCGGTTTCTTCCGCATCAAGCCTGAAGAAATCCTGGTGGCACACGACGAACTCGATCTGCCTCCGGGCGTCGCCAAACTCAAAGTCGGCGGCGGCCATGGCGGTCACAACGGGTTGCGCGACATCATTGCGCAATTGGGCAATCAGAATACGTTCCACCGCCTGCGGCTTGGCATCGGCCACCCGGGCGTCGCCAGTATGGTTTCAAATTTCGTCCTGGGTCGTGCGCCACGCGCCGAACAGGAAAAACTCGATGCCAGCATCGACTTTGCCCTCGGCGTGCTGCCGGATATCCTCGCCGGTGAATGGAACCGCGCGATGAAAAACCTGCACAGCCAGAAGGCCTGACTCTAATCCGAGGGGAAACACCATGGGATTCAATTGCGGCATCGTCGGCCTGCCTAACGTCGGCAAGTCCACCCTGTTCAACGCCCTGACCAAATCCGGGATCGCGGCCGAGAACTTCCCCTTCTGCACCATCGAGCCGAACAGCGGCATCGTGCCGATGCCGGATCCGCGTCTGGACGCTCTGGCGGCCATCGTCAATCCGAAGCGCATCCTGCCGACCACCATGGAATTCGTCGACATCGCAGGCCTGGTGGCTGGCGCCTCGAAAGGTGAAGGTCTGGGCAACAAGTTCCTGGCCAACATCCGCGAAACCGACGCGATCGCCCACGTCGTGCGCTGCTTCGAAGACGAAAACGTGATCCACGTTTCCAACAGCGTCGACCCGAAGCGCGACATCGAAATCATCGACCTGGAACTGATCTTCGCCGACCTCGACAGCTGCGAGAAGCAACTGCAGAAGGTTTCGCGCAACGCCAAGGGCGGTGACAAGGACGCGGTGGCCCAAAAGGCCCTGCTTGAGCAGTTGATCCCGCACTTCACCGAAGGCAAGCCTGCGCGCAGCCTGATGAAGAACATGAGCGCCGACGAAAAAGCGATCATCAAGGGCTTCCACCTGCTGACCACCAAGCCGGTCATGTACATCGCCAACGTCGCTGAAGACGGTTTCGAGAACAACCCGCATCTGGACGTGGTCAAGGCCATCGCCGAAGAAGAAGGCGCCATGGTCGTTCCGGTCTGCAACAAGATCGAAGCGGAAATCGCCGAGCTGGATGACGGCGAAGAGAAAGACATGTTCCTCGAAGCCCTGGGCCTGGAAGAGCCTGGCCTGAACCGCGTAATCCGCGCCGGCTACGAGATGCTGCACCTGCAGACCTACTTCACCGCCGGTGTAGAAGAAGTCCGCGCCTGGACCGTCCGCGTCGGTGCCACCGCACCGCAAGCCGCTGGCGTGATCCACACCGACTTCGAGAAAGGCTTCATCCGCGCCGAAGTGATCGCCTACAACGACTTCATCCAGTACAAGGGCGAAGCCGGTACCAAGGAAGCCGGTAAATGGCGCCTGGAAGGCAAGGACTACATCGTCAAGGACGGCGACGTGATGCACTTCCGCTTCAACGTGTAAAAGCTGCACCCAAGAAAAAGCCGCGTTCGATACGCGGCTTTTTTATGCCTGAAATTCAGCCTGTCAGGCCTTTCTGGTTCTCGGCAGGAAGATCGCCAACACACCGAACAGCGGCAGGAACGAGCACAGGAAATACACGTATTCGATGCCGTGAATGTCCGCCAGATGGCCAAGCAACGCAGCACCAATCCCGCCGAAGCCGAACATCAGACCGAAGAACACCCCCGCAATCATTCCGACGTTGCCCGGCACCAGCTCCTGCGCGTACACCACGATCGCCGAGAACGCTGAAGCGAGGATGAAACCGATCACCACGCTCAGGACGCTGGTCCAGAACAGGTCGACATGTGGCATCAGCAGCGTGAACGGCGCCACGCCAAGGATCGAGAACCAGATCACCGCCTTGCGCCCGATCTTGTCGCCAATCGGCCCGCCAAAGAATGTGCCCGCCGCCACCGCGCCAAGAAACAGAAACAGGTGCAACTGCGAACTGGCCACCGACAGGTCGAACTTCTCGATCAGGTAGAAGGTGAAGTAACTGGTCAGGCTGGCCATGTAGAAATACTTGGAGAACACCAGCAGACCCAGCACCACCAGCGCACTGACCACCCTGCCCTTCGACAGTCCATGAGTGGCGGCCTGGCCGGCCTTGAGCTTGAACAGGTTCAGGTGATGGGCGTACCAGCGACTGATGCGATAGAGCACGAACAGCGCAAACACCGCGAACAGCCCGAACCACGCCACGTTGCCCTGCCCGAAAGGAATGATGATCGCCGCGGCGAGCAACGGGCCGAAGGCCGAACCGGCGTTACCGCCCACCTGAAAGGTCGATTGCGCCAGACCGAAACGCCCGCCCGAGGCCAACCGTGCTATTCGGGAAGCTTCGGGGTGGAAGGTCGAAGAGCCGATACCGATCAGCGCCGCCGCCAGCAAGATAAGCGGAAAACTGCCGACCATCGACATCATCACAATACCGATCAGCGTACACACGGAACCGGCCGGCAACAGCCACGGTTTCGGATGCCGGTCGGTGTGATAACCGACCCACGGCTGCAGCAGCGAAGCGGTCAATTGGAATGTCAGGGTAATCAGGCCGACCTGGGTAAAACTCAAACCATAGTTGGCCTTGAGCATCGGATAGATCGACGGCAGCACCGACTGGATCAGGTCATTGATCAAATGCGCCAGCGCCACCGCGCCGATGATGCGCATCACCAGTGGACTGCTCTGGGGAGGAGCGGACGCCGAGGCAGCGGCGGTCTGAACGTTGCTGATAGCCATGGGAGTTTCCGGACTGCAGATGGGTGCACGCGGGCAGGTGCGTCAATGTGCCATTTTTCGGTGCGTCAGCGCCATCCCCTTAGCCAGCTAACGAACTATTCAGTCGTCGCGCCGCAAGTGATAGCGCAACGCCATGGTCTGAATCTTGCCTTGCTTATCGGCTTGAACGCGGCGCCCTTACAAAGGGCATCGAGAATGGGAAGTTTCGCTACAGAGCCGGCCTACAGAGCGGGCAAGGGTGAACTTTCGAGGCCTTTTAGCAGGGCACCAATCCCGGTCGCAGTGACCGCGATGCACGCCGATGGTGCGTGGTGTCCAGAGGAGTCATGGGGCATGCAGGCTTTTTTATCACCGGGGATCAGGTTGCTGGGGCGGTTTGGCTTCGCGCGTAAATTCCAGTTGTTGTTTCTGCTGTTTATCCTGCCATTGGCCGGTAGCCTGTTGATGATCGGCCAGGACTATCGCGACAAACTCAACCTGATCGCCGGCGAACGTGCCGGTGTGCGGCAGTTGCTCGCCCTCGATGCACTCGACAACCTGCTCGCCGCTCAACGTGACCGCGCCGCCCGCTGGCGCGCCACGGAAACCAACCGCCAGCCGACGCCCGCCACCCTGGCCGCCGTGGCCGCATTCGATGGCGTGCAACCTGCCGTGGCCCAGGCCACGCTGGAGCTGGGCAATGCCTTGCAAGCCGAAGGCGCGGAAAGCGAAACCCTGACCCGCTATCAGGCTCTGCAAGCCGCGCTCAATGGTCTGGACTCGAAAAGCCTTTCCGGTGTCGGCTGGTGGCCGGATGGTTACGACCGCTTCACCAATGCGCTCAGCGCCCTGCAAGCGTTGCGCGAACAAATCGCGATGGACAATCGCCTGATCCTCGCGCCGTGGCTGGAAACCTATCTGCTGACACAGATTTCCACCCAGCACGCACCGGACCTGATCGAGCGGGTCGGCCGACTGGCAGCCGTCGGCCAGGCTTCTGTAGTTTCCGGCCAGTTCACCCTGCAAAGCCGTCTGCAACTGCGTGACCTGCGCAGCCGCATCGGCGATGCCCGCGAGCAGCTTGTAAAAACTGCCGGCCTGCTCGAAGCGCGTCTACCGAGCGCTCTGCAAGGCTGGGCCGGGCAATATCACGACAGCCTCAAGCAACTGGATGCCGGTCTCAAAGTGCTGGATGACGGCGTGTTCGGCGGCAGCATCAACCTCAAGCCGGAAGAGTTCGAGCGCACCCTCGACGCCCTGCTCGGCAACCTCGCCACGTTGCGCCAGCAATCGCTGGTGTCGCTGGATCAGAGGCTGGATGACTACCATGGGTCGGCGATTCGTCAGTTCATCGTTGTCGCGGCGGTCTTCGGTTTTCTGTTGCTGGCGGCGCTGTACCTGTTCGTCTGCCTGCAAGCCTCGATCCGCCGCAGCGCCAGTGGCATCACGCTGCTGGCCGAGGCCCTGCGTGACGGCAATCTGAGCCTGCAAGTGCCAGTCGTGGGCCGTGATGAACTGGCGTCGATCAGCACCGCGCTCAACGTGGCCGTGGTGCAATTGCGCAACAGCCTGCTGGGTGTCGATCACGAGACTTCGCAACTGAGCAACGCGGTGCGCAGCCTTAATGATCACTCCAGCGGAGCTCTCAGCGAAGTCGAAGCGCAGCAATTGCAGATCAGCCAGATCGCCGCCGCAGCCACGCAATTGGCGGCGACCTCCCAAGGCGTGGCGCAGAGTTGCGAACAGGCTTCCGGCAGCGCCCAGCACACCCGGCGCATCGCTGCCGACAGCAGCCGTGACAGTCAGCGCACCACGGCGAGCATTCAACAGCTCAATCAGCGCCTGAACGAAACTGCCGCAGCGCTCGGCCGGGTCAGCGAGCAAGGGCAGCAGATTCAACTGGTGGTCGACACCATCCGTGGCGTCGCCGAGCAGACCAACCTGCTCGCCCTCAACGCCGCTATCGAGGCCGCTCGCGCGGGTGAACAAGGTCGTGGCTTTGCCGTGGTGGCCGATGAGGTGCGCAGCCTGTCGCAACGTACGCAATCGTCCACGGCGCAGATCGCCGGTACGGTCGACAGCCTGCGCAATACGGTCAACGAAGCCGTGAGCCTGATGGAGGCTGCGTGCGGCCAGGCGCAATCGGATGCCGCGGCGGTCACGGGACTTGGCGAACGCCTGGGGGAAATCGCCAGCGCCGTGCAGAGCGTCACCGACACCCTCGCCCAGATCGCCACGGCGGTCGAGGAACAGGCGAGCACCGCCGATGAGGTCAGCGGCAATATCCAGCAGGTGGATCAGGCGGCGGTTCGCCTGCTCGAAGGCGCGCGGGCGGTGAACCTTGCGGCGGACACCTTGAGCCAGGGCAGCCATGCCTTGAGTGCCAACACCGGAAGATTTCAGCTGCGTTGAAAGCCCTTCCCGCGCCTTTTTTCGGCGCGGGAGGATAAGCGGTTGAAAATAAGAAGAAATATTTTGAATTTACGCTTGACGCTTTTTCATTTCAGGGGAATAATGCGCGCCACTTGGCTACATAGCTCAGTTGGTTAGAGCATAGCATTCATAATGCTGGGGTCCGGGGTTCAAGTCCCTGTGTAGCCACCAAGTACTAAAAACGGCTTACCGAAAGGTAGGCCGTTTTTTTATGCCTCGAGAAAAGTGCCCTCCCCGCTGGATCGGTCTGATTCTGTAGGAACCCGGTGCGAAAGGCGTAAGAAGAGGATTATTCGTTCGTTCAGGCACCTGCATCTGCGCCAGTCGATTTGATCGCCATCCCGATTGACCGACACGCTCCCCTGTCTCGATTCCAGGACAGACAGGGAGTGGTCATGGACCTGAACAAATTCCTTTTCGACGATGAGTGGCGTCGAAAACGCCCGAGCGAAAACGCGACATGGACCGGATGGATTCCACCCCCGCCACCAGAACCCGTTTATATCCGGACAGACGAATGGCCCACCCCGACGCCCCGCGAAGATCTGGTATTTGCCAAATCCTGCACACCGGATAACTGGTGCCGAACGGAGGCCGGTACAACACCTGAGCCCGCCTCCAGTTTCGGCAAGATCATGGTGGCGGGCGCCATACGCTTTCCCGCAGCCAGTACCGCCATAGCCAAGGCCATCGGCGCCGATCTGGCCCTGGGGCGCATGGCGGGCGGTGGCATCCTGCAGCAACGCCTCAACTGGGCAATACGAGGCACCGGCGGCCCCGCCAGTGTGTTCATCCTCGGGATGCTGCCGACCCGAATGGGCGACGGCACGCTCTACACCGACGATCAGCTACGCACCTTGTCTCGCGCAACCACTCGCGTGCGGTTCCAGTTCCGACGCGATGCCGAAGGCGTCATGCAGGTTTACGGCATCCACACCGGAGCCTCGGGCGACGACTCCGTGCGTACCGTAAAAGTCGAGTGGAACAGCGACAAGACCGCCATGGAGGCGAAGCTCAACGGCATCACGATTTTGTGGACGCCGCAACGCGGGCCGCTGGGATCGATGCCGCCGCTGGTGTATCCGGAGCACGGCGAACCACTGAGCACGATCCTCGTCCACCCGATCGCAGCGAACACCGACAGCCAGATTGAAATCCTGCCCGGCGAAGACATCACCGCCGAGGATTGTATTCTGGTGTTTCCGGCTGAGACCGGGCTGAAGTCGTTGTATGTGGTGTTTTCGAAGCCGGCCAGATTGATGCCTGGGACGGTGACGGGAATTGGTGAGGATGTTTCCGGGATATGGCTGGCGGGAGCAGGAACGGGGATTGGTGTGCCTATTCCGACGCGGATTGCGGACAGGCTCAGAGGACGGGAGTTTTCAAGCTTTGACAAATTCAGGGAGGCGTTTTGGGAGGAGGTGGCCAATGATCCAGAATTGGTTGAGCAGTTTAAACCGGAGAACATTGCATTGATGCAAAACGGCGGAGCGCCTCACGCCAGGTACAACGATGCAGCCGGGAAAAGGAAAACATTCGAACTGCATCACGTTGAATGGGTGTCGAAAGGTGGATCCGTGTATGACGTCGACAATTTACGTGTCACCACACCTGCAAATCACTTGAACATTCACCGGGTCAACTCCCATGTCAAATAAAATCACTGGCTACACTGAAGAGCAGTTTATAGAACTGCTGCAAGAAATATTCACCTCTAACAGGAATGGCACGCCAGAGACTGTACTGGCAGACATGCTGGATAACTTTTGTGAACTGGCAGAACATCCCGCAGGTACTGACTTGATCTATTGGCCTGAGAATGATGCTCAATGCACTCCTGAAGGCATCACGAAAACTGTGAAAGATTGGCGTGCTGCCAACGGCCTGCCTGGTTTCAAGCAGTAACAATCTGGCATTGAGACTCCAAACGGCAGCGTATAGCTAAGTGGTCAAAACGGCTTACCGAAAGGCAAGCCGTTTTTTTATGCCTCGCCCCCTAACGCCCTGAGCCCCTTCGCCCAAATCTGCCGCGTCCGTAAACCGACCATCGCCCGCCAGTCCGGATCCGCCGGATAAAACTGCTCCAGCAGATTCAACTTGATCGCCCTCCCCGTCGCATCCAGCGGATCGCCATGCAGATGCAGCCAGTGATCGTCGCGCAGATAACGATGCACGTCCGGCCCCGGATAAGTCCCGCACTCGATCACGAACGGCATCAGTTGCACATTCGACAACGCGTTGAGCAACGCCTGCGAGGTGTAACCGGTAGCGGTTGCCGCGACACCGGTTTCGCTCAGGGTTTCGGCGCCGGTGTGCAGCGTGTAGAGCCACGGGCCGTAAATCGATTGCGCTTGGGCCAGTGCTGGATACGGCGCTTGGGTAATCGTCAGCAGCATCGGATGCCCGTACTCACCGGCGCCGGTGTGCAGGTCGAAACACATCACGGTTTCAGCGCCGGCCAGATGATTCTCGATGATGGAATGCAACGTGCGATTCGACCAACTCGGCGCGAGCCCGCCGAAGAACAATCCGTCGGGATGACTGTGCTGACCGCCCTCGACAATCGACATCACCGCCGGCCAGCCGTGCTCGGCAATTTGCGCATCGAGCAAGGCATCAGCCTTTTGTCGCTCGGGGCCGTTAAAATCGGTGCAGGCGTAGATTTCATGCAGCGCCGCGTAAGCACGGTTGTCCGGAAGCGGTCGGTTGAAATCCAGGTGATTGCGGTTGAGGTCAATATTGTCTTCATTGACCCGCCGCAGCCACGCCGTGCCCCACGGGTTGATCAGGTGAACCATCACGACCGCGACATCCTTCGGCAGCGACTGCGGCGTGAAATGCTTCAGCCAGTCGATCTGGCACTCCGAACCATAATAACCCTCAACACCGTGGGTGCCGCTGAGCGCCACCAGGCGCCGCTTGGCCGCTGGATCCCCCAGCACCGCGACATCGGTACTCAAAGACTCGCCAAACGGCCCATTGAGCGGATGCGCGTACGAAGAGAGCGTGGCACCCGCCACCTTCGCGGCAGCAAGAAAGCGCTCGCGCTGTTCGCGATAGCTGGGCTGTGTCGGAAATGCGTTGTGCATGACGGCCTCTTGTTGATTGTTCTGGCTTCACTATTGGCTCTGACCCTACAGAAAATTCGCCAAGGCATGAAGGACAAACACACCGATGGTTTGCGTCCTGCACGGTCGGCCGATACAGTCCGTCAGACTTTTATCCCACGGACGGAGAGCCCCGCGTGCTTCCAGCCCTTTCCCTGAACCGCTTTCGTCTGCCCGCCCTGACACTGATCGTCAGCGCCATTGCCCTTACGGCCTGCAACGCACCGCCCTCCTCGACCCTGCCGCTGGCGCCGGAAGCCGCCTCCGGCTACCGCACCGGCCTGCAAGCCAGCCACGCCGAGAAACACATGGCCGCCGCTGCCAATCCACTGGCCGCCGAAGCCGGTCGCGAGATGTTGCGTCAGGGTGGTTCCGCCATCGATGCCGCCATCGCAATGCAAGCCGTGTTGACCCTGGTCGAGCCGCAATCCTCGGGGATCGGTGGTGGCGCGATGATCGTGCTGTGGGATGGCAAGCAAGTGCGCACCTATGACGGTCGCGAAACCGCACCGGCCGGCGCGACCGAGAAGCTGTTTCTAAACGCTGACGGCAAACCGATGCCGTTCCCGCAGGCGCAGATCGGCGGGCGCTCCGTCGGCACGCCGGGCGTGATGCGAGCGCTGGAACTGGCGCACAAAAAGCACGGCCGCTTGCCGTGGGCCAAGCTGTTCGAACCGGCGATCAAACTCGCCGAGCAGGGCTTTGCGATCTCCCCGCGCCTGCATTCACTGCTGGAATCCGATCCGGAGATACGCCGCTCGCCAGACATGGCCAAGTACTTTCTGAACAGCGACGGCAGCGTCAAAGCCGTCGGCACTCGCTTGCAGAACCCGGCGCTGGCCGCCGTGCTCAAGCGCATCGCCAACGAAGGCGCAGACACCCTGTACAAAGGCCCGATCGCCGAAGAGATCGTGGCCAAGGTTCAGGGCCACGCCAATCCCGGCAGCCTGTCGCTGACCGACCTTCAGCACTATCAGGCCAAGGAACGCGCGCCCCTGTGCACCGACTACAAGCGCTGGCAGGTGTGCGGGATGCCGCCGCCATCATCGGGCGGGATTGCGGTGGCGCAGATTCTCGGCACCTTGCAGGCGCTGGAAACGCGCGATCCGCGTCTGGCCCTGACGCCGCTCAAGCCTGCGAAGACCGATAAACCCGCCGGCATCGAACCTGCACCGCAAGCCGTGCACCTGATCGCCGAAGCCGAGCGTCTGGCCTACGCCGACCGCGCGCAATACGTAGCCGATACCGACTTCGTGCCGGTACCGGTCAAAGGCCTGGTCGATCCGGGTTACCTGGCCAGCCGCGCCAGCCTGATCAGCGAACGCAGCATGGGCAGCGCCAAACCCGGTACACCGCCGGGCATACAGGTTGCCTATGCGCCGGATCGCTCGCCGCTGCGCATTTCCACCTCACAAGTGGTGGCCGTGGATGACTTCGGTGGCGCCGTGTCGATGACTACCACCATCGAAGCAGCGTTCGGCTCGCACCTGATGGTTCAGGGCTTCCTCCTCAACAACCAGATGACCGACTTCTCGTTCATCCCCGAAGAGAACGGCCAGAAAGTCGCCAACCGCGTGGAACCCGGCAAACGCCCGCGCTCATCGATGGCGCCGACCCTGATCTTCGACCGCAACAGCGGCGAGTTCGTCGCCACCGTCGGCTCTCCGGGCGGTTCGCAGATCATCGAATACGTGGCCAAAACCACCGTCGGCCTGCTCGACTGGAACCTCGACCCGCAAAGCGCCATCAGCCTGCCCAACTTCGGCAGCCGCAACGGCCCGACGGAACTCGAACAAGGCCAGTTCAGCCCGACGCTGATCCAGGCACTCAAGGACAAGGGCCACACCGTCAGCGAAATCGACATGACCAGCGGCACCCAGGCCATCGTGCGGGTCAAGGATGCTGCGGGGAAGGCAACGCTGTCAGGTGGGGCAGATCCTCGGCGCGAAGGAGTAGCGTTGGGGGATTGAATCAACGCTGCCAACTGAAAAAGGCTTACCGAGAGGTAAGCCTTTTTTGTATGTCCATGAATCCAATTCGGCTAATTCACGCTGCCTTTTCCTACACCGGAAAAATGCTGTCCGGGATAGAGTTTTCATCCACTGAATTCACTCACACCCCCTTTCCCTCCACTGCCGACAGCATCGGTAAAAGTCATCAATTGACACCAACCATTTGTCCAGAATTCACCGACAGACTTGCAGCAGTCCCACAGCGGGACTAGGATCACGCCATGAGAATCATCGCCATCAGTCAGCTAAAAGTCTTTTGGGAACGATATCCGGAGGCAGAGCAGCCATTGCTGGCATGGATAGACGAAGCAAGAAAGGCAAGCTGGAAAACACCTGTGGATATCAAGTCACAGTTTGCTTGCGCCAGCATTCTGAAAAGCCGAAGAGTTGTGTTCAATATAAAAGGCAATTCCTATCGCCTGATTGTCGCCGTGGCGTACCGCTTTGGCGCGGTGTACATAAAATTTGTCGGCACTCACAAACAGTACGACGCAATCGACGCTGATACCGTCGAAATGGAGTAACCCATGAACATACGTCCGATTCATACCGAAGAAGACTACCGTGCGGCACTCAAAGACGTGTCCGTTTTTTTCGAGAATGAGCCAGAGCCCGGCACACCTGAAGGTGATTACTTCGACATCATGATCACCCTTATCGAAGCCTATGAGGCCAGGCACTTCCCACTCGACCTGCCCAACCCGATTGACGCCATAAGGTTTCGGATGGAGCAGTCCGGGCTGTCAGCAGCCGATCTCGCTCCTGCAATTGGCCGGACAAACCGCGTTTATGAGGTTCTGAATGGCAAACGCGCGCTGACGCTTCCCATGATCTGGAAACTTCACGAGTTGTTCGGTATTCCGGCAGAGAGTTTGATCAAACCCATGAAATCGGTCTGATAAAAAACAGCCATGCAGGCACCTCAACATCTATTGCTCACCCTGAATTCCCCACCCTCCAACTGAAAAAGGCTTACCGAGAGGTAAGCCTTTTTTGTATTGCAACATCCGGCCATGACTTGTCATTCAGCGGCGCTCAAACCTCGAGCATCTTGCCATCCACCGGATCGCCAATGGTCAGGAAATGTCCACCGGCCACATGGTGCAGCGTGCGCAGGCCGTCATGCCCTTCAAAATGCCAGCGTCCATCGCTGAAGACCCGCGAATCAGCCTGCGCCGCGATCACCTCGGCCAGGAACAGATCGTACTGTTCATGATTGCGCGGCTCCGGCAGCAACCGGCATTCGAGCCAGGCCACGCAACCGTCCAGCATCGGTGCCTCAACCTGTTCACCAGCGAAAGTCTGCAGGCCATAAGCCTGGAACTTGTCCTGACCTTGATCGCGATTGATTTCCAGGCCCGAGGTCGAACCGACAGTCTGCACAATGTCGGCCTGATGCACACAAGGAACGTTCAGAACAAAGGTGCCCGACGCCTCGAGCAGTTGCCGGGTCCAGGTGGATTTGTCGAGGACCACCGCGACTTTCGGCGGTTCGAAATCCAGCGGCATGGCCCACGCAGCAGCCATGATGTTGCGCTGCCCGTCATGGGCGGCGCTGACCAGCACGGTCGGCCCGTGATTGAGCAAGCGGTAGGCTTTGTTCAGGGGAACCGGGCGACGGAAGGACTCGCTCATGGGATCTGCTCCGGGAAAAAGAGCCGATTGTAGCGGGATAAAAACAACGAAGGGATTGCCGTGGGCAATCCCTTCGCCTGGCAGGCATCAGCTGGATAGCTGGTTGGCGAACTGGCCGACTGCATCCACCACTTTCTGCGCGCCGTCCTGAATCTCGACAATCACCGTACCCGCCTCCGCCGCCAGCGCCAGCCCCTGTTCGGCCTGTTGTTTGCCGTCGGTCATCAGGGCCACGGCGTTGCGCGCCATGTCCTGGTTCTGGCGCACCACACCGACGATTTCCTCGGTCGCCTGGCTGGTGCGCGAGGCCAGTTGCCGCACTTCGTCGGCTACCACGGCAAAGCCTCGGCCCTGCTCACCCGCGCGTGCGGCTTCGATGGCAGCGTTGAGCGCCAGCAGGTTGGTCTGTTCGGCAATGCCGCTGATGGTCTTGACGATGGTGCCGATCACCTGGGATTGCTCGTTCAGCGCCTCGATACCCTCGCCGGCGGTCTGCATGTGCTTCGACAGATCGCGCATCACATTGACCGCTTCGGTCACCACACGGGTGCCACGCTGGGCGGTGCTGTCGGTTTGCAGGGACGTGCTGTAGGCGATATTGGCGGCATCGGCGACGGCCTGCTCCTGATTGACCTGATCGGTGATCACCGTGGCGAACTTCACCACTTTGTAGAGTTTTTCGTTGGCGTCGAGCACCGGGTTATAGGAGGCTTCCAGCCAGACGACACGACCATGGCTGTCGAACCGCTTGAAACGGCCGGCAACGAATTCGCCGTTATTCAGGCGACGCCAGAAGTTCTGGTACTCGGCGCTGTTGTACTCCTCCGGCTCGCAGAACTGGCGGTGATGTTTACCCTTGATCTGCGCCAGGCTGTAACCCATGCCCTGCAGGAACCGGTCGTTGGCACTCAGTACGTTGCCGCTGAGGTCGAACTCGATCACGGCAGTCGAACGCACCAGCGCGCCGATCAGGTTTTCGTGTTCGCGGGAGGCCTCGATGGTGCGGGTCAGGTCGCTGGAGAAAATCGAGAAATGCTTGATCCGGCCATCCGATGAGCGAACCGGTTGGACGATGGAGCGCAACCACGCCTCTTCGCCGTTACCGCGTGAAAGGCGCACAGCGCCAGCGAAATGCTCACCACGGGTCAGAGCGGCCTTGAAGCGGTGATGAAACTCGTCCGACTTCACATGGGCCGGCACGATGTCTTCGATGGCGCGGCCGATCAGGTCGTGGCTCTTGTAGAGCATTTCGTTGAGGAAGTTCTGATTGACCGACTGAATCCGTCCGTCGGGCTCAAGGGTGAGCACCAGCATCTCGCTTTCCAGGCTCTCCTTCACTTGCAGAAGGCTGGAGAGTTCTTCACGAAGAGCCGCCAGCTCTTGCTTCAGGCGTTTGTTGAACATGGGAAAGCACCGATGGACTGGATGGATAGCGGGTATGCAGCCTAACCATCGGCCTTGGAAATCTTTTCTGAAGAGCGCGCGAGGCTTGTCCTACAAAAATAGTTAAGCCTCGACAACTCAGGCGGTGCCGGCCACCGGACACGGCTCCGCGCGCGGCATCCGCGAGCCGAAATACGCTGCACTGACGACGCCCACCGCGCCCATCACCGCGCAGAACATCACGCAGATCCACGGGCTCCATGGCATCAGACCGATCAGCAGCAACGGCGTGAAACTGGCCCAGGCGGCGTAGGCAATGTTGTAGGTGAAGGAGATCCCGGAAACGCGGATCCGCGCCGGGAACAGGCTGACCATCACTGACGGCACCGCACCGACCACGCCACAGCACAGCCCGGCGATGGCGTAGGCCAGACCGATCCAGTCCCCGCCGCTGATCAGGCAGGTGTAAAGCAGGCCGATCCCCAGTGGCAGCAACAGACTGTAGAGCATGACCGTGCGCCAGGCACCGATGCGATCGACCAGTCGACCGGCAATCACACAACCGATATTCAGGAAGACGATGCCCAGCGCGCTCAAAGCAAAAGTATGGCCGGCAGTCATGCCGAAGGTCTTCTGCATCATGGTCGGGGTGATGACCACGAACACCACTACCGCCGAGGTCAGTACGCAGGTCAGCAGCATCGCCGGCAACATGGCCAGGCGATGATCGCGCAGCACGGTACGCAGCGGGAGTTCGACCCGCGCCTCGCGTTGCGCCTCCATGGCCATGAAGACCGGGGTTTCGCTCAGCCAGCGGCGCAGCCAGACGCCGATCACGCCAAACACGCCGCCGAGCAGGAACGGATAACGCCACGCGTAATCGAGCACTTCGGCCGGGGTGAACACTTGCGCCAGGAAGGTCGCGGTCAACGCGCCGATCAGGTAACCGAAGGTCAGCCCCGCTTGCAAAAAGCCCAGGGCATAACCGCGATGGCCGGCCGGCGCATGCTCGGCCACGAACACCCAGGCGCTCGGCACTTCACCACCCACCGCCGCGCCTTGCAGGATGCGCAGCGCCAGCAACAACAGCGGTGCGAAATAGCCGATCTGCGCGTAGGTCGGCATGATCCCGATCAGCAGGCACGGCAGCGCCATCATCAGGATGCTCAGGCTGAAGACTTTCTTGCGCCCCAACCGGTCGGCGAAATGCGCCATCAGAATCCCGCCCAGCGGGCGCGCCAGATAGCCGGTGACGAAGATCCCGAAGCTTTGCAGCAGGCGCAGCCACTCGGGCATTTCCGGCGGGAAGAACAACTGGCTGAGGGTCAGGGCGAAGAACACGAAAATGATGAAATCGTAGATCTCCAGCGCCCCGCCCAGGGCCGCAAGGCCGAGGGTCTTGTAGTCGGAACGGCTGAACGGCGCCGGTCGGGCAGTGGAATGGGCAGTCATGACAAAGAACTCTGGCAGGCAAAAAACCAAGGCGCCCATGGTCTACGCAAACGGGCCGCCGGACAACCCGTTAGACCATAGTCCTGATTGCTGCAAAACACGCTCACAAAAATCCGCCGTTGATTTACTGTTGGCACCTGTCCAGACGGGCCGTCCAGGCCCTGAAGACCACAATAAACATAAAAATCCGAGGTACTCCCGTGGCCGTTGATATCGAAGATAGCCGCTCTGCGCGCTTTGCCTTGCGCTGTTCAAGTTTTGCCGAACGCTGGTTTCCCGACTCCTGGGTATTCGCCGCGCTGGCGGTGATCATCGTCGCGCTGGCGACCCTGGCCATGGGCGCCAGACCCACGGACGCCGCCATGGCCTTCGGGGACGGGTTCTGGAGCCTGATCCCGTTCACCATGCAGATGGCGTTCGTGGTGATCGGCGGGTATGTCGTGGCCAGTTCGCCGCCCGCCGTGAAATTGATTGATCGCCTGGCGCGGATCCCGAAGAACGGTCGCTCGGCCGTGGCGTGGGTCGCGCTCATTTCGATGGTCGCGTCCTTGCTCAACTGGGGCCTGTCGCTGGTGTTCGGCGGTCTGCTGGTGCGCGCCCTCGCCCGCCGCACCGATCTGAAAATGGACTATCGCGCCGCTGGTGCCGCCGCCTACCTTGGCCTCGGCGCCGTGTGGGCGCTGGGCCTGTCGTCGTCCGCCGCGCAGTTGCAGGCCAACCCGGCCAGCCTGCCGCCGTCGATCCTGTCGATCACCGGGGTGATTCCGTTCACCCAGACGATTTTCCTCTGGCAGTCGGGAGTCATGCTGCTGGCACTGATCGTGATTTCGATCATCATCGCCTACGCCACCGCGCCCGGCCCGAACTCGGCACGTGACGCCAAGGCCTGCGGCATCGACCCGGCCTTCAACCTGCCGCCGCTGCAACCGCGCACCCGTCCCGGCGAATGGCTGGAACACAGCCCGCTGCTGATCATCCTGTTGGTGCTGCTGGCGGCCGGATGGCTGTTCCACGAGTTCTCGACCAAACCGGCGATCACCGCGATTTCCGGGCTCAACACCTACAACTTCCTGTTCATCATGCTCGGCGCGTTGCTGCACTGGCGTCCGCGCAGCTTCCTCGACGCAGTGGCGCGCGCCGTGCCGACCACCACCGGGGTGCTGATCCAGTTCCCGCTGTACGGTTCGATCGCCGCGCTGATGACCACGGTCAAGGGCACCGACGCCCAGACCCTGGCCCATCACATCTCGACGTTCTTCGTCAGCATCGCTTCCCACGACACCTATGCGTTGCTGATGGGTGTGTACTCGGCGATTCTCGGTTTCTTCATTCCGTCGGGCGGCGGCAAGTGGATCATCGAGGCGCCGTATGTGATGCAGGTGGCCAACGATCTGAACTATCACCTCGGCTGGGCGGTACAGATCTACAACGCCGCCGAAGCCCTGCCGAATCTGATCAACCCGTTCTATATGCTGCCGCTGCTGGGCGTGCTGGGCCTCAAGGCGCGGGATCTGATCGGTTTTTCGTTCGTGCAATTGCTGGTGCACACGCCGCTGGTGCTGGTGCTGCTGTGGGCTCTGGGTACGACACTTTCGTATCTGCCGCCCGTCATACCTTAAACGATGACGACAGGGCGCCGGCTCCGGTGCCCTGTCTTTCCCTTCGACCCCTTCGACAAAAAGCGACCCGAACCATCCCTCCTGCGGTTGCCTGTCGTAAATAATGGCTCAGAGCCATCATCTTTCTTTACCGCGCCACTGCCTCGGTAATATTCTTGCGCGCCAATATCTGTTTCATTTTTTGTCAGAGCGCAAAGGGAGTTCGTTGCAATGATCGTCGGGATTGACCTGGGAACCACCAATAGCCTTGTTGCCGTATGGCAGGGCGATGCCACTGAGTTGGTGCCCAATGCCCTGGGCCAGTTCCTGACACCCAGCGTGGTGGGTCTGGACGATCAGGGCCGGATTCTGGTCGGGCAAGCTGCCCGCGAACGCCTGCACACTCATCCGCGTCTGACCGCGTCACTGTTCAAGCGCCATATGGGCAGTGCGACGGAGGTCTACCTCGGGGATAAAAAATTCCGTCCAGAAGAACTGTCTGCGCTGGTGCTCAAGAGCCTGAAAGAAGACGTCGAGCGCACCTACGGTCAAGCCGTCACGGAAGCCGTGATCAGCGTTCCGGCCTATTTCAGCGACGCCCAGCGCAAGGCTACGCGCATCGCCGGTGAGCTGGCGGGCCTGAAAGTCGAAAAACTGATCAACGAACCCACCGCCGCCGCACTCGCCTATGGTTTGCATCAACGGGACAAGGAAACTTCGTTCCTGGTGTTCGACCTGGGCGGCGGTACGTTCGACGTGTCGATTCTCGAACTCTTCGAGGGTGTCATGGAAGTGCGCGCCAGCGCCGGTGACAACTTCCTCGGCGGCGAAGATTTCGACAACGTGCTGCTCGAGCACTTTATCGATCAGCATCGCAACGTGTCCGACTTCCCCGAGCGCTCGACCATCCTCCAGCCGCTGCGCCGCGAAGCCGAGCGTGTGCGCCGCGCACTGGGCCAGGACGCCAGCGCCGAATTCAGAGTGCAGGTCGGCGAAAAGCAGTGGACCCAGACCATCACTCAGGCACAAATGGCGACGCTGTACATGCCGCTGCTCGAACGCCTGCGCGCGCCGATCGAACGGGCCCTGCGCGACGCACGCATCCGCGTCAGCGACCTCGATGAAATCCTGCTGGTCGGCGGCACCACCCGTATGCCACTGGTGCGCAAACTGGCTGCCGGACTGTTCGGCCGCTTCCCGTCGATCAGCCTCGATCCGGATCAGGTCGTGGCACAGGGCGCCGCCATTCAGGCAGCGCTCAAGGCCCGTTCGGCCGCGCTGGAAGAAGTGGTGCTCACCGATGTCTGCTCCTACACCCTGGGGATCGAGACCTCCACCCAGGTCGGTCGCCAGTATGAAAGCGGCCACTACCTGCCGATCATCGAGCGCAACAGCATCGTCCCGGTCAGCCGGGTGAAAACCGTGCAGACCCTTCACGACAATCAGGAACAGGTCGTCGTGAAAATCTTTCAGGGCGAAAGCCGCCTGGTCAAAGACAACGTGGCACTCGGCCAACTGGACATCAAGGTGCCCAAGCGCAAGGCCGGCGAAGTCGAGCTGGATGTGCGCTTCACATACGACAACAACGGTTTGCTGGAAGCTCAGGTCAGCATTCCCCTGACCGGTCAGCAACACTCGCTGGTCATCGAGAACAACCCCGGCGTGCTGACGCCCGAGGAAATCCAGCAGCGTCTGCAAGCCCTGGCGCAATTGAAGATCCATCCACGCGAGCAGCAAGTGAACACCCTGCTCAGTGCACGGCTGGAACGTCTGTATCAGGAAAGCCTGGGCGACCTGCGTGATCAGATCGGCCATTGGGCCAAGCAATTCCAGCACGCCCTGGACTCTCAGGACGAGCGGCAGATCCGTGAGACCCGCACCGAACTGAGCAAGCAATTGAGCGCCCTCGACCGCAGCCCCTGGCAGTAAGGAAGCACGACATGGAATGCTGGTCTGTCCTGCAACTGCCCGAAGACGCCGGGCTGCGTGATATCAAGCGCAGCTATGCGCGGCTGCTGAAAGTCTTTCGGCCCGATGAAGATGCCGCAGGCTTCCAGCGCCTGCGCGAGGCTTATGAACGCGCACAGTCGATTGCCCAGTGGCGCCTTGAAAACGAAGAGACCGAAGAGCACGACGACGTCATGCTGGCCCCGGGGATCGCCGCGCTGGCGGTACAAGAGCAGTCCATGGCCCAGCCACTGCAGAAAACCGGGACCGATGCGTGGGATTACCCTGCGGCGCTGTTCGAACCGGTGGCCCCGGCCGCGCCCGAAGCACCGCTCGAATCGCAGACCTTGCGGGTACAGCCCCTGAATCCGGAGCCTCTTAACCTGGAACCCGAGCAGCCGACTGCCGACCCGGCCATTGAAGCCGCATCGCAATTGCTGAACGGCCTCTCGGACACCAATCTGGACCAGCGCTGGGAGCAAGCGCGCCAGCAGGATTGTGCGCAAGCGTTCCAGGAACTGTTGCTGACGTTGTGCTTCGATCAGCCCGCCCTGCGCCTTTCGATTGCCCGCTGGGCGGTACAGCACCTGGGTTGGCTGGGCCCGTGGCAGGAAATCGTCATCGGCGACGGGCAGCGCAGCATTCTCGCCAACGAACTGCTGGCCGATTACCGACAATCGCTGGAAACGCTGCTCGCCTCGCAAAACGAGCGTGAATTTCTCGCCCTGCTCAAGACTTACACGGCCCAACCCTGGCTCCAGGTGTTCGACCGTCGGGAACACTGGCAGCAGATCGTTCTGCAATTGCTGCAGGACGCAGAGTGGAGCGTGCCGCTATTCGATCGAGTTTCCCAGTTGTTTGGCTGGGACGACACCAAGGGCATTCATCCGCAACCGGACTGGCTCTGGCAGGAGATGATCGAGCGCTGCAATCAGGAAAGCCTCTACGACAATCTGTGCGCCCGGGCCGAAGATCAGCGCAACGGGTCGCCCGATGCGCTGGCCGCACGGATGCTGATCAGCCCGATGAAGCCGCGGCAACACAAAGACATGACCGACCGCTTCATCCCAGCAGACTGGCAGGCCTGCCAGCAGTTGTCGGAAACCCTCAAGTGGCGCTTCCCCGACCTGCTCGCCCGTCTTCCGTACGCCGATGTCTTCTACTGGCGACGGTTTCTGCCGCGCTACATCGCCGCCGAAACCTGGATGCAGTCATGGGCGGCGATCGCGCTGGCGCTGTGGCTGTTCTACCTGCCCGCCGAGCACAAGACCACGGCGATGAGCATCGTCATCCCGCTGGCCTTCGCCTGCGTTCCTGTCTGGTTTTTCCGGATCGGCCTGAGTTATTGGTTTCTGATCAGCGCCCATTTGATCGTTCAGGATCTGTGGTTGACCGAAAAGATCATTCCACGCCGATGGAACCCTGACACCCGCTGGCTCGTGCTGCGCCATGGCGTGCCGCAAGCCGTCATGATCCTGCTGTTCTCGGTCATGCTCGGCGGCCTGGGGGCCTTCACCTATATCGGCGTGATTCTGATCGGGCTCTGGCACAAGCGACGTATCGGCACGCTCGACCCGGAGTTCAGCGACAAGCACCCATGGCTGACCGCGCTGCACTGGGCGCATTTCAGCCCGTTGCAATTGCTGTTTCTGGTGGTCATGACCGGCGTGATTCTTGCCAGTCAGCTTGGTTATTCGCTGAAACACCTGTTCCCCGGCTAGGCTAGACGCGGGCCGGATTGCCCTCCACCAAGGTTTTACCCTCGCTGAAAAGGATCTGAGCATGTTGAAACTCGCAGGCCTCACCCTCGCGGCGCTCACGTTGAGCGCCGCAGCCCACGCCGATGTCGACCTGAAACTGGGCAGCACCGAACGCGTCACCCGCCTCTTCGCCTACCCCAACAATTGCAGCGTGATCTGCTTTCGCAACTGGACGCTGGAGCAGACCGTCGCCCATTACCTGAGCCAGAGCGTGCAGCGCGACGGCTACACCAACGCCAAAGTGCTGGTGAAAAACGACAACGATCAGCTCTATGCCGAAATCAGCGGCGTACCACAGGGCTACGACAAACCGCTGACAGCGCTGCTCGACGCCGGCGATCTGGCCTACAACGGCGCCAGCAAACTCAATGCCGACGGCAAATGGTCGTACAGCTGGTATCTGTTCCTGCCACTGGGCATGGCCCTGGAAAACCGCAAAAGTGTCGAGCTGCTGCACTTCCCGCCGGATTACTCGCTGACCCAGGCCCAGGATTACCTGCGCTCGAACACCACCGACCGCTGGGCCGCGCTGCTGGCCGACAATGGCATCCCCGCCGACCAGACGCCGGCCTACCAGACCATCATCGACATCGCCCCGATCGCCGCGCCCGCCAGCGCCGGCAAGGATCTGGAAGGCGTGTACGACTACTTCAAGGATTACCAGACCACCATGGTCAGGCAGGTCAGCCAGAACGCCAGCGGCGTCGTGCTGCCGATGGTTGCCTTTGGTGCGCCAGTGCGTAACTGGATCAAGCAGCAATACGGTGCGACCGTGAATGTACTGGGCCTGGCGACCATCAGCCCGAGCGCGGGGGTGAACGTACCGGTGCTGGGTTCCAACCACCCGAGCTACATCTGGTACGCCGCCGACCCGAGCAACTACACCGGCGACGATGCCCAGGCCAAGGCCGATGCGGCCGGTCTGAAGGTGATGGGACAAGACTTGAGCGCTGCCTGCTGGCAGGCCGGAATGGGCAGCAAACCGGGCACCGATCCGAAGACACTGCTCAACAGCTGCACCCAGACCTGGCAAGTGACGCAGAAAGCCAAGACCTGCGAGCTGTTCTACACCACGATCCGCAACGAGACCGTGGCACAGGCGGACAAAACCTGTTCGACCGCACCGGTCAAATCCCAACTGCAACAGCTGAAAAGCCCATTGCCGGACATGGCCGCGCCCGCCGCCCACCTCTGAACGAACGTGCGACGTTCCCGTGTCAGCCTCGGCTGACTCGGGAAAGCGTCTATTTCGCCTGTCAGATCTGACAGTAGACCGCTAGTGTGATTTACGGGATCTTGGATCCAATCATCGTGTTGCAGGACTGACAGGACGTCAGCCCAGGGAAGTCGCGACACCGAGCCAACAGGGAGCGTTATGAACACTTACGCATTACCGGGTAAACCGGCACGCGATACCGAGGGCATTTATCCTTTTGCCGGACTCCCCGTCCGCCTGGGATTTCCGTCGAAGCAGGATTTCGAGATTGTTCACGATCCCGAAGGCGTGGCCACCGCTGTCATAGCGTGCCGGGCATTTATGCGTATCACCCGAATGTGCCGGTTTTCGGGCCAGTTGCTGCCCTATCGCTGCCGACAGACTCGGCAACTGCTGGCCGGCATCCATCTGTACGATCCGCGTTTTTGCGGGGCAATCGAGCATTGTTGCGACCCGAACACCTTTCTCGACATGAGCGAGTTATGGCTGTGGGCATTGCGCGACATTGTCGCGGGAGAACGGCTGACGGTGGATTACACCGCCACCGAAGACAAACTGCTGCGGCAGTTCGCCTGCGGTTGCGGGTCCTCGCGCTGCCGTGGGTGGATCACCGGTTACGACGAATCACCCAATCTTGAAGGCCAGCGCTATTTGCTCAGCTGGCGGCGACAAGGTTTACGCTGAACGACCGGTCAAGGCGCGCCGACCGGACGTAAACGGTACTGCGGCGGCAATTGCTCGAAACCGCTGATCGTGGTGTTCAGACTCTTCCAGCGACCATCCTTGATGCCGTAGATGCAACCGTGGATCGACAGGCTCTGCCCGCGATGCCAGGCGTTCTGGATGATGCTGGTGTGGGCGACGTTGGCCACTTGCTGAATCACGTTGAGCTCGCACAGACGATCGACCTGTTCCTCTTCGGTCGGCAGCCTGGCCAGTTCTTCGCGTTTCTCGTAGTACAGGTCACGGATCGAACGCAGCCAGCCATCGATCAGGCCGAACTGACGATCCTGCATCGACGCACGCACACCGCCGCAGCCGTAGTGTCCGGTCACCAGGATATGTTTGACCTTGAGCACGTCCACTGCGTACTGGATCACCGACAGGCAGTTGAGGTCGGTGTGCAGCACCACGTTGGCGACGTTGCGGTGAACGAACAGATCGCCCGGCAGCATGCCGACGATTTCATTGGCCGGAACCCGCGCATCGGAGCAGCCGATCCACAAGTATTCAGGCGTCTGCTGGCGAGCCAGTTTGGCGAAGAAATCCGGGTCTTCCTTGGTGATCGCGTCAGCCCAACGCTCGTTGTTATCAATCAGGTCTTGTAAGTCATGCATGCTGTAAGGCCTCAAGAAAGATGCGCTGGTATGACAGTCGACCGCCCGTCGGGGTCACGCACGGATCGCTGGTGATTTGCTTTGAATTCTCGCGCACCCGGTGAGTCCACCTCAGTAAGGCCCACAGAATGAGGATTTGCCATGACTGATTCACGACGTCCCCTCGATGCGGTGCAACCGGAGCCCATCGATAATAACGAAGACCGAATGGGGTCGGTGCACGAGCTGGATTTCGACGATGAAGAGCCCAGTGCGAAGATCGGCGATGAACTGCCTGAACGCGAGCGCGAACAGTTGATGCCACGCGAGCGCGTGCGCGAAGCCGGTTTGACTGGGGCATCGACCGCCGATCATGAGCCTACCGACGACGACCTCAGCCCGGAAACCCTGATCCGTGAGGACGGTGCCCGGGATGCCCGGGAACTCGGCGAAGGCGATCAGGCCGATTGGGATTTGAGCGTGGTCGACGAGGACGACATCGGCGGCGGCAATGGGCTGGATGAAGCGGAACTGGCGCGCCGCGATCCGCTGGATGGCAACCGCTGATTGTATTGCCTGACAGGACGCCATCGCGGGCAAGCCCGCTCCCACAGAGATCCGGGTCGTACTCAAATTATGTATACGACACCAGAACCTGCGGGAGCGGGCTTGCCCGCGATGCTTTAACGTTTTAATCGACCAATGTGCAGGCCATGACCACGGCATCTTCACGCCCACCGACCGCCGGGTAGTAATCCCGGCGCCGGCCGATCTCGTTGAAGCCATAACGTTCGTACAGGCGAAAGGCCGACGTGTTGCTGTCGCGCACTTCCAGGAAACATTCCCGGGCATCGGCGGCGTAGGCGCGGGACATCAGGTATTCGAGCAAGGTCAACCCCAGCCCGCGCCCCTGGTTTTCCGGCTTGACCGTGATGTTGAGCAGGTGCGCCTCATCGAGAATGATCTGCACCACCCCGTGGCCCACCTGCTGCTCTCCTTCGAACATCAGCCAGATCTGGTACTTGCCCAGGCCGTCGAGAAAAATCCCGCGAGTCCATGGATGGCTGTACGCGGCGAATTCAATCTTCAGCACAGCGTCCAGATCCGCCTCGGTCATCGGGCGAAACGATACAGCGTCACTCATTCGATTCTTTCCAGCGCGCCATCAGCCGACGCATGGCTTGCCACACGGCGGCCTTGCGCTGTGGCTCATCCATCAACAATTCCAGCCCCGGCACGGCCCACGCCAGGCCAAGACCCTCGATTTGCAATTCAGTGTTGAACGCCTCGGCATCCGCCTCACCGGCAAAGCGCACCGCCGGCAGGCCGATCAGCCACAGGCAGGCGCACGGCGCCGCCTCCATCTGCACCGACAGGAAACCCTGAACGAAATCCCGGGCCGCTTCAGGGCCCTGATCCATCGTGCCGCGGTTCAGCCAAGGCCAGCGCACCGGCTCACCGACAATCTGCGGCGCGTCCGGCAGACCGGCGGCACGCAGCATGTCCTTGAGTAACAGATAGGCAGGATCGCGGGACTGGAAGGCTTCGCCTGTGGGTAACTCCACCAGCAGCAGGCAACGGCCGGCGCGCAGCAATTGCAGGGCAAAACGCGGTGGCGGCACCGGTGCCGGCTTGGCCACCACGGGTGTTTCGTCGACTTCTTCGACCGGTATGGCGCCCGTGCGGGTGCTGGCCAGCGAAGGTCGCGGAACTTCGATTTTCGGCCGTTCGACCGGACGCGCGGCCGGCTGCTCCGGCGCTTCGGCCGGGGTGGCCGGGATCACCGGCGCAGCAATCTCGGGCTCGGGCATGTCCAGCAGCTCGGGCCGCGACGGCGCGGCAAAGGGCAATTCGGTGCGCGGCAGCCAGTTGACCACCTGCATGGCGTTCAAATAGGCGCGGCGGCGGGACTCGATTAGCAAGGGTCGGCCACTTGTGGATAACTGAAGTGCGCTGATTCTACCGCCCTTCGCTCAAGATCGCGCGCTGTTGATCGATAGTCTTGACCGATACCTTGACGCAAAGAAAAGCGACAGCCCGTCCCGAGAGTGAATCGCATCCTTCGTGATGCAGTACAATCGCGGCTTTTAATCGCCAACCAGCCGGCCATTCCGATGATCGAACCCAAGCGCGTCTTGCGCGCCCTCGCTGAACACTGGGCACTTCTGGAGCCACTGTGCGAGCACTTCGACCAGGGCACCCTGAGCCTCAACGAACTGCGCACGCAACTGGCCGCCCAACAACTGGACAGCACGCCGCAGGACATCACCAGCCTGCTCGACGTGTGGATCCGCCTCGACATTCTGGTTCCCGTGGCGAAAAGCCCGAACCGTTTCGAACTCAATGCGCAGATTCACGACTTTCTCGCCTACCTGCGCCGCGAACACCGTCTGGGCCTGTGCCTGGAAATCGAAGCCTATCTGCGCCACCTCGAACGTCTGGCCGGTTACATTCAGGATGCATTCGACGTCCGCGACGGCAATGATCTGGCCCGCCAGTTGCGCCTGCTCGACATGCGCGTGCGCGACGTTCTGAAGAAACTCGACAACGACGAACAGGCGCTGGTGGCCGTGGCCGAACGGGCCAAGACCAGCGACCGGCAGATTCCGCTGCGTCAGCGTTACGCCGAAGTACTGGCGACGTGGGACGAATACGTCGAGCCGATGATCGATCTGGTGAACGCCGACGGCGCTTTCGAGCAAGGCGTGCGCAAGGTCGAAACCGTATTGCTGAAGATGCTCAGCGAACAGCAGCGCCTCGGCCATCTGGTCGATGACGACATGCTGCTGCGCACCCACGCGCGCATCCTCGAAATGCAGACCAGTGCCCAGCTGACCTTGCGTCACGCTCGGGAATTGCTCCTGCCGCTGCGTGAAGAAGCCCGCCGGCACAACGCCGTGACCCGTGGCGCCGCCCTCGCCCTCGCCGCGATCCGCCGCAAAGGCATTGACGCGGTGCCACAAGCGGCGATGCCACTGTTCACCCGGCCGCAAAGCACCTTTCTCGGCAGCGCCAGTCAGGTCGAAGCCTACGTCTACGCCCTGGCCCGGTTCGAGCCGAAACCGGCGCGTTTCCCCAAGGCGCACAAATCGCAGAAGACCGGCGATGCCCCGCGCGCACCGCGCACAGTGCGCGAGATGGTCGACCGCTGCGAAGAATCCCTGCCGATGCCGGACCTGATGACCTGGCTGCTGGAGCAGGAACCGGACGGCGCTACCGACGAATTGCTGTACTGGTTCTCGCGCCTGTCGCGGGAAAAACGCTTCAAGCGCGAGCGTCTGGAACGCCGCGAATACCACACTCACGAGCACCAGGTCAGCCTGCGCTCCTTCGCCCTGCTCTCGGCCGCCGACACCGCCGCCGAGGATTCTGCGAGCATCCCCAATGCATCTTGATCTATCTGAACTGTCGCAACTCGCGCCGATCTTCCGCGAGCTGTTCAAGGGTTACCACGTCAGCCGCCGCGACCCGGAGCTGTACGCGCAACTGTCGAATTTCCAGGACCAATACCGCACGCTGTTCAAGGCACTGGGCTTCGAACTGGTCTGCGACACCCGTGGTTTCTATTACTTCGTGCCGGACATGGCCGCAGCGGCGGTGAACAAGACTGCCCAGCGCCTGGCGCTGTTCACTTTCATCCTGGTCGAGCATCTGGCCGATCAGGGCCGCGACCCGATCGCCGTGCTCGACGGTGGCAGCCTCGGCCGCGAAGAACTGCCGTCGGTGCTGGAAAAGTACCGCGACCTGTTCATCCAGGCCGAAGTGCAGACGGTTGAAGAGCTGGAAGAAAAAATCATGCGCCGCATGACCCAGCTCGGTTTCGCCAGCGAGGAAAACGGCGTGTACCGTTTCCTGCCGCCGATGCACCGGTTCCTCGACGTCTGCCTGTCGGTTCAGCAGGACCGCGATCTGGCGGCCAGCGTGCACAGCGTTCTGCCGCTGCCGGCACCGGTGCTGATCGACGAAGAAGCCGAGGCGAAATTCCTCGCCACCGACGACCCGCTCGATCTTTCCGAATTTGATGAAGAGAGCGAAGAAGACGCACTGGCCCGCGCCATTGCCGAAGAACAGGAGTCCGACGCATGAGCCAGGAACGCTACGGCATCCGCCGCTTTGCCCTTTTGAACACCGCCGGTTACAGCCTTGGCCTGTTCCCGCTGGAAGAACCGCTGTCGGTCTACGGCGCGAACAACCTCGGTAAATCCGCCTCGATCAACGCCTTGCAGTTCCCGATCCTGGCGCGCATGTCGGACATGAGTTTCGGCAAATACAGCCTGGAACAATCCCGGCGTTTCTACTTTGCCTCCGACACCAGCTACATCCTCGTGGAAGTGAACCTGCCCCACGGCCCGCACGTGATCGGCGTGGTCGGTCGCGGCCCGGGTGGCGGTTTCGGTCACCAGTTCTTTGCCTACGCCGGCAAACTCGACCTGGCGCACTACCAGAAAAACGACACCTGCCTGCGCCAGAAGGAGCTGTTCAGCAACCTTGAGAAAGAAGGCCTGAAAGCCTACGAACTCAAGCCGGATGAACTGCGTCGCTTGCTGGTTGGCGGTCATACGTCGATCCCGCTGGATCTGACCCTGATCCCGCTGCGCTCCACCAGCGAGCAGAGCCTGAAAACCTTCCGTGCTCTGTTCATCAACCTGCTGCACATGCGCGAAATCACCGCAGCCAAGCTCAAGCAACTGTTCCTCGATGCTTTCGAACACAGCCTGCGTTCCGGCAGCGTCGATTACATCGCCGCGTGCGAAGAAGCCTTCCGCGACGTGCGGCGCATGGAACAGGACTACAACTCGCTGGTGGCGGCCGGCCCGTTGGTCGAAGCCTTGTCCAACGGCGTGAAACAGCGCGATGTACTGCGCGGCAAACTGCATCGCCTGTCGCCGCTGCTCGACTCGTTGCTCGGCACCTGGTCGGACTACGCCACGGCGCGCAAGGAAGAGCTGACCATCCAGGCCGAGCACTACCGTCGCGAGCAAGACGATCTGCAAAACGATCAGCGCGGTGGCACCCAGGAACTCATGCGTCTGGAGCGGGAAATCTCCGGTATCCAGCGCTGGCTCGGCGAGTTGTCGGTGCTGAAGAACCGCTTTGCACTGGTCGATGACGTCAAAGTGCTGGAGCAGCAACTGCTGGCGGCCAAGGACGCTCACGACGAACTGGCCGGTGCGCTGGCGCAGTCCCGTCAATTCAGTGCCGAGGATCTCGAAGAACGTCTTCGCGATCTGGAAAAACGCCTGAAGTCGGTGAAGCAGCAACTCGATCACGCCGACAACAACAGCTACGCCCGTCTGCGCGAAGAGTTCTCGCAACAGGACGTCGAGCGCCTGATGCGTCTGTTCAACAGCGCACTGTTCAGCCTGCCGCTGGGCGAACACGGCATCACCCTCGACGACGATGGCGAATGGGTGAAATCGGTCGAGCTGATCCTCGACGGCTTCAAGGGCGAGCGTTTCGAAGTGCCGGGCCTGTCGATCGACATCTCGCACATCGAGCCGCCGGCGCTGCAAGCGCTGGCCGACCGTGCCGCGCTGCGCGATCAGAAAGAACGTCTGGAAAAAGAGCTCAAGCAACTCAAGACCCAGCAAGCCGTGGCCGCCGACCGCGCCGCGAGCAAGACCCAGACCGAAGCGCTGTACCAGCAGGTGCTGGATGCGCAGAAGGCGCTGGAAGATTTCCGCCGCACTCAGACCCTGAGCGCCGAAGAAAGCGACAAGCTCGAGCAACTGGCGCAGATGGAAGCCGCGCAGGACGAACTCAAGCGCTCCAGCGACGCGTTCACCGAGCGCGTCCAGCAACTGTCGGCCAAGCTGCAACTGGTCGGCCGGCAAATTGCCGATATGGAAGCCAAGCAACGCACCCTCGACGATGCCCTGCGTCGCCGTCAGTTGCTGCCGGCGGACCTGCCGTTCGGTACGCCGTTCATGGATCCGGTTGACGATTCGATGGACAACCTGCTGCCGCTGCTCAACGACTATCAGGACAGCTGGCAAGGCCTGCTGCGCGCCGACGGGCAGATCGAAGCGTTGTACGCGCAGGTGCGCCTCAAGGGCGTGGCCAAGTTCGACAGCGAAGACGACATGGAGCGCCGTCTGTCGTTGCTGATCAACGCTTACGCGCACCGCACCGACGAAGCCCTGACCCTGGGCAAGGCCCGTCGCGCAGCCGTGACCGATATCGCGCGGACCCTGCGCAACATCCGCAGCGACTACGACAGCCTCGAGCACCAACTGGCGCTGTTCAACCGCGAGATCAACAAGCGACAGGTGTCCAACCTGCAGAGCTTCCGCATCGTCCTTGCGCCGAACAAGGAAGCGCTCAAGCACATCGACCAGATCATCCACAGCGCCGGTCAGTACGAAGAAGGCGAAACCCTGTCGGTGTTCGACCTGAGCCAAAGTGCGGAACAGGACAACAAGAACGAAGAGGCCAAGGAATACCTGGCGCGGCTGGTGGCGGCGAACCACAACCAGCTCGGCCTCAAGGACTTGTTCGAACTGGCGTTCGAGATCACCAAGGTCAACGGCCAGCCGGTGATCCACACCGACATCGACGGCGCGGCGTCCAACGGCACGACGATGACCATCAAGGCGCTGACCAACATGTACCTGTTGCTGCACTTGATGGATCGCGATCTGGCCGGTCGCGTGCGCCTGCCGTACTACCTCGACGAGGCAGCAGACATCGACGAGAAGAACCAGGCAGCGCTGCTGGAAACCAGCCTGCAACTGGGCTTCGTGCCGATTCTGGCGAGTGTGAAGCCGCAGGTCTGCGCCAGTGTCGCCATCGACCTGGAAGGCGGCAGTGGCCCGGCCGGGATCTACATCGACGAGGCCGACTGGAAGTACATCCGTCGCCACGATGTGGTGAAGGCCACCGTCAATGTCGAAGCGGACGAGCCGGAGCTGGATGCGGTTTGATGCGTAACTGACGGGCACAAAAAAGGGCCGCGTTCCATTGGATCGCGGCCCTTTTTTATGTCTTGGAATTTTGTGCTGAATGACAGGACCTCTTCGCGGGCAAGCCCGCTCCCACAGGGATTGATGTCTTACACAAATTTGTATTCAACACAAAAACCTGTGGGAGCGGGCTTGCCCGCGAAGGCGTCCTCAACAACGCCCCATATTCCCGGATTATTTACCGAGGGGGATTTTCGGTGCCCAGTTCAGCCACTCGTCTTCGAACTTGTCGAACAGCGGGAAGGTTTGCTCGGCGCGCGCGGGGTTGCCCATCTGCTCGCCGTCCGGCGTGGCGAAGGCAATGCCGCCCTGAATCGCTGTCTCAAGCGACTCCGTGCGCACCGTTACGCCTTTGAACAGGCCGATGTCGAAACCGACGCCGCTGGTGTTCCAGAAGCGACTGCCGCTGCGCACCAGTGGCGCGTATTTCGGTTCGATCAGGATGTGCACCAGTACGCGATCCGCTGTCTGGCCCAGTTCGTAACCGGTGACTTTGCCTACGGTGATCTCACGGTAAGTCACCGGAACACCTGGCTTGAGCGAACCGCGACGGGCAGCGCTCAACACAAGGCTCAAGCCTGCCTCCTGCTTGGTGACTTCCGGCGGATTGGCCAAGGCCACGAAGTTCTTCTGCGGGCCGAGGTTCTTGGCTGCCGGTTGCACTTCGATGTACTGACCGGTGACCAGGGTCTCCAGGTTCGAGGTCTTGATCAGCCCCAATTCCGGTTTGACCACCCAGAACTGGCTGCCGACCCGGGCAATCTTCTCCGGCACTTCAGTGATGCGTGCGGTGAGGATGACCGATTGCAGATCATCGGTCAGGTCGACACTTTCGATCTTGCCGACGTCCAGGCCTTTGAAGCGAACCGGGGTGCCGCTGCGCAGACCGTCCGCACGATCCACCTTGATGGTGACGACGGCGCCTTTCTGATTCGCTTCATCATGGCTGGCGAACAGACGGAAGCGCGGGATACGTTTTTGCAGCGGCGCCTTGGCTTGAGGGGTTTCGAAGGCGATGCCGCCCGCCATCAGGGTCTGCAACGATTCACTCTTGACCTGAATGCCGCCGGTCAAACCGCCGGTCAGCGTGACGCCGCTGACGTTCCAGAACCGGGTCGAGGCGTTGACCAGGTTTTCGTATTCCTTCTCGATGTGGACGCCGATCACCAGTTGCTTGCGGGTCTTGGAGAACTGATAGCTCTGCACCGAACCGACCTTGACCTGCTTGTAGAGGATCGGGCTGCCGACATCGATTGAACCGAGGGTATCGGTGAACAGCACAAGGTGCAGGCCGGGTGAGCGCAGATCCAGCGGCGGCGCTTTTGGTCGGGCTTCGAATTCACGTTGCGGAGCGCCGCCCTTGTCGCCCGGGCGCACGGCGATGTAGTTACCTTTTACCAGTGCTTCCAGACCGGTTATGCCGGCCAGGGAAATCGACGGTTTGACCACCCAGAATTGCGTGCCGGTGACCAGATAGTCTTCGGCCAGCGGATCAAGGGTCAGTTCGGCGGTGGCGCTGGACAGGTCTGGATCGATCTTCAGCGCTTTCAGGTTACCGACCTGAATGCCCTTGTACATCACTGGAGTGCGCCCGGCTTGCAGGCCCTCGAAATCGCTGAGTTTGACCTTTACACGGATGCCGGCGGCGGCCGCATCGAAATCTTCGTAGAGACGGAACGGCAGGCTTGGATCAGTGGGCGGGCTGTCCTTGCGGTTCTCTGGCGTGGCGAAGGCAATACCACCGGCGACGATGCTGGCCAGAGACTCGCTGCGCACTTTCACACCGGACAGGTTGGCGTCGATGCTGATGCCGCTGGCGTTCCAGAAACGGGTGTGTTTGCGCACCAGTTTGGCGTAGGTCGGTTCGATGAACACCTTGAGCTCGACCGTGCTCTGATCTTCCGACAGCACGTAGCTTTTGATCTGGCCGACTTTGATCTGCTTGTAGAACACCGGGCTGCCGCGGTTCAGCGAACCGAGGCGATCAGCCTTGATCGTCAGGTGCAAACCGGGTTTGGAGTCCGACAGCGGAGGCTCTTCGGCCAGGGCCTTGAACTTGCGGGTCGGCTCGCCTTCGCCGGGGCTGATGGCCACGTAGTTACCCGATACCAGGGTTTCCAGGCCGGTGATTCCGGCCAGGGTCACGCTCGGTTTGACCAGCCAGAAACGAGTGCTGGTCTTCAGGTACTGATCGACATCCTTGTTCATCTCGATGGTCGCGATGACACCTTTGGAGTTGCCTTCATCATCGAGCTTGAGTGCTTTCACCTTGCCGACCGGCATGCCTTTGTAGACCACCTCGGTCTTATTGGCTTGAATGCCTTCACCGCTTTCAAACCGCACCTGAATCTCGATGCCGGTTTCGTTATAGGCACGCCAGCCGAGCCAGCCGCCGATAATCAGAGCGATCAGGGGCAGCACCCAGATGGCAGACCAGTTCGAAGCCGGTCGGGTTTTCGCTACAGGCAAATCAGTCATGGTCGGCATCCGACTCCGTGTTATCCCAAATCAGTCGGGGATCGAAAGTGACAGCGGCGAGCATCGTCAGAATCACCACACTGGCGAAGGCGATGGCGCCAAGATTGGCTTCGACACTGGCAAGCCGGCCGAAGTTGACGACCGCCACCAGAATGGCGATCACGAAAATATCGAGCATCGACCAGCGGCCGATGAACTCGATGAAGCGGTACATCCAGATCCGCTGACGGGCGGACAAGGGCTGGCGGCGCTGCACGGAAAACAGCAGCAGCGCGATGCCCACCAGCTTGAACGTCGGCACCAGGATGCTGGCAATGAACACCACGGCGGCAATCGGAATCATGCCGTGCTGCACCAGCTGGATCACGCCGGACATGATCGTGCTTGGGTCACCCTGGCCCAGTGAGCTGACGGTCATGATCGGCAGTACGTTGGCCGGGATGTAGATAATCGCGGCCGTAATCAGCAGCGCCCAGGTTCGCGCAAGGCTATTGGGCCGCCGAGCGTGAACCAGCGCACCGCATCGGGTGCAGGTCTGCACATCGCTGTCGGTATCCTGCCTGTTCAGTTCGTGGCATTCGGTACAGATCAGAATGCCCGCATCAATCGCCCGCATGGGCATCTTCTCCTGATAACGCCTGCCAGATCTGATGCGGTGACATCACCACTTCGAGCCAGACCTGAACCAACAACAAGCCGATGAAACATGCCAGACCGAGACCGACGGTGATGGCCGCCATGTCCGCCAGTTTGACGATCGCCACCAGGACGCCCATGAGGTAGACCTCAAGCATGCCCCAGTCTTTGAGGTGGTGATAAATGCGGTAGAGCAGCAGGCCGTAGCTACGACCGATGTTGAAACGGATGGTCAGCAACACGACCAACTGACACAGCAGTTTCAGCAGGGGAATTGCCATGCTGCACAGGAATACGACGACTGAGACACCGCGCATATCAGTATTGAACAGACCGATCACACCGCTCCAGACCGTGTCCTGCGACGATTGCCCGAGAACATTGAGCTGCATGATGGGTAAAAAGTTCGCCGGTACGTAGAGCAACAGCGCGGCAATGACCAGGGCAAGACTGCGCTGCACCACGTTATGACGATGAGCGTAGAGTTCGTAACCGCAGCGTGGGCAGAGGGCTTTTTCGCCGTGAGCAAGCTTGGGCTTGCGCATCAGCAGATCGCACTCATGACAGGCCACCAAGTCATCCAGCGGTAAATCTGACAGCCCGGGGGCGTCAACCGAATCTGACATAAGGGCTCTGGCTCCGAAAAAGTTGGGATCTATTCTAGTGTTCTGATTCGAAAATAACTGTGCAAATTTGTTCGCTGACGCGAGCAAAAACTTTCCTGCAGGCAAAACAAAACCCCAACTGCTTTCGCAATTGGGGTTTCGGAATTTAATCTTGACGATGACCTACTCTCACATGGGGAAACCCCACACTACCATCGGCGATGCATCGTTTCACTTCTGAGTTCGGGATGGGATCAGGTGGTTCCAACGCTCTATGGTCGTCAAGAAATTCGGGTACTGACTCGCGACCAGATGGCCTCGCTTCAGCAAATTGGGTATGTGACAGCTGTCGGTGTCTTGTGAGCATCGAACTTTCGGTTCATTGCGTCTTCACACACCGCAATCTGGTCTCTTTCGAGTCTACAGATTGCTTGGGTGTTATATGGTCAAGCCTCACGGGCAATTAGTATTGGTTAGCTCAACGCCTCACAGCGCTTACACACCCAACCTATCAACGTCGTAGTCTTCGACGGCCCTTCAGGGAACTCAAGGTTCCAGTGAGATCTCATCTTGAGGCAAGTTTCCCGCTTAGATGCTTTCAGCGGTTATGGGCCGCTGCATAGAATTCAAAGAATCCATTTTCCTGCGGGCAAAACAAAACCCCAACTGCTTTCGCAATTGGGGTTTCGGAATTTAATCTTGACGATGACCTACTCTCACATGGGGAAACCCCACACTACCATCGGCGATGCATCGTTTCACTTCTGAGTTCGGGATGGGATCAGGTGGTTCCAACGCTCTATGGTCGTCAAGAAATTCGGGTACTGACTCGCGACCGGATGGCCTCGCTTCAGCAAATTGGGTATGTGACAGCTTTCGGTGTCTTGTGAGCGTCGAACTTTCGGTTCATTGCGTCTTCACACACCGCAATCTGGCCTCTTTCGAGTCTACAGATTGCTTGGGTGTTATATGGTCAAGCCTCACGGGCAATTAGTATTGGTTAGCTCAACGCCTCACAGCGCTTACACACCCAACCTATCAACGTCGTAGTCTTCGACGGCCCTTCAGGGAACTCAAGGTTCCAGTGAGATCTCATCTTGAGGCAAGTTTCCCGCTTAGATGCTTTCAGCGGTTATCTTTCCCGAACATAGCTACCCGGCAATGCCACTGGCGTGACAACCGGAACACCAGAGGTTCGTCCACTCCGGTCCTCTCGTACTAGGAGCAGCCCCTCTCAAATCTCAAACGTCCACGGCAGATAGGGACCGAACTGTCTCACGACGTTCTAAACCCAGCTCGCGTACCACTTTAAATGGCGAACAGCCATACCCTTGGGACCGGCTTCAGCCCCAGGATGTGATGAGCCGACATCGAGGTGCCAAACACCGCCGTCGATATGAACTCTTGGGCGGTATCAGCCTGTTATCCCCGGAGTACCTTTTATCCGTTGAGCGATGGCCCTTCCATACAGAACCACCGGATCACTAAGACCTACTTTCGTACCTGCTCGACGTGTCTGTCTCGCAGTCAAGCGCGCTTTTGCCTTTATACTCTACGACCGATTTCCGACCGGTCTGAGCGCACCTTCGTACTCCTCCGTTACTCTTTAGGAGGAGACCGCCCCAGTCAAACTACCCACCATACACTGTCCTCGATCCGGATAACGGACCTGAGTTAGAACCTCAAAGTTGCCAGGGTGGTATTTCAAGGATGGCTCCACGCGAACTGGCGTCCACGCTTCAAAGCCTCCCACCTATCCTACACAAGCAAATTCAAAGTCCAGTGCAAAGCTATAGTAAAGGTTCACGGGGTCTTTCCGTCTAGCCGCGGATACACTGCATCTTCACAGCGATTTCAATTTCACTGAGTCTCGGGTGGAGACAGCGCCGCCATCGTTACGCCATTCGTGCAGGTCGGAACTTACCCGACAAGGAATTTCGCTACCTTAGGACCGTTATAGTTACGGCCGCCGTTTACCGGGGCTTCGATCAAGAGCTTCGCGTTAGCTAACCCCATCAATTAACCTTCCGGCACCGGGCAGGCGTCACACCCTATACGTCCACTTTCGTGTTTGCAGAGTGCTGTGTTTTTAATAAACAGTCGCAGCGGCCTGGTATCTTCGACCGGCGTGGGCTTACGCAGCAAGTGCTTCACCCTCACCGGCGCACCTTCTCCCGAAGTTACGGTGCCATTTTGCCTAGTTCCTTCACCCGAGTTCTCTCAAGCGCCTTGGTATTCTCTACCCAACCACCTGTGTCGGTTTGGGGTACGGTTCCTAGTTATCTGAAGCTTAGAAGCTTTTCTTGGAAGCATGGCATCAACCACTTCGTCGCCTAAAGGCAACTCGTCATCAGCTCTCGGCCTTGAAACCCCGGATTTACCTAAGATTTCAGCCTACCACCTTAAACTTGGACAACCAACGCCAAGCTGGCCTAGCCTTCTCCGTCCCTCCATCGCAATAACCAGAAGTACAGGAATATTAACCTGTTTTCCATCGACTACGCTTTTCAGCCTCGCCTTAGGGACCGACTAACCCTGCGTCGATTAACGTTGCGCAGGAAACCTTGGTCTTTCGGCGTGGGTGTTTTTCACACCCATTGTCGTTACTCATGTCAGCATTCGCACTTCTGATACCTCCAGCAAGCTTCTCAACTCACCTTCACAGGCTTACAGAACGCTCCTCTACCGCATCACTTGCGTGATACCCGTAGCTTCGGTGTATGGTTTGAGCCCCGTTACATCTTCCGCGCAGGCCGACTCGACTAGTGAGCTATTACGCTTTCTTTAAAGGGTGGCTGCTTCTAAGCCAACCTCCTAGCTGTCTAAGCCTTCCCACATCGTTTCCCACTTAACCATAACTTTGGGACCTTAGCTGACGGTCTGGGTTGTTTCCCTTTTCACGACGGACGTTAGCACCCGCCGTGTGTCTCCCATGCTCGGCACTTGTAGGTATTCGGAGTTTGCATCGGTTTGGTAAGTCGGGATGACCCCCTAGCCGAAACAGTGCTCTACCCCCTACAGTGATACATGAGGCGCTACCTAAATAGCTTTCGAGGAGAACCAGCTATCTCCGAGCTTGATTAGCCTTTCACTCCGATCCACAGGTCATCCGCTAACTTTTCAACGGTAGTCGGTTCGGTCCTCCAGTCAGTGTTACCTAACCTTCAACCTGCCCATGGATAGATCGCCCGGTTTCGGGTCTATTCCCAGCGACTAGACGCCCTATTAAGACTCGCTTTCGCTACGCCTCCCCTATTCGGTTAAGCTCGCCACTGAAAATAAGTCGCTGACCCATTATACAAAAGGTACGCAGTCACAGAACAAAGTCTGCTCCCACTGCTTGTACGCATACGGTTTCAGGATCTATTTCACTCCCCTCTCCGGGGTTCTTTTCGCCTTTCCCTCACGGTACTAGTTCACTATCGGTCAGTCAGTAGTATTTAGCCTTGGAGGATGGTCCCCCCATATTCAGACAAAGTTTCTCGTGCTCCGTCCTACTCGATTTCATGACTAAGAGACTTTCGCGTACAGGGCTATCACCCACTATGGCCGCACTTTCCAGAGCGTTCCGCTAATCTCAAAGCCACTTAAGGGCTAGTCCCCGTTCGCTCGCCACTACTAAGGGAATCTCGGTTGATTTCTTTTCCTCAGGGTACTTAGATGTTTCAGTTCCCCTGGTTCGCCTCTTGCACCTATGTATTCAGTACAAGATAACCATCTTGTGATGGCTGGGTTCCCCCATTCAGACATCTCCGGATCAAAGTCTGTTTGCCGACTCCCCGAAGCTTTTCGCAGGCTACCACGTCTTTCATCGCCTCTGACTGCCAAGGCATCCACCGTATGCGCTTCTTCACTTGACCATATAACCCCAAGCAATCTGGTTATACTGTGAAGACGACATTCGCCGAAAATTCGAATTTCTCAACTAAGAGAACTCACAAATTTTACCTTAGCCTGATCCGTTACCAGTGAAAGTAACGTTCAGTCTATCTTTCTATCACATACCCAAATTTTTAAAGAACGAACCAGTCAAAAGACTAGAAATCAACATTCACCATCAACGATGGAATGCTCATTTCTAAGCTTTTACTTCAGAAGCAGTAGTGGTGGAGCCAAGCGGGATCGAACCGCTGACCTCCTGCGTGCAAGGCAGGCGCTCTCCCAGCTGAGCTATGGCCCCGTATTTCTACAGGCGTTTCCCACACAAAATTGGTGGGTCTGGGCAGATTCGAACTGCCGACCTCACCCTTATCAGGGGTGCGCTCTAACCAACTGAGCTACAGACCCAATTTCGGGCTGCTTCTTTCGTCTTCTTCAATGAATCAAGCAATTCGTGTGGGAACTTATGGAGCAGCTGATGTCGTCGATTAAGGAGGTGATCCAGCCGCAGGTTCCCCTACGGCTACCTTGTTACGACTTCACCCCAGTCATGAATCACACCGTGGTAACCGTCCTCCCGAAGGTTAGACTAGCTACTTCTGGTGCAACCCACTCCCATGGTGTGACGGGCGGTGTGTACAAGGCCCGGGAACGTATTCACCGCGACATTCTGATTCGCGATTACTAGCGATTCCGACTTCACGCAGTCGAGTTGCAGACTGCGATCCGGACTACGATCGGTTTTATGGGATTAGCTCCACCTCGCGGCTTGGCAACCCTTTGTACCGACCATTGTAGCACGTGTGTAGCCCAGGCCGTAAGGGCCATGATGACTTGACGTCATCCCCACCTTCCTCCGGTTTGTCACCGGCAGTCTCCTTAGAGTGCCCACCATAACGTGCTGGTAACTAAGGACAAGGGTTGCGCTCGTTACGGGACTTAACCCAACATCTCACGACACGAGCTGACGACAGCCATGCAGCACCTGTCTCAATGTTCCCGAAGGCACCAATCCATCTCTGGAAAGTTCATTGGATGTCAAGGCCTGGTAAGGTTCTTCGCGTTGCTTCGAATTAAACCACATGCTCCACCGCTTGTGCGGGCCCCCGTCAATTCATTTGAGTTTTAACCTTGCGGCCGTACTCCCCAGGCGGTCAACTTAATGCGTTAGCTGCGCCACTAAGAGCTCAAGGCTCCCAACGGCTAGTTGACATCGTTTACGGCGTGGACTACCAGGGTATCTAATCCTGTTTGCTCCCCACGCTTTCGCACCTCAGTGTCAGTATCAGTCCAGGTGGTCGCCTTCGCCACTGGTGTTCCTTCCTATATCTACGCATTTCACCGCTACACAGGAAATTCCACCACCCTCTACCATACTCTAGCTCGCCAGTTTTGGATGCAGTTCCCAGGTTGAGCCCGGGGATTTCACATCCAACTTAACGAACCACCTACGCGCGCTTTACGCCCAGTAATTCCGATTAACGCTTGCACCCTCTGTATTACCGCGGCTGCTGGCACAGAGTTAGCCGGTGCTTATTCTGTCGGTAACGTCAAAATTGCAGAGTATTAATCTACAACCCTTCCTCCCAACTTAAAGTGCTTTACAATCCGAAGACCTTCTTCACACACGCGGCATGGCTGGATCAGGCTTTCGCCCATTGTCCAATATTCCCCACTGCTGCCTCCCGTAGGAGTCTGGACCGTGTCTCAGTTCCAGTGTGACTGATCATCCTCTCAGACCAGTTACGGATCGTCGCCTTGGTGAGCCATTACCTCACCAACTAGCTAATCCGACCTAGGCTCATCTGATAGCGCAAGGCCCGAAGGTCCCCTGCTTTCTCCCGTAGGACGTATGCGGTATTAGCGTTCCTTTCGAAACGTTGTCCCCCACTACCAGGCAGATTCCTAGGCATTACTCACCCGTCCGCCGCTGAATTCAGGAGCAAGCTCCCTTCATCCGCTCGACTTGCATGTGTTAGGCCTGCCGCCAGCGTTCAATCTGAGCCATGATCAAACTCTTCAGTTCAAACATCTTTGGGTTTTTAAGAAACCCTAAACTTGGCTCAGCAATCGTTGGTTACATCTTTGATTTCTCGCGGAGTAACTTGTGATGCTGATAATCTTGTTGACTATCAGTCTGACTCCACAAGCACCCACACGAATTGCTTGATTCAGTTGTTAAAGAGCGGTTGGTTAAGATCTTTCGTCTCAACCGAGGCGCGCATTCTACAGCAGCCTCATTTGCTGTCAAGTGATTATTTTCATTTAAATAGACCGTCAAGAGCGGTGACGGTGAAGGTGCCGCTCTGGGTCAGTGCCGGGGTGTTGGGACTGGTGCCGTCGCTGAGGTTTTTCTCATAGACAGTCAGCTCTACGCCATACACGTCGAGGCCGTTGAGGACCACCGGATCGTCGTTGTTGTGGATATTCAGCACCAGGTTGGCGGTGCTGGTGTCGCCGTCGGCATCGGTCAGGGTGTAAGTGAACGTCTCGGTGCCATTGCCACCGCCATGCAGGTTTTTGAAGTCCGCATCGTTGGTGTTGAGCGTGTAGGTGTAGGTGCCGTTGGCGTTGAGCACCAACGTGCCGTAAGTCCCGACAAAGGTGCCGGGGGTAATAGGGCCGGCGTTTTCGCCGACAGGCACGCGGTCAGCACCCTGCACGTCGTTGGTCAGGACGTTGCCGGTCAGCGTCAGCTGGGTCTCTGAGGCCGTGCCATTGTTGTCATCAAAGGCTTTCGGCACGTCGTCGTTGATGTTGACGTCCAGCGTGCCGGTGGCCGTTTCGCCATTGCTGTCGCCGGCGATCACGGTGAATTGTTCGCTGAGGTTGTTGGCGCCGTCGCCCGCTGCGTGGGTCTCGTTGCCGTTGAGGGTGTAGCTGTAACTGACCGTGCCGGTGGCCGGGTTGTAGCCGGTAATGGTCAGAGTGTTGCCCAGTTGCGTGGTGATCGATTGCGGGAAACCGATCGGCACGCCGCCGACGATCACGTTGATACCGCCAATGCTCAGGCTGCTCAGACCGTCCGGCGCCGACACCGTGAAGCTGCCGGTCTGGGTCAGCGCGCCCGGATTGGCAGCGGAACCGTCGGGCAGATTGGCTTCGTTGAGATTCAATTCGCCACCGGCAACAGACAGCCCGGTGAGTGTGACCGGATTGTTGACTGGGGGTGGAGGCGGAACAATCGGTGCGGCCTGGCCGTCACCGTTGTCGATCACGGCGTTATGCCGCTCTTCGGGAAACTCGGGAATGCCGTTGAAGCCGGCGGTGGGGAAACCAATGACCGGATCGACCCGGCCCGCCACTTCTGTCAACAACACGAAACTGTGACCGCCACCCAGCGCGCCCGGCGCACCACCGGTGGCTCCGGGGCCGGCCGCGGTCGCTTCGGCGGATTGGGTCGGGTCATCGCCGGCGGCAATGGCTTTCTGGATCTGTTCGACGTCGGTCAGTTGCGACTCGCTCGGGGTCACCGCTTCCGGTGCATTGACATGTGCCGCCTGATCGGCGAGCAACTGGCCGGTCATGGTCAGGCTGCTGTCGCGACCGAGGGTCAGTTCCTGGCCATTTTGCAGATGGACGGCAACCGCCCCCTCCGCCCCGGTGATCAATTGATCCCCTGCAAACAGCCGATCGCCTTCGACCAATGGGCGCCGACTGCCGTCTGCCGATTGAGCGAAAACCTGACCAATGACTTTAGTGACGATCCCGATGAGCGTTGCCATGTGCATTCCTCCGCTGCCGACCACCGTCGGCGCTGGTTCGCGAAGCAGCCCATGGCTCAAGCGGGTTGTCGGGGCGACGCTCGCACCTCGACAGTTCGTTTCGCAGGTTGCGCAAATCCAGAAACGCCAGCGCCATCAAGCACTTGGAATCTCTGTTCGATGCAGCAGGCCCACTAACGCTACGTAACGGTGGTGAATCACCCGAGTGACAAAAAACTGTCGCTCATCAGCCGCTACGCGTCCCTCCCCTTTAGCAGTACTTCGCCGTATGTCGCAAAGTGAGTGGAACTTTCCTCAAGCCTTTCTGTGCTCCCTAAAGCGCATAAAACAAAGGCTTTCGAGTGGAACAATGTGCTGGATTTGGCGAAGCGCATAAGTTTTTTTTGGCATAACCCTTATGAAAATTTTTTCTTAACTACGCTTCAGGATGTTCTTAGCTCTGTTGTTACAGGCATGAAACGCTTTTTACTAAAAATATCGTCAATAAATTGGCGACAGCGAAACACCATCAGGACTCAGGGAGATGCACCCATGCGCGTACTAACCCCCCTCTGCAGCGCGGTTTTGCTGGCCATGGCTTGCACTTCTCAAGCCCAGGCCATGAACCTCACCGAGGCGATTCAGAGCACCATTGCCACCCACCCCGAACTGGCCTCGCGCGTGGATGCGCGCCTGTCGGCTGATGAACAGGTGAAGGTCGCCAAGGGCGGCTTCTATCCGTCGGTGGACCTGAACGCTGCTTACGGGCGCGGCTACAGCGACAACACCAACACCCGGGCCTTCGGTAACCATCACACCGAAATCCTCAATTACACCCAGTCCGAACTGCGGCTGCGGCAGATGCTGTTCGACGGTTTCAACACCGCCAACGAAGTCGAGCGCACCAAGGGCGTCTCCAACTCACGCGCCTATTACGCCCAAGGCACCGCCCAGGACCTGGCGCTGCGCACCATCGAGGTCTACCTCGAAGTGCTCAAGCGTCGCGAACTGGTGACCCTGGCCAAGAACAACCTGCAGGCGCACTTGCGGGTCAACGACCAGATCGGCCTGCGCACCGAGCGCGGCGTGGGCAGCACCGCCGACTCCGATCAATCGGTCGCCCGTAAGGCGCTGGCCCAGAACAACCTCGACACCGCCGAAGTCGATCTGGCCGACGCCGAATCCAACTTCTACAGCGTGGTCGGACGCATGCCCGATGAGCTGGAAACGCCGGCTTCGACCCGCGGCGAGTTGCCCGCCACGCTACCCGAAGCCCAGCAGAGCATGGTCGAGAACAACCCGTACCTGAAATCCGCCCAGGCCGACGTGCAATCGGCCGAGAGCCAGTATGAAGTTGCCAAGTCGCCGTTCTATCCACGCTTCGACGCAGAAGCGGCGGTCGGCGCCAACAACAACGTGCAGGGCGACGAGGGCCACGACAACGAATGGCGGGTCGGCGTGGTGATGAACTACAACCTGTTCCGTGGCGGCAGCGACAAGGCTCGACTGGCCTCCGACGCGCACCAGATCAACCAGGCGATGGACATCCGCAACAACGCCCTGCGTCAGCTCAACGAGAACATTCACCTGGCGTGGAACGCCATGCTCAACGCCAAGAAGCAAACCCCGACCGCCCGCGAATACGCCGAAACCACCAAGCGTGTACGCGCCGCGTATCAGGATCAGTTCGGCCTCGGTCAGCGCACCCTGCTGGACGTGCTCGACAGTGAAAACGAGCTGTACAACGCCAACCGTCGCTACACCGAAATCCGCTACACCGAGGAATACTCGATGTACCGCGTGCTGGCGAACATGGGCCAGTTGTTGAGCAAGCAGCGCGTGGTGCTGCCGGCCGATGCGATTGCCGCGACCGAGGTGAAAAACGAAGCACGCTTGCCTGAACTGAAATAACCACGCTGCCGAAGGCTGTGTTTTTGATCGTTCCCACGTCGAGGCGTCGAACCGTCCGCGTGGGAATGCAGCCCGTGACGCTCCGCGTCACTGGACGCGGAGCGTCCCTAGAGGCATTCCCACGCAGAGCGTGGGAACGATCAGTACGGTTGAACGCCTCGCAGTAACAAAGGGTTGATGTGGATAGCCGAGCCAGCTCAACGGGAGCGATCAATATGACCAGCATGCAACCCGGTAACACCGGGATCGATCCGCGGCTGAGCTTCGATGACCCGTTGCTCGACGGTCTGTTGATCCTCTGCAAGCTCCATGGCGCGACAGTCAGTCGCGCCAGCCTGAGCGCCGGGCTGCCCCTGGACAAACAACGCCTGAGCCTGGACCTGCTGCCCCGCGCCGCAGCCCGGGCCGGGTTGCAGGCGCGCTTGCTGCGCCGGGAACTCAAGGACATTTCACCGCTGAACCTGCCGGTGCTGTTGCTGCTGGGCAACGGGCGCACGGCAGTGCTGCGGCGTTTTAGCGAAGATGGCAAGGCGCTGATCCTGCCCAGCGAAGCCGACGGCGGCGAGCAATGGGTCAGCCGTGAAGAACTCACCGAACACTATAGCGGCCAGGCTTTGTTCGCCCGGCCCCGGCATGAACTGGAAGACCTGCGCTCGCCATTGGTGCCACGGGTGCAGGCGTGGTTTCGCGACACCCTGAAGCTGTCGAAATGGCTGTACAGCGATGCGATTCTTGCCAGTTTCCTGATCAACCTGCTGGGCCTGATGGTGCCGCTGTTCGTCATGCAGACCTACGACCGCGTGGTGCCGAACCAGGCCACCTCAACGTTGTGGGTGCTGTCGATCGGGCTGCTGATCGGCACCGGGTTCGAACTGGTGCTGCGGGTGGTGCGCGCGCACTTGCTGGACACCGCCGGCAAGAAGACCGACGTGATCCTTTCCGCCACTTTATTCGAGCGCATCACCGGCATGGCGATGAAGGCCCGGCCAGCGACCATCGGCGGCTTTGCCCAGAGCATTCACGACTTTCAGGGTCTGCGCGAATTCCTCACCGCCGTCACCCTGACCAGCCTGATCGATCTGCCCTTCGTGGTGTTGATGCTGGTGGTGATCGGCCTGCTCGGTGGCTGGCTGGTGGTGATTCCGCTGCTGGCGTTTCCGATCACGATCGTGTTCGCGATGATCATTCAAGCCCGCCTGCGCGACACCGTGCAGAAAAGCCTGAGCCTCGGCGCCGAGCGTCAGGCGTTGCTGATCGAAACCCTCGGCGGACTGGAAACCCTCAAGGCGTGCAGCGCCGAAAGCGAGCGCCAGCACAAATGGGAAAGCACCCACGGCGCCCTCACCCGCCTCGACAGCCACGCCCGTAATCTCTCCGCGCTGGCCACCAACGGCACGCTGTTCATCCAGCAGTTTTCGGGGATGGCGACGATTGTGGCCGGGGTCTACAGCATCATCGCCGGCAATCTCAGCGTCGGCGCACTGGTGGCGACTTACATGCTCGGCAGCCGCGTGCTCGCGCCGCTAGGCCAGATCGCCGGGCTGATCACCCGCTACCAGCAAGCGCAACTGACCATGAAAAGCACCGACGCGCTGATGTCCCTGCCTCAGGAACGCGACGGCAAACAGCGGCCGCTGGAGCGCACGCAACTGCAAGGCGCGCTGGACGCCAACGCCGTGACCTTCCACTACAACGGCCAGAACACCCCGGCCTTGAGCAACGTCAGTTTCAGCGTCAAACCCGGCGAACGGATCGGCATCATCGGCCGCAGCGGCTCGGGCAAAAGCACCCTGGCGCGGCTGGTGATGGGCTTCTACGAACCGGAAGAAGGCCAGTTGCTGCTCGATGGCCTCGACCTGCGGCAGCTGGATGTCGCCGACCTGCGCCAGCAGATCGGTTACGTCGCCCATGACCTGCCGCTGCTGGCCGGCAGCCTGCGCGACAACCTGACCCTCGGCGCGCGCTACATCAGCGATTCGCGGATGCTCGAAGTGGCCGAACTGACCGGCGTTACCGAGCTTGCACGGCAGCACCCGCAAGGCTTCGACCGGCCGGTTGGCGAGCGCGGGCAATTGCTCTCCGGCGGCCAGCGCCAGGCGGTGTTACTGGCGCGGGCGCTGCTGCTAGACCCGCCGATCATGCTGCTCGACGAACCCACCAGCGCCATGGACAACAGCAGCGAAGACGTCCTGCGCCAGAAGCTGCACGGCTGGGTGCAAGGCAAAACCTTGCTGCTGGTCACCCACCGCACCTCGATGCTGAGCCTGGTGGACCGGTTGCTGGTGCTGGACAACGGCCGGATCGTCGCCGACGGTCCGAAAGAAGCGGTCATCGATGCGTTGCGCAAGGGCCGGGTCGGCTCGGCAGCGGTCTAGGAGTTGCCCCATGTCTGCTTCTTCCTCTTCAAAACCCCGCGGTTATTTCGACAGCTTCGGTAAAAGCGCCGAAGCCGAATTCATGCCGGAAACCGCCGGCGCCTCGTTGCAGGATTCGCCACGCTGGTCGCGCATCACCGTGTGGCTGGCGGCGGCGCTGCTGATCAGTGCGCTGGTCTGGGCCAAGTTCGCGGTGCTGCAGGAAGTGACCATGGGCGAAGGCAAGGCCATTCCGTCGAGCAAGGTCCAGGTGATCCAGAACCTTGAGGGCGGGATTGTCACCGAGATCTTCGTGCGCGAAGGGCAGATGGTCGACAAGGGCGACAAACTGCTGCGCCTGGACGACACGCGGTTTCTGTCGAACAAGGGTGAGAGCGAGGCCGATCGTTATGCCTTGACCGCGCAGGTCGAACGCTTGTCCGCCGAAGCCGAAGGCCGGCCATTCAAGCTCTCGGACGAAGTGATCGCCAAGGCGCCGCAAGTGGCCGAGGACGAGCGTTCGCTGTACGAGCAACGGCAGCGGCGGCTGGCCAGCGAACAGAGAACCCTCAGCGAACAGCTGCGGCAGAAGACTCAGGAGCTGGCGGAGTTTCGCTCGAAACAGGGTCAGTACAGCTCAAGCCTGGCGTTGGTGAATCAGGAAATGAACATGTCCGAACCGCTGGTCAAGACTGGCGCCGTGTCGCCGGTGGAGATCCTGCGGCTCAAGCGCAGTGCGGTGGAAATCCGCGGTTCCCTGAACGCCACGACCCTGGCCATTCCCCGCGCCGAATCGGCCATCGCCGAGATCCGCAGCAAGATCGACGAATCGGAACAGACTTTCCGCTCCGAAGCGGCCAAGGAGCTCAACGAGAAACGTACCGACCTGTCGAAAATCACTGCTTCGAGCATCGCCATCGACGACCGCGTCAGCCGTACCACGGTGACCTCGCCGGTGCATGGGGTGATCAAGCAAATGAAGGTCAACACCATCGGCGGCGTGGTGCAGCCGGGCAGCGACATGGTGGAAATCGTGCCGCTGGAAGACAACCTGCTGATCGAAGCCAAAGTCCGGCCGCAGGACGTGGCGTTCCTGCACCCGGGCCAGAAAGCCATGGTCAAGTTCAGCGCCTACGACTACACGATCTACGGCGGGCTCAGCGCCAAGCTTGAGCTGATCGGCGCCGACACCATCACCGACGACAAGGGCAACAGCTTCTACCTGATCCAGGTGCGTACCGACAAAAACCATTTGGGCGGGGATGTGAAACCGCTGTTGATCATTCCGGGGATGGTGGCGACGGTGGACATTATTACCGGGGAGAAAAGCGTGCTGGATTACCTGCTCAAACCGGTGCTCAAGGCCCGGACCGAGGCGATGCGCGAGCGCTAGTGATTGATCGCTCTCACGTTGATCGTTCCCACGCTCTGCGTGGGAATGCATCCAGTGACGCTCTGCGTCACCGTCGCGAAGGGACTCGGAGCGTCCCGGGCGGCATTCCCACGCGGAGCGTGGGAACGATCAGGCGATCAGTACCCGTCCGATCAGCCTCCGTGATTCTTCTGGAAAGTCGCCTCCCCCATCGCTGCAATCTGCCCCTCGATCAGCGCCTCGAACGGCTTGAGCAGCGGCTCGAACGACGCCGGCGCTTCCAGCGTCTGCAACGCCTGAACAATCGCCTCGATGGTCGACAGCGCCCCCGGCCCCGGTGCCTTGCGCAGCCGATACCGTGAAACTCCGCCCTCGGCCAGCGTCACCCGTGGCAACGCCGCCAGCAAGGGATTGAGGTGCAACATCTTGCGCGCCTTGCGCCACGTGCCGTCCGGCACCACCAGCAACAGCGGTTCATCGGACGCGGCGTAAGCCTGCATCGGTTGCGCATTGTCCGCCGGAAACAACAACCGTGCCCGATAGCCCGGTCGGTTCAGCAGCGCGGGCAAATCCTCGAAAACCTCACCGACGATCAGCTCGGCATTGTTCAAACCGAGCGCCGCCAGCCGTGCGGTGTTGAGTGCGTGATTGACCTCGCTCGGGTGCTGCAACAGCAACACCCGGGTGCGGCTGTCGAGGCTGGGGATCAGCGGGCACAGGCAATGGGTTTGTGGGCGCAGGCAGCGCGGGCATTGGGGTCTGGACATGTTCTTTATGCCTGATTGAGCTGCGCTTTGAGCAGATCGCGGAAAGTCTGGATCAGCGGCTCGCGGCTGCGGCCACGGCGCATGATCATGGAAAACGGTGCCTGATAGCCGAAGGTGGCCGGCAGCAGCACCCGCAAATCGCCCTTGTCGGCCCAGGCCTGGGCGTAGTGCTCCGGCAGGTAACCGATGTAGGCGCCGGACAACACCAGAATCAGCTGCGCTTCCATACTTTCCACGGTCGCGGCGCTGTGTTTGAAGCCGTGGCGCGCCAGTTCGGCCTGGCTCCAGTAACCGCGCCCGACCATCCGTTGCTGGGTAATGACCTGTTCGGGAATCCGCCGTTCGTTGAACAGCGGGTGCCGGTTGCTGCAATACAGCCAGTGCTGCTCGCGGTACAGCGGCATGTACACCAGACCGCTCATGCGCGTGGAGAATGCACCGATGGCCAGGTCGAGACGATTGTCCTGCACACCGAGTTGCAGTTCATACGGGCTCATCACCGACAGATGCAAATGCACCGCCGGGTGTTCCTGGCTGTAGGCGCCGATGGCTTCGGCGAACGGCAGGGCCTTGTCGCTGACCGTCGAGTCGATCACCCCGAGGTTCAGCGTGCCGCGCAGTTCGCCCTTGAGCGCAGCGGCGTATTGCTCGAAACCTTCGAGCTCGGCGAGCAGGCGCAGAGTTTCCTGATGGAACAGTTCGCCCTTGCTGGTCAGGCTGAAACCACCGCGCCCGCGATGGCACAGCACCAGACCGAGCGCGGCTTCGAGCTGGCTCATGTAGGTGCTGATCGCCGAGGTCGACAGGTTGAGTTCCTGCTGCGCGTTGGCAAACCCCTGATGACGCACGACGCTGACGAAGATGCGCAACAGTTTCAGGTCGGGTAAAGCGTTGGCCATGTCTACTCCAAGGATCGTTCTCCATAGATCGTTCCCACGCTCTGCGTGGGAATGCATCCCGTGACGCTCCGCGTCACAGCCGTGAAGCGGACGCAGAGCGTCCTGGGCGGCATTCCCACGCGGAGCGTGGGAACGATCAGTGACGAGCGCACGGGGGAAGTCTGGCATTAGTTTAGAAATTTCTGAACTAAGTATTTGCCCGTAGCGATTCTTCCGCCCCACTACATTTCGCAGAATCGGCCCACAGCGGTGCCCGTGACCTTGCGAATGCGGTGCGCCGACATAAATAAAACAAAGACGATGAGGCCCTACCCGTGGACAAGATTCTTCACCAACCACTGGGCGGCAACGAAATGCCGCGCTTCGGCGGCATCGCCACCATGCTCCGACTCCCCCATGTACCGACCGCTGCCGGCCTGGACGCTGCCTTCGTTGGCGTGCCGCTGGACATCGGTACTTCGCTGCGCCCCGGCACCCGCTTCGGGCCGCGCGACATCCGCACCGAATCGGTGATGATCCGCCCTTACAACATGGCCACCGGCGCAGCGCCGTTCGACTCGCTGTCGGTTGCCGACATCGGTGACGTGGCGATCAACACCTTCAACCTGCTCGACGCCGTGCGCATCATCGAAGAGGCCTACGACAACATCCTCGAGCACAACGTGATCCCGATGACCCTGGGTGGCGACCACACCATCACCCTGCCGATCCTGCGTGCGATCCACAAAAAGCACGGCAAGGTCGGTCTGGTGCACATCGATGCCCACGCTGACGTCAACGATCACATGTTCGGCGAGAAGATCGCCCACGGTACGACCTTCCGTCGTGCGGTCGAAGAAGGTCTTCTGGACTGCGACCGCGTGGTGCAGATCGGTCTGCGGGCGCAGGGCTACACCGCTGACGACTTCAACTGGAGCCGCGATCAGGGCTTCCGCGTGGTGCAGGCCGAAGAGTGCTGGCACAAGTCGCTGGAACCGCTGATGGCCGAAGTGCGCGAGAAAGTCGGTGGCGGCCCGGTGTACCTGAGCTTCGACATCGACGGCATCGACCCGGCCTGGGCGCCTGGCACCGGCACCCCGGAAATCGGTGGTCTGACGACCATTCAGGCGATTGAAATCGTTCGCGGCTGTCAGGGCCTCGACCTGATCGGCTGCGATCTGGTAGAAGTCTCGCCCGCTTATGACACCACCGGCAACACCTCGCTGCTGGCCGCCAACCTGCTGTACGAAATGCTCTGCGTACTGCCGGGCGTGGTCCACCGCTGAGGCTCGGGTCATGAACGAACGTGATCAGGTTCTGAAAGCGGCCGCCGATCTGGTGTCCGCCTTCGCCCGCAACGATCGCGAAGCCTACTTCGGCGCGTTCAGCGCCGATGCGAGCTTCGTGTTCTACACCCTCGAACAGCCCCTGCTGTCGCGCGATGCCTATCAGGCGTTGTGGGACAACTGGCGCGCCGAGGATGGCTTCGAGGTGCTGTCCTGCACTTCGAGCAACGCCTTCGTCAGCCTGCAGGGTGACGTGGCGATTTTCATCCATGACGTGGCCACCGAGCTGCGCATGCAAGGGGAGCAACACTTCAGCCAGGAGCGCGAGACGATTGTTTTCAAGAAACAAGCGTCGAGCCTAGAACAACAAGGCCATTGGCTGGCCTGCCACGAACATTTGTCCGCAATGCCGGAAGGGCTGCCATCCCCTTAGCCAAGACAGGTGACGCTCACGCACGATGAGCGCGCCTTTATGATCGGAGCAGATCATGAATAACAACAACAACGACCAAAGCCTTACGCAGATTGAAACCCACGGGGTCGAACAGATCCCGGACAACGAACGCACCGCCGGTCCCGTGGACTTGTTCCGCATGATCTTTGGCGGCGCGAATACCTTTGCCACCGCCGTGCTCGGCAGTTTCCCGGTGCTGTTCGGCCTGTCCTTTCAGGCGGGCGTCTGGGCGATTGTCTCGGGCGTGCTGCTTGGCTCGCTGATCCTCGCACCGATGGGCCTGTTCGGTCCGCTCAACGGCACCAACAATGCCGTGTCGTCCGGTGCGCACTTCGGCGTGCACGGGCGGATCGTCGGTTCGTTCCTGTCACTGCTGACCGCCATCGCCTTCTTCTCGCTCTCGGTGTGGAGTTCGGGAGATGCGCTGATCGGTGGTGCGAAACGCCTGATCGGCCTGCCGGAAACCGACCTGACCCTGGGCCTGGCCTACGGTCTGTTCGCGATTCTGGTGCTGACCGTGTGCATCTACGGCTTCCGCTTCCTGCTGTGGGTGAACAAGGTCGCGGTGTGGAGCGCGAGCCTGCTGTTCCTGCTGGGCATCTTCGCCTTCGCCGGTCCTTTCGATTCGCACTACGCCGGTACCGTCAGCCTCGGCCAGCCGGGCTTCTGGGCCGCGTTCATCGGCGCCGCGCTGGTGGCCATGAGCAATCCGATTTCCTTCGGCGCGTTCCTCGGCGACTGGGCCCGCTACATCCCGCGTGAAACCTCGCGCAAGCGGATCATGGCGGCGGTGATTTTCTCGCAGATCGCTACCTTCATCCCGTTCCTGTTCGGCCTGACCACCGCCACCATCGTGGCGATCCAGGCGCCGGACTACATCGCGGCCAACAATTACGTCGGCGGTCTGCTGGCGGTGTCGCCGAGCTGGTTCTTCCTGCCGGTGTGCCTGATTGCGGTGATCGGCGGCATGTCCACCGGCACCACGTCGCTGTATGGCACCGGGCTGGACATGTCCAGCGTGTTCCCGCGTCTGCTGTCGCGAGTCAAGGCGACGTTGCTGATCGGCGTGCTGTCGATTGCCTTCATCTTCATCGGGCGCTTTGCGGCGAACCTGGTGCAGAGCGTGTCGACCTTCGCGGTGCTGATCATCACCTGCACCACCCCGTGGATGGTGATCATGATCATCGGCCTGGTGGTACGTCGCGGCTTCTACTGCCCGGACGACCTGCAAGTGTTCACGCGCGGCGAGCAAGGCGGACGCTACTGGTTCAGCCACGGCTGGAACTGGCGTGGCCTGGGCGCGTGGATCCCGAGCGCGGCGGTCGGCCTGTGCTTCGTCAACCTGCCGGGGCAGTTTGTCGGCCCGCTCGGTGAACTGGCCGGCGGCATCGACATCAGCCTGCTGGTGACCCTCGGTCTGGCCTCGGTGATGTACCTGATGCTGCTGAGCCTGTTCCCGGAACCGGCGCTGGTCTACGGCCCGAAGGATCCCCGCAGCAAAGGCGCGCATGCGCCGGCTGAAGCGGCGCTGCGTCAGGCTGCCTGATCAACCCTGTGGGAGCGGGCTTGCTCCCACAAGGGCAGCCTCATAGAACCAATTTTGTTTCACCATAAAAAAGACAATCGGAGACACGCCATCATGGCTTTGGATTTATTCGTCGTCCTCATCTACGCCGCCGGCATGCTCTTGCTCGGCTACTTCGGCATGCGCAAGGCCAAGACCAACGAGGACTTCCTGGTGGCCGGGCGTAACCTCGGGCCAAGCCTGTACATGGGCACCATGGCCGCGACCGTTCTCGGTGGCGCGTCCACCGTCGGCACCGTGCGTCTGGGCTACGTGCACGGCATTTCCGGTTTCTGGCTGTGCGCGGCACTGGGTTGCGGCATCGTGGCGCTGAACCTGTTCCTGGCCAAGCCGCTGCTGAAACTGAAGATCTACACCGTTACCCAAGTGCTGGAAAAACGCTACAACCCGATGGCCCGCTCGGCGAGCGCGGCAATCATGCTGGCCTATGCACTGATGATCGGCGTGACCTCGATCCTCGCCATCGGCACCGTGCTGCAAGTGCTGTTCGGCCTGCCGTTCTGGGTCTCGGTACTGCTCGGCGGTGGCGTGGTGGTGTACTCGGCCATCGGCGGCATGTGGTCGCTGACCCTGACCGACATCGTCCAGTTCATCATCAAGACCGTTGGCCTGATGTTCATCCTGTTGCCGATCTGCCTGTACCGTGTCGGCGGCTGGGACGAACTGGTGCTGAAGCTGCCGGCTGCGGCATTCAATTTCACCACCATCGGCTGGGACACGATCATTACCTACTTCATGATCTACTTCTTCGGCATTCTGATCGGTCAGGACATCTGGCAACGGGTGTTCACCGTCAAGAACGAAAAAGTGGCTCAGTACGCCGGTAGCTTCGCGGGCATCTACTGCATCCTTTACGGTCTGGCCTGCGCCCTGATCGGCATGGCTGCACACGTGTTGATCCCGGATCTGGACAACGTCAACAACGCCTTCGCCGCAATCGTCAAATTGTCGCTGCCGGACGGTATCCGTGGTCTGGTGATCGCCGCTGCCCTGGCCGCGATGATGTCCACCGCCAGCGCCGGCCTGCTCGCCGCCGCCACCACCCTGACCGAAGACCTGCTGCCGAAACTGCGTGGCGGCAAACAGTCGAGCCTGGGGGTGAACCGTCTGTTCACCCTGCTGACCGGTGTGGTGGTGCTGGGCATCGCGCTGGTGGTCAACGACGTGATCAGCGCCCTGACCCTCGCTTACAACCTGCTGGTGGGCGGCATGCTGATCCCGCTGATCGGTGCGATCTTCTGGAAACGCGCGACCACCGCCGGCGCCATCGCCAGCATGGGCCTGGGTTTCGCCACGGCACTGCTGTTCATGTTCAAGGACGGTCTGGATGCCAACACCCCGATCTACTACAGCCTGGCTGTGGGTCTGGTGAGTTTTGTGGTGGTCAGCCTGTTTTCCCGTCGCCCTGCCCCGGTGGCCAGCGCGGTCTAAGCTCGCTATAACGACTTGATGCTTTCTTCGGCGGGTGTGGCGTCGGTTGCCACACCCGTTTTTTTCGTCTGGAGAAAATGCTTGATGAAGATTGTTTCTCGCGATCAGTGGTTCGAAGTGCAGCACCTGAGCGACGGCATTCGGCTGATTCACGAGCCGTTCATCCGCCCGTTCTACCGCTGCAACCTGTGGCATGTTCAGGGGCGGGACAAGGATTTGCTGCTCGACAGCGGTTCCGGACTGGTCAGCCTGCGCGAGCAACTGCCGTGGCTGACCGAGCGGCCGCTGGTGGCAGTAGCCAGTCATTGCCATTTCGATCACATCGCCGGACATCACGAATTTGCCGAACGGCTGGTACATCCGGCCGAGGCGGACATTCTGGCGGCGCCGGATGGTGAGAATGATCTGAGCCGGGCCTTCGTCGGCGACGACATGTTCGAAGCGCACCCGGATTGCCCGTTGTGCTACGCCGAATACCGGGTCAAGGCGGCGCCGGCCACCGGGTTTGTCGAGGATGGCGATGTGCTGGACCTGGGCAACCGCACGTTGCAGGTGCTGCACACGCCGGGGCATTCACCGGGCGGGATCAGCCTCTACGAAGCGGCCAGCGAAACCCTGTTCAGCGGCGACATCATTTACGACGGGCCGTTGATCGAGGACGCCTACCATTCCAACCTCGACGACTACGCCGCCAGCCTGCGGCGCTTGCAGGGGTTGAAGATCCGCACGGTGCATGGCGGGCACTTCGGCAGTTTTTCCGGAGAGCACCTGCGCGGGATGATTGACGAATGGTTGCGCCGGCACGCTTGAGGCCTGCTGTACTTCAGTCAGATCAACCACAATAAAAATCTGCCATGAGAAGAGCTGCCGTGCGTGCTGCCGTGCACCGCTTCATCCTGCGCCTGCTGGAAAATCGTGAATTCGACGACCACACCAGCCTTGCGCAACTGGGGCTGGAAAAAGCGGATATCGAGGATCTGATCTTCCATCTGGAAGATGAATTCGGACTGACGGCCTTCACCGCCGAAGAGGATCGGATGCTCAAGACTGCGAAAACCGTGAATGACCTGAGCCGGTTTCTGATGGAAATCGGGCGTCACTGAAAACAAAAGATCGCACCCGACCGCCACTCCATGAAATTGCGATCGGTTGTCGTACGCTTTTTTCTTGCTGAGCGCTCAGGCGACCGCTCGTCGAAACTGATATTTCTGACAGTAGCTGCCGAGTACAAGCTGACTCTACCTTTCAGTCGTGGAAGCCTCTCACTGAGAGAGGTTTCCCACCACATAAACAAATTGAAAGGTGAAAAAGATGGCTACTGTACATCCGCCTGCTGGGACAGTCCCTGCCAAGCTCGAAATTGGAGACACTGTAACGATCAATGGGTCTATGGCTGAATCCAGTAATGGTGCTGTCAGTGTGTATGCTCCACATCCAGAAGGAACGAGGGACATGAAATTCTCGCGAAGTTCGCCAAACACGTTTTCTTTTATAGTCGAACACGTCTCGGGCAACGTAAGTTATTACGTAAGATTTGCTGCGGGCAGCCCCTATTTCCCCGAAGCACACCTGGGCAACGCCGACGTTCAGTATCCAGGCAACACCTGAGTGTGAATTCGCTCATCCGGTCTCATTACGGATGAGCGCTCTTTATTGCTTTTACCGCAAAGTTTCTGTGCGAGATTAATGGCAAATGGTCGCGTTGATACACTTTGATGAAGGCCGATCAACATCGGACTCATTGAAAAAAATCGCACCCGACCGCCACTCCATGGAGCGACGACCGGGTGCGATCTTTTGTCGTTTAAAACCTTTGACCCTTCAAAGCGGGGCATTACCGCCGACGTGGCTGACGCCGACGCTGTTCGTCATCGGTGCGAATCGGGACCGGTTGCAGAGGCGGTTCGATCAAGCCGAGGGCAACACCCAAATCGTGCAGCCAGTTTTGAATTTTCTCTTTCATCGTCATGCCCCCTTCAGGGTGGTGCTGAGCGTCCGGAATTCTGAGGCCGCTTCGCACTGATAATAGTCCGAAGTCCTACGTAATGCTCGGCCAAATCCGCAATGATCTGTTACTGAATTGATCCAAATCCCTGACCGTTCGTTCAAGCCGTTTCCTGCACGTCTTCGCCAGCCACGGGATAGAGCGCCTGCTGCTGTTCGATCCACGCATTGAGGTTGGCGCCGACCATGCCCCGGCGCCACATGAGCCATGTTGTCGCACTGGCAAAAGGCTCGGCCAGCGGATGCACCGCCACGCTTTCGCGACCCGGCAGGCTGGCGAGCATCGACTCCGACATCAGCGCCACGCCGCTGCCGGCAATCACGCAGGCGAGCATGCCCTGATAGGACTCGATCTCCATCGCCCGGCCCATTGCCGCCTGATAATGCGCGAACCACGCTTCCAGCCGCGCGCGATAGGCGCAGCCATGACGGAAGGTGAACACCGCCCGACCTTCGACATCCCTGGCGCTGCGTATCGGCGGGTGATCGGCCTCGCTGATCAGCACCAGCCGTTCATTGCACAGCGGCACCCCGTCGATCCCGGCCAGTTGCGGCGGGCCGTCCACCAGCGCCGCATCGAGGCGACCGGTGAGCAGGCCTTCAAGCAGTTCACCACTGGGCCCGGACTGCACCTGAAGATTCACCGCCGGATACTGCTTGTGATACCGCGCCAGCAGTGCCGGCAAATGGATCGCGGCGGTGCTGTACAGCGTGCCGAGCACGAAATCCCCCGCCGGTTGCCCGCCCATCACCGCCGCACTGGCCTGATCGCGCAAGGCGAACAGTTTGCCGGTGTAGTCCAGCAGGACTTTTCCCGCAGGCGACAACTGCAAACGCTGACGTTCACGGACGAACAGTTCAACACCCAGTTGCTCCTCCAGCTGTTTGAGCCGGGTCGACAGGTTCGACGGCACGCGATGCAGACGCTCGGCGGCACGGGTGATCGAGCCCTCCTCCGCCACGGCCTGGAAGATCCGCAATTGGCTGAATTCCACAACCTTTCTCCCGAACTGAACAAGTTACTCACTATTATTCAATTTTAAAGAAAGTCAATCAGTCCTAGCCTGACGGTCATTGAACCTCCAACGGAATTCAGACCATGTCCCCGCTGATTCGCTTATCCGCCTGTTTCATTGCCCTGATGATGGCCATGGGCATCGGGCGTTTCGCCCTCACCCCGCAACTGCCGCACCTGCTCAGCGAAGGCCAGATCGACCTGACCGCCGCCGGTCTGATTGCGGCGGCCAACTACCTCGGTTACCTGCTCGGCGCGGTGGATGCGATGTTTTCCCGCCGGCCCGATCAGGTGCAGCGGCGCCTGCACGGCGGCCTGTGGTTGTGTGTGCTGCTGACGCTGGCGTCGTTCTGGGCCAACGGTTTCTGGTCGCATTTGCTGCTGCGTTTCGGCACCGGTGTCGCGAGCGCCTGGGTGCTGGTGATGATTACTGCGCTGAGTCAGCCGCTGGCTGCGGCGGCGGGTCGTCCACGGTTGGGCGCGCTGGTGTTTGCCGGGCCGGGGTTGGGAATTTTTCTGACGGGGTTGCTGGCGCTGTTCTCACATCTGGCGCAGCAGACTTCCGCTACCTTGTGGCTGATCTATGCCGCCGCGGCACTGCTGATGTTGCTGGGGATCGTACGGATCCTGCCGCAACCGGGTGTCGGTGTGCCGGCCACTCCGACTGCCGTGAGTTCGTCGAATCGCGGCATTGGGCGTTTGGCGGTGGTGTATGCCTTGTATGGCGTGGGCTACATCATCCCGGCCACGTTCCTGTCGCAGATGGCCAACGCGCAGTTTCACGGACAGTGGCAGGCCGATCTGTTCTGGCCGTGCTTCGGCCTCGGCGCGGCAATCGGGGTTCTGCTGGTGAGTTTGCGTCGGCACGATCCGGAAACCACCCGGCACTGGCTGATGGCGACGTTATGGCTGCAAGCCGCCGGTGTGTTCGCTTGCCTGCTGGGCAGCGGCCTCGGCCTGGCACTCGGTGTGATCCTGTGCGGCACGCCGTTCCTGGCCTGCATGCAACTGGTGATGCAACGCTCCCGGGAACTGGCGCCCCACGCCACCCAGCGCAACGCCGGCCTGCTCACCGCGTGCTTCGCCGTCGGTCAGCTCAGCGGGCCGTTGCTGGCGGCGGTCAGCAGCCATTTCAGCGGTGGCCTGCAACCGGCGCTGGTGATCGCCGGCAGCGGCCTGCTGATTGCCGGCGGTCTGGCGTGCAAATCCGTTACGGCTGACCGAGGGCTTTGCGCAGGCGCCGACGCACCCACTGTTCCGCGCTGACGAAGGTGATGCCGAGTAACACCAGCACGGCGCCGATGATGAAGTTCAGGCTCAGTTCTTCGCCGAGCAACACCACACCAAACGTGACGCCGAACAACGGCGTCATGAAGGAAAACACCGCGAGGTTGGCCGCCAGATAACGGCGCAGCAGCCAGAACCAGGTCAGGTAACTGAAGAACGACACCACCAGTCCCTGGAACAGCACGCTGCCCACGGCTACGACGGTCAGGCTGACGTGGGTGATCTGGCCGCTGAGCAGCGCGATCAGCAACAGGCCGATGAAGCCGACGATCAGTTGATAGAACAGGGTCAGCGTCACCGGCGCTTCCGACAGACGCGAAGCGCGCACCACCACGGTGGTCGCGCCCCAACTGGCACCGGCCAGCACGCCGAGGGCATCGCCCATCAACATCCGGCGGTCGAGGTTGTCCCACGACACGCCGCCGGCAAACGCCACGGCGATCCCGACGAATGCCATGAAGATCCCCAACCATTGCACCGGCCGCAAGCGCTCACTCGGCAACAGGAAATGCACGCCCAGCGCGGTGAAAATAGGCGCGGTGTAGAGGAACACCGACATGTGCGCCGCCGTGGTCAACTGCAAGCCTTCGGAGATGAACAGGAACTCCAGACCGAACAAGGCACCGGCCAGCAAGCCGCCGCGCCAAGTGTTGCCGACCTGATCCCAACCGCCCTTCCAGCAGATGAGCAACCCTACCAGCAACGCGGAAATTCCCGACCGCCCCGCCGCCTGCATTACCGGCGCAATGTCGGTCGCCGCCCACTTGATCATCACCTGCTGCACGCCCCAGATCAGGCACAGGCCGATCATCACTTGCAGGGCGAACCCGTCGGCACTGCGCCGACTGACGCTCACCTCGACACCTCGAACACACACGACATGGCAGCTTTTCCAATGGTCAAACAAAGCCCCGGCTCTTTGTCCGGGGCGAAAAAAAATAGTGAGGGGATTATTAACCAGTCAGCTCGAAAAAGCCGTCTGGAAAAGACATTTGATTCTCATGGAGCGTCAGAGCTGAATGGCTGACGGCTGCGCCGTCAATCGCTGGCAAGCCAGCTCCCACAAAGTCCTTGTCGTGCTCAGGTTTGCAGAAACTCCATATCACTTGTGGGAGCTGGCTTGCCAGCGATGGCGTCAGTTCAGGCGACCGAAATCAACGGACTGACCTACCAACCCGGCTGGTCACAAAAAATCCGACCGCACAGGCCAGCGCCGTGGCAAACGTCCCCCAGGCCCAATCCATCAGCGACACCTGTGCTGACCAGCCGCGCAAGGTCGCCCAGTTGGTCAGGTCATAAGTGCCATAAGCGACCAGCCCGAGCAGCGCTCCAAAACGAGCGGCGCGTTGCCAGGTCAGCGACGGCAACACCACAAACACCACGCAGCCGAAAACGTACAGGCAATAAAAAACCGCTGCCGGCACCAGCAACGGTTTTTCAAGCATCAACGAACCGAGCAGTTCGCGATAGGTCGGCGCCATCAACACGCCGAGCCAGAGCCCGTCGAGCAAAAGAAACGCCAGCAATGTGGCAACGTAGGCAATCAGCGCTTTTTTCATCTGCCCGACCTCAAGTAAGCCCATGCAACATGGGCCACGTCAGGCTCAGGTTAGTTCAATGCGATCGGCGTGAATGACAATCTGGCCGTTCTTGTACAACGAACCGATAGCCTTCTTGAAGTTGCCCTTGCTGACACCGAACAGGCTGCTGATCAGTGCCGGATCGCTCTTGTCGCTGACGGCCAGGGTGCCATCGTTTTCGCGCAACTTGGCGAGGATCTTCGAGTTCAGGCTGCTGGCCGCTTCCTGCCCTACCGGTTGCAGGCTCAGGCTGATCTTGCCGTCGGCGCGCACTTCCTTGATAAAGCCTTTCTCGCGCATGCCGGCCCGCATGAACTTGAAGATTTCATTCTTGTGAATCAAACCCCAGTGCTTGTTGTTGATGATCGCCTTGAAGCCCATGTCGGTGGCTTCGGCAACCAGCAGATCGACTTCCTGGCCCGCGCTGTAGTTGGCCGGGGTCTTGTCCAGATAACGATCCAGACGCGCGGTGGCGGTGATGCGGCGGGTGTGCTTGTCGAGGTAGACATGCACCACGCAGTACTCGCCGGCAGTCATCTGGCGTTTTTCTTCGGAGTAAGGCAGCAGCAGATCCTTCGGCAGGCCCCAATCGAGGAACACGCCGATGCTGTTGACTTCAACAACTTTCAAACTGGCAAATTCACCGACCTGAACTTTTGGTTTTTCAGTGGTGGCAATAAGTTTGTCATCGCTGTCCAGATAAATGAAAACATTGAGCCAGTCTTCATCTTCGCTGGGAATATCTTTGGGGATATAACGGTTGGGCAAAAGAATTTCGCCGTCCGCACCGCCGTCCAGATATAAACCGAAGTTAGTGTGTTTAACCACTTGCAAACTGTTGTAACGCCCGACTAAAGCCATTTCCAATACCCTCATTGCGTGGGCGGCATTCTACCCGGTTTTGCCGTGCTGGTTGGCCGTCCGATCGGCCGGCCGCGCGAAAATCTGTGGGAAGCCTTGATTTTCCTGGATTTCGCGTTGGATGGGCGCCGCTCGTCAGGCCAGCGTGATGGCTTTCACGCGCTCCCGACACCGCCGAACATCATGGAATCGCCTAAATGTTGTTAGTTAAAACAGCAGGTTAGCGAGATATTTCGAATAATTAATCGAGAATAATCCACCTGCAAGCCGGGTTATTCCGGGGGATATTTACCAAGCAATTGTCAAGTTATTCCTGTACGATGCCTGGCCGAGTTACTTTTCTATAGGTTAATGGCCGCCATGCGTGTAAAAGCATCCACCAGCAAAGCAAAGCCAGCTCCAGCCGTTGAAACCAGCGAATCGATCAACGATCAGATCGCGGCATTCCTCAAGTCCGGCGGCGAGATTCAGCAAATTGCCAAGGGCGTCAGCGGCCAGACGTTCGGCCCGTCCAAGCAGATCAGCCTGGGCAAGAAGTAACACCCCGCAGCACACCTGTCCAAAGGCGCTTTGAGCTTCGAAGCGTCTGGACCGGATCCCTCGCAAGACCTCTCTCGCGTTTAATCAAACATTCAAAACCGCAGAAATTGACGAACGGCCCTCGATGCCGATCATTCGCCGGTATCCTTGCACGCGTCTGGATCAAGCGTTTCAGCAGGTTTACCAGCCTTCGCTCGCTATTCAAGGAGTGACGCATGCTCAAACCCTTCTGTTTATTACTTGTAGGCCTGCTGGCGAGCCCAGCGGCGCATGCGCCGATTTTCCAGCTTGAGCTCGGCGACTTCGACCTCAAACTCGTCACCACGCCCATCCGCAGCATGGCCCAAGGGCTGGTCAAGCCTTCGGCGGTCGGTTCGTTCCACGGCGGCCTGGACCTGAGCCACGACAGCGGCCTGTATGTCGGCCAGTACGCACCGAGCATGGGTCTCACGCCGGGGAAGAATCTCGAAATCGATTCCTACGTCGGCTTTAAACAACCTTTCGATCAAACCCTCGGCTACGAAGTCGGGATGATCCATTACAGCTATCCCAAGGTCGACACCCTCGACAGCCAGGAACTGTTCGGTGGCCTGACCCTGCTCGGCAGCCGGATCGGCATCGCCCTGAGCAACGATCCCGATAAACAGAACAACACCCTGTTTGCCGACCTGGGCGGCAATCAGCCGTTCGGCATAGGGATCAGCATGAAATACACCACCCATCAGCTCAACACGCCGGTCTCGGTGGACGGCGGTTATGTGAGCAGTTTTACCGATTGGTCGGTGAAACTTTCCCGGCCGTTCATGGGCATCGATCTTGACCTGATCTACAGCAATTCGAGCCTCAGCGGCAGCGATTGCTCGGCCTATTCCGGGCATAACAGTCAGTGCGACGGACTGGTCACACTCAAGGCCGAACGCCCGTTCTTTTGATTGGCTGAACTGCCGGGCCCCTCCTGTGTTCAGATGAGAATCAGACCCTCAAGGCTGGCTTTCGCAAGGATTCGCCCATGTCTAGCTGGTTCCAACGCCTCGCCGTTCTACTGATCCTGACCCTCGCCCTCGGCGCTTGCAGCCGCGTCGGCCTGGCCTATCGCAATCTCGATGTGATCATTCCGTGGACGCTCAGCGACTACCTGGACATGAACGGCGAGCAGAAAGGCTGGTTCAACGAACGCCTCAGGGAACACCTGAGCTGGCACTGCACCACACAGTTACCGGGTTATCTGGACTGGCTCGATCGCCTTCAAACCATGGTCGAGACCAATCAGGTCACCGACGCCGCACTTCAGGCCCGCACCGCAGAGGCCAAGCAGGCAATCGCCGAAACCGCCCGGGAAATCACCCCGTCGGCGATTGAATTGCTGCAAGGCCTGGATGATCGGCAGGTCGCTGAAATGAACGACGCCTTTGCCAAAGACCTGCAAAAGCGCGAGCAGGAATACCTCAAGCCTCCGCTGTCGCAGCAGATTGCCGAACGTGGCGCGCGCATGGACAAGCGTCTCAACGATTGGCTCGGCCCGTTGAGCGCGAAGCAGGAACAGCGGGTGATGGCCTGGTCGACCGCTCTGGGCGATCAGAACACCCAGTGGATTGCCAACCGTGCTCACTGGCAGAAGCAGTTCAGCGCGGCGGTGGCGCAACGCAAAAGTCCTGAATTCCCACAGCGGATCGAGACGCTTCTGGTCAATCGCGAACGTTTATGGACAGCGGATTACCAAAAGGCCTACGCCAATACCGAAGCGCAGGCCCGTTCGCTGTTCGTTGATCTAATGGCTGACAGCACCCCGCAGCAACGCCAGCGCCTGTTGAAAAAGATTGAGGGGGTGCGCAAGGATTTCAATGACTTGAAGTGCCTGAAGGCCGCACAAAAAAGCTGAGATCACTGAAAAACCCATGTGGGAGCGAGCAAAATCGCTCCCACATTTTTTGTGCAAAGCCTCAGGCTATCTGCGCTTTGGAGGCCACCTCATCGAATGTCAGCTCATCCAGCGCATCTTCCTGCTCATCGAGCACCTGACGCGGATGATCGTTGCCGGGAATGCTGCTGTCGATCAGGCTCAACAGGCTGGAGCCACGCGGGGTCAGGCTGAAGTTGTTGCCGGTACTGCCCTCGTCTTCGCCACGGGGCTGAATGTAACCGCGCAACAACAGCAATTGCTCATAGTCGCAGGCCAGCGTTTTCAGGTGATCCAGATTCTCGATCGCCTCGCCCGCCGCCGCTTTCTCCGCCGCATAGTCTTCGGCGAATGACCGTGGCGCGAAGCTGTGGCCCGCGCCGTTCTGCACTTCATGCAGCAGGCGCTCAATCAAATCCCAGTTATAAGTCGTCATCCTGATTCAACCTCCGGTGCGCGTGATTTTTTGGCGCGTTCACAGGTTGTGACCGGAGCGTGGCGTCACCGTTCAGGATTATTCGGCGCCCCGACCGACCGGCGGTCTGTCGATTTCCCGAGTGGTTGAACGACTAGTCTGAGACAGACGGTTTCAACCCCCGCAGGAGAAATCATCATGAACGTTGAGAATCATCCGGTGGTGTCGCGCGAAGCATGGCTCGCCGCCCGCAAGCAGCATCTGGCCGATGAAAAAGCCTTCACCAGGGAACGCGACCGCCTCAGCGCCAAACGCCGCGCCCTGCCCTGGGTGAAGGTCGACGAGGATTACCGCTTCATGGGACCGAACGGCGAATTGAAACTCGTCGATCTGTTCGGTAACCACAGCCAACTCGTCGTTTACCACTTCATGTTTGCCAAGGGCTGGGAGGAAGGCTGCCCGGGCTGTTCATTCCTCAGCGACCACATCGACGGCGCCAACCTGCACCTGGCCCATCACGACATTGCGCTGGTGGCGGTGTCCCACGCACCGTTCGCCGAATTCCAGGCGTTCAAGCGCCGGATGGGCTGGAAATTCAAATGGGTGTCGTCCAACGGTTGCGATTTCAACTACGACTTTGGCGTGTGCGCCCGCGCTGAGGATGTCGAAGCAGGCAAGGCTACGTACAACTACGAAAAGACCGACAGCGCCGAGGAAGAAATGCCGGGGCTGAGCGTGTTTTATCGCGCCGACAACGGCGACATTTTCCACACCTACTCAACGTACGCCCGAGGTCTGGACATGCTGGTCGGTGCGTACAACTTTCTCGACCTTACGCCCAAGGGCCGGAACGAGGACGAGATCATGGAATGGGTGCGGCATCATGATCGCTACGACGGCGCCGCAAAATCCAGTTGCTGCCGTGATGGGTAGCCCGTCAGCGTGGACGGGTTCAATGGTGCCGCAGGATGTGCGATGCTAGGTCGAACGAGCCGACACGGCTTCGTTCGACTATAATTGGCACATTCCCGCATCAAGAGGCCGATATGGAAAAGCTGAGTCTGCAAACCAAGAAAGCCTGGTTCGCGAAGCAACGCAGAGCCAATTTCGCGGCCAGCCTGCGCCTGGAAGGCTTTGTTCCATCTCCCACTGATGGCGATATCAAACTTCCCACAAGGGCCGCTGCTTTGAGAGCGGTCCAGCTCTTGAAAGCTTGAGCAACGATAAATACGGTTCTGACCAAGCCCCGGATTGTTATCCGGGCACTGATGTTCTTGTCAATTTGCTCGACTTGCGCAATGCCGAAGACCTAGATGAAGCAGAACGCTACATCAATGAAGTCGCCTCTGCGCGTTTGGAATTCATTCCTCCTCCCTACAGCCTTGCAACTTTAAAACGAGTGCACCGCACCTTGTTTGAAGCGATCTATCCATGCGATCAAGACGAATGGATCAAGGCGTGTATTCACTCCTACCACGGTGATGACGATCTTCTTGTCGATGTATTCAACCGATGCATAGGCATTTCAATTGCCGACGTCGACATTTGACAAAGGCATCACCCCAACGCTAGTCGCAGTGAACTTTTCGCTGGCCAAAACCCTCAACCGGGTAACCCGCCTTAACCGGAACTGAGGCCTGCCCCCATGAAAAACCTGCTCAAGCTCACCCTCGCCGCCACGCTTGCCTGCGCCCTGCCCGTCTGGGCCTGTACGCCGGAAGAAGCCACCGCCAAACGCGAGCAACTGGCCAAGGAAGTCGCGAAGCTCACTGAGCAAAACCCGACCAAGGCCAAGGAGATCAATGCCGAGTTGCAGAAAATGGATCTGGGTACGGCCTCCGCCGATCTGCCGGACAAATGCCAGTTGATTGATCAGCGCTTGAAGGAACTGGGTTCGGCCGAGAAGAAAACCGAGGGATAGCACCCGCGCAGACAACGGCAGGCTTTGGCATCGATCAGGCTGGATCGATACCAGAGCCTGCTTTCTTTTGTCCGGAAACTTGCATTAGTGCATTTTGTTATTTGCACAAATGCATATTCACACCTAGGGTTACCCCGAGCCTGATCGGAACCGGCCATCGGAGATGGCAACCCTTTAGCACTGATCGCTCGGCAATACCGTTATCCCGCAAACGCGGAACGTTTGTTTTCATTCATGGAGGATTGAAAAATGTTAACCACTGAAACAACGGCATTCACCGGCAACACCCTGCCCGAATGTCTGATCGGCCATCTGCTCGACCCGCAACTGGTCGAGGTCGAAGCGGCTGCACAAAACCGTGCCTTGGCGGCCGCCAGCCTGAACTTCACCATGCAGCAACAGACCCAGACCAACTGGTGCTGGGCTGCGGCTTCCGCCTCGGTCGGCAATTATTACGGCACCGGGTCGTGGACCCAATGCGCCGTTGCCAGCGCCGCGCTGGATCGCAACTGCTGCAATCAACCGGGGCCGTGCAACGTGTATGGCTATCTCGACGTTGCGCTGAAAATCACCCGCAGTTTCAACGGCATGAATTCGGGCTCGCTGCAAATGTCGGCCATCCAGAACCAGATCAACATGGGTCGCCCCGTCGGCCTGCGCTGTGCCTGGTACGGCGGCGGAGCGCACTTTCTGGCGATCTACGGCACCAACGGCAATTACGTGCTGGTCGCGGATTCGATTTACGGCTATTCGACCCGCGCGCTGAATTCCTTCCCCGGTTCCTACAACGGTGGCGGCAACTGGACCCACACTTACTTCACGGCGAAAAACCAGGGGGCGGCATCATGAAACTGACTTATCCAAAAGCGCCTTCCAACGGCGTACAGACCTTGCGTCCGGCCCTGCAGGCCGCGTTGCAGACCCAGGGCTTCGGCGTCAATCGCCAGTTCGCCAGTGCTGCGCCTGCCGGGATCAGCCTAAGCGAGGCCTATCGCGGCTACTCGCTCAGTCTGGACGACCTGAGCCAGGGCAAAGGCCTGAAAAACGCCCGAGTGGGTGACTGGCATTACCTGGTGTTTTCCGGCGGGGTATCGATTGCCGATGCGCAATTGGCCGAAGTACGCGGTCACGTCGAGTTCGCCTCGTTGAACCACGGCAACCTGGCGAGCGCCACGGTCGATGCGCTGAAACTGGCGGAGCAATCGCCGCAACTGAAAGGCAAAACCGTTGAGCTGCGGATGCTGTTTGTGTCGGCGCTGCACCTTGTGGCGATCTGGCTGCACGCGGCGGGTGAAGACGTGCTGATCCCGATCGAGCCAACCCCCAAGGAACTGGCACTGACCGGGCTGTACAGCGAGGCCGCCCTGTTCGCACAGCTCAAACCGGCAGCCGATCAGGCCAAGCGGCGTTTTGATGCCGACACCACTGGCCTGCTGGGCAGTTGATAAACGCTGGCAATAAAAAACCCGGACCATGTCCGGGTTTTTCTTTGCCTGCCTGAAACGGCTTATTCCGCCGCTGGCGCTGCCGGTTTGCGGCGTTTCAGCGGGGCCATGCCATCGCTGCTCACCAGAGCGTCCGGCTTCGGACGGTTGGCGCTCTTGCGTTTGGTCGGGGTCTTGGCGGCGGTTTTCTTCTTGTCGCCCTTGGCATCGGTCTTTTTCTTCTTCACGCCGACAGCCTTGCCCGAGGCCTTGACCTTTTTCGGTCCGCCGTAGGTGCCTTTGACTTCCTTGATGGTGCGGCGCTCGAAGCTCTGCTTCAGATAACGCTCGATGCTCGACATCAGGTTCCAGTCGCCGTGGCAGATCAGCGAGATCGCCAGACCGTCGTTGCCGGCACGGCCGGTACGACCGATGCGGTGCACGTATTCGTCGCCGCTGCGCGGCATGTCGAAGTTGATCACCAGATCCAGGCCGTCAACGTCCAGACCACGGGCCGCCACGTCGGTGGCCACCAGGATCTTCACGCCGCCCTGCTTCAGACGGTCGATCGCCAGCTTGCGATCCTTCTGGTCTTTCTCGCCGTGCAGCACGAACGCCTTGTATTCCTGGGCGACGAGGCGACCGTAGATGCGGTCGGCCATGGCCCGGGTATTGGTGAAGACGATGGCCTTCTGATAGGTCTCGTTGGCCAGCAGCCAGTTGACGATCTGTTCTTTGTGCTGGTTGTGGTCGGCGGTGATGATCTGCTGACGGGTGGTGTCGTTCAGTTGGCTGACCGCATTGAGCTGCAGGTGCTCAGGGTTGTTCAGCACCTTGGCGATCATCTCGCGCAGGCCGGAACCACCAGTGGTGGCGGAAAACAGCATGGTCTGCTGACGGTTCGGGCATTCGTCGACCAGACGCTGCACGTCTTCGGCGAAACCCATGTCGAGCATGCGGTCGGCTTCGTCGAGCACCAGCACTTCGACTTCTTTCAGGTCGAGGTTGCCGGCGTTCAGTTGCTCGATCATCCGGCCCGGGGTACCGATCAGGATGTCCGGCACCTTGCGCAGCATGGCGGCCTGGACCTTGAAGTCTTCACCGCCGGTGATCAGGCCGGACTTGATGAAAGTGAACTGCGAAAAGCGCTCGACTTCCTTCAGGGTCTGCTGGGCCAGCTCGCGGGTCGGCAGCAGGATCAGGGTCTTGATGCTGACGCGAACCTTGGCCGGGCCGATCAGGCGGTTGAGGATCGGCAGGACGAAAGCGGCGGTCTTGCCGCTACCGGTTTGCGCCGTCACCCGCAGGTCACGCCCCTGAAGCGCCAGCGGAATGGCCGCGGCTTGCACAGGCGTTGGCTCGACAAATTTCAGCTCGGCCACGGCTTTGAGCAGGCGTTCGTGCAGGGCGAATTGGGAAAACACGGGTGCTACCTCGAAGATATGCAAAAAATCAGCTGCATAGGTTACCGGTTTCGAGCGCTCAGGCCGAGTTTCTTTGTGAAATCCGCCGTAATCAGTGGCTTTTTTGTTGCTCGATTTGTCTCCAACGGTAATACACAGCGTCTTAAATGCTCTAATCGCCCGTCGCGTCTTACAGAAGAATCGTTTCACTCATGGATTTCAAACAGCTCTGGCTCAATGCCCAAGACCTCTGGGGTGCCCTCGAACAGCACCCGCTCCTGCACGCCGGCCTGGCACTGCTCCTGTTATTGGTGATCGCGCTGGTACTCGGACGAGTGGCGCGTTATCTGATCCTGCATGCCAGCCGCATGCTCGGTCGCCAGCCCGCGTTGCACTGGATCAACGACTTTCGCCATAACAAGGTATTTCAGCGTCTGGCGCAGATGACGCCATCGCTGGTGATCCAGTTCGGCCTGCACCTGGTGCCGGAACTGAGCAAGACCGCCACGGTGTTCCTCGGCAACGTGGCGCTGGCGTTCACCATTCTGTTCCTGTTGCTGTCGGTCAGCGCCCTGCTCAATGCGCTGCTGGACATCTACGCCCGCACCGAACACGCCCGCACCCGCTCGATCAAGGGGTATGTGCAACTGGCGAAAATGGTCCTGTACGTGTTCGGCGCGATCATCATCGTCGCCACCCTGATCGACCGTTCGCCGCTGTTGCTGCTGTCGGGTCTGGGTGCGATGTCGGCGGTGATCCTGTTGGTCTACAAGGACACCCTGCTGTCGTTCGTCGCCAGCGTGCAACTGACCAGCAACGACATGCTGCGGGTCGGCGACTGGATCGAAATGCCGCAGGTCGGCGCCGATGGCGACGTGGTCGACATCACCCTGCACACGGTCAAGGTGCAGAACTTCGACAAGACCATCGTTTCCATCCCGACCTGGCGCCTGATGTCCGAGTCGTTCAGAAACTGGCGCGGCATGCAGCAGTCCGGCGGGCGGCGGATCAAGCGCAGCCTGTTCATCGACGCCAGCGGTGTGCGCTTCATCCGCGACGACGAAGAAGAAAAACTCTCCCAGGTGCACCTGCTGACCGCTTACATGGGGCGCAAGAAAGCCGAGCTCAAGGCCTGGAACGAAGCCCAGGGCAACGTCGCGGCGATGTCGGCCAACCGCCGGCGCATGACCAACATCGGCACCTTCCGCGCCTATGCCTTGGCTTACCTGAAGAGCCATCCGGAAATCCAGCCGAACATGACCTGCATGGTCCGCCAGATGCAAACCACCGCCCAGGGCATTCCGCTGGAAATCTACTGCTTTACCACGACCACGGTGTGGGCCGATTACGAGCGGATCCAGGGGGATATTTTCGATTACCTGCTGGCGGTGCTGCCGGAGTTTGGGTTGAGCCTGTATCAGCAGCCGAGCGGTGGGGATTTGCGGTCGGGGTTGTTGCCGGCAGTCCTTGGCGCGAGCCACATTCCAGAAGCCGAAAAACATCTGATGTAGCGCTTTCTTCAAATGCAAAAAAAGACGCAACCTTGGTTGCGTCTTTTTTTTCCCGCCGATTTATCAGGCCTGCCGCTGCGGTGCCTTGTGCACCATGGTGTAGGCGTAGTCGACGCCCATGCCGTATGCGCCGCTGTGTTCCAGCACCAGGTCCATCACTGCCTGATAAGTGTCTTTGTGCGCCCAGTCACGCTGGTACTCGAGCAGCACTTGCTGCCAGGTCACCGGCACCGCGCCGGCCTGAATCATCCGCTGTACCGACATGTCATGGGCTTCCTTGGTGGTGCCGCCGGACGCGTCGGTGACGATGTACACCTCGTAGCCTTCAGCCAGGGCTTCCAGAGCCGGGAAGGTCAGGCAAACCTCGGTCCACAGCGCGGCGATAATCAGCTTTTTGCGCCCGGTGGCCTTCACGGCGTCAACCAGCGCCTTGTCTTCCCAGGAGTTCATCGAGGTGCGCTCGATCGGTTTCTGCTCAGGGTGTACTGCCAGCAATTCCGGCCAGATGTAGCCGCTGAAGCTTTCGGTTTCGACCGAGGTGTAAATGGTCGGCACGTTGAAGATCTTGGCAGCCTTGGCCAGGCCAACGGTGTTGTTCTTCAGGGTCTGACGGTCAATCGACTGTACGCCGAAAGCCATTTGCGGCTGGTGGTCGATCAGGATCAGGGCGGAGTTGGTTGGGTTCAGCAGTTCACGGATAGACATGGCGCGTTCCTTTTGATGTCGATTCAAAGTTTCGATTGGGTATTGGTGAGTCGAGGCGTTTTGCCGTCTGCGGCGTTGTTGTCTCGGCTTGGATGTCACTTTAGGGGCTAGCCGATAAAGGGACAATTCCCTAAAATCGAGAATCATTGATTCTAAAATAGGGACAATCATGGATCGCATCGAATGCATGCGCGCCTTCGTGGTGACGGTCGGCGAGAACGGCTTCGCGGCCGCCGCCCGTGCCATGGACGTGCCACGCTCGAAAGTCAGCAAACAGATTCAGGCGCTGGAAGAAGCCATCGGCGTGCAACTGCTGCAACGCACCACCCGCAGCCTGCACCTGACCGAGGCCGGTGCCGAGTATTTCGAAGCGGCGCGGGAAGTGATTGCGGCGCTGGACGAGGCCGAGCAGCGAGCTCGGGACGGAGTTGGCGAATTGCGCGGGGTGTTGCGGGTGAACGCACCGATGTCGTTCGGCCTGCGGCGGCTGGGCAAGCTGATTCCGCTGTTCAATGAGCAACACCCGAACATCGAACTGCAACTGGTGCTCAGCGACCAGCAGGTCGATCCGGTGCGCGGCGGCTTCGACGTGACCATCCGCATCGCCAGCCTGCCCGACTCGACCATGATCGCCCGGCAACTGGCGCCCGCCCCACGAATCATGGTCGCCTCCTCCGCTTACCTCGAACGCGCAGGCACGCCGCAGACCCCGCAGGATCTGCGCTCACATCAATGCTTGAACTACGGCTATCTGCAGAGCGGCGTCAGCCTGCAACTGTGCAACGGCAAAGAAACGCAGCGGGTCAACGTGACCGGGCCGCTGCACGCCAACAACGGCGACTTGCTGGCGCAAGCGGCCGAGGCCGGCATGGGCATTGCGCTGCTGCCGGACTTCATCGTCGAAGAGGCACTGGCGGCCGGGCGGCTGGTGCCGGTGCTGTGCGAATGGCAGGCGCCGGCGATCACCATCAACGCGGTGTATTCGTCAGCGCGACGAGTGCCGCAGAAGACTCGGGCGTTTATCGCGTTTCTGGTGGAGCAATTGGCGCCGACTGGCGAATCCCCAACCGGCTGATCCACACCGCCGCCAGAATCACGCAGCCACCGAGGAACAACCGCCCGAGCTCCTCGTGCTGATTCCAGATCAGCAGGTTCAGCAGCAACCCAACCGGTACATGCAGGTTGTTCATCACCGCCAGGGTGCCGCCGTTGACCAGGCAAGCACCCTTGTTCCACCAGTACAAACCGAGTGCGGTGGAGACCAGACCAAGGAACACCAGCACACCCCATTGCAGCGGCGCTTCCGGCAGGAAGTTGGATTTACCGAACAGCAGGAACGCCGGCAGCGCCACCGCGAGTGCGCCGAGGTAGAAGAAACCGAAACGACGGTAATGCGGCAGATCGCTCGGGTGTTTCGCCACCAGATGCTTGTACAGCACCTGCCCGGCGGCGTAGGTGAAGTTGGCCAGTTGCAGCAGCAAAAAGCCCATGAAGAAGTCCGGGTTGATCCGGTCGTAGCGAATCACCGCCGCGCCTGCGACCGCCACCAGTGCCGCGATCAGCGCCCACGGGTTGAAGCGTCGGTTGAGCGCGTCTTCGATCAGCGTCACGTGCAGCGGCGTGAGGATAGTGAACAGCAGCACTTCCGGCACCGTCAGCACCCGGAAGCTCAAATACAGGCAGACGTAAGTCACGCCGAACTGCAACGCGCCGATCAGCAGCATGCCGCGCATGAACGCCGGTTCCACCGAGCGCCAGCGGGTCAGCGGAATGAACACCAGCCCGGCCAGTACCACACGCACCAGCACCGCGAAGTAGCTGTCGACATGACCGGCCAGGTATTCGCCGATCAGACTGAAGGAAAACGCCTGGATCAGCGTGACAAAAAGTAGATAGCCCATGCTCGCCTCGATTTCGAATGGCGGCGACGATAGCGTTTTTTGCCGGCCATCGCTAAATCCCGGGCAAAAAAAAGCCCGATCTCGCTAAAGCGTTCAATCGGGCTACAGCACTCAGGAGCAACAAGTGCAAAGGGAGGTTCGATGCGCGTAGAGCCTTGAAGGGGTTGCGCCAGGTCACTAGAACAATCGGCGATTATCTGGCGATTAACATATCAGGCGACCTGGGACAGTTTGGCGTTGGCCTGGTTGAGGCCTTTCTCCTGGAAGTCGCCGCCCAGGTTCATGCCTTCGGCGTGGATGAAGGTCACGTCATTAATGCCGATGAAGCCCATCACCTGACGCAGGTACGGTTCCTGATGATCCGCCGGGCCGCCGGCGTAGATGCCGCCGCGAGCGGTCAGCACGTAGGCACGCTTGCCGCTGAGCAGGCCTTGCGGGCCGGTTTCGGTGTACTTGAAGGTCACGCCGGCACGCAAGACGTGGTCGAGCCAGGCTTTCAGGGTGCTCGGGATGGCGAAGTTGTACATCGGCGCAGCCATCACCAGCACGTCGGCGGCCAGCAATTCATCGGTCAATTCGTTGGAACGGTCCAGCGAGGCCTGCTCGCTGTCGTTGCGCTGCTCGGCGGACTTCATCCAGCCGCCCAGCAGGTTGATGTCCAGGTGCGGCACCGGGTTCACGGCGAGGTCACGTACGGTGATCTGATCGGCCGGATGCGCCGCTTTCCATTGACCGATAAAGGTCTGGGTCAGTTGACGGGAAACCGAGTCTTGCTGGCGGGCGCTGCTTTCGATGATCAGAACGCGGGACATGTTGTGTAGCCTCCATCCGAGAATGTTGTAAGTCGATGGAGTGAAGGTTAAACAGTGCCGTATCGATGAAAAAGCGCAAATAATTGCTGCAAAGCATCGAAAAATTCGTTTAGATGCAAGCCGCAGCCTGTGGAAGCCCGCTCCCACAGGCCCATGACGCTATTTCGGGGTGCAGCTCAGCTTGATGCGCAGCTTGATGATGGTCCGGGTGAACTTGGCCGTGGCGTTCTTATGCTTACCCGCAGCCACTTCGATGTTGCGGGTACGCGGCGCTTCCGGGCCGTTGGTGAACACCACCTTGCAGGTCGCGTCGACGTCGCCGTAGTTGTTGACCTGGATGGAGCCGATGTCGTTATCGGTGTCAAACGCGTTGTAGTCGATCTTCAGGCCGTTGAGATCTTTCTCCACATCGATCGGGTACGCGAACGCAGTCAGCGGAAGCAGCACCAGCAACACACAACAGAATTTTTTCATTCGGCAGTCTCCATGAGGGACCGCCAGCTTAGGACAAGAGGAGCTATTGATGAAAGCGCCCCGCGTGACCCTTGATCAATGGCGAACGTTGCAGGCCGTGGTCGACCACGGCGGATTCGCCCAGGCCGCCGAGGCCCTGCACCGTTCGCAATCGTCGGTGAGCTACACCGTCGCCCGCATGCAGGATCAGCTCGGCGTGCCGCTGTTGCGCATCGACGGTCGCAAGGCTGTACTGACCGAAGCCGGCGGCGTGCTGCTGCGCCGCTCGCGACAGCTGGTGAAACAGGCCAGCCAGCTGGAAGACCTTGCCCATCACATGGAGCAGGGTTGGGAAGCCGAAGTGCGGTTGGTGGTGGACGCCGCCTACCCCAGCGCCCGTATCGTGCGCGCATTGACCGCTTTCATGCCGCAGAGCCGTGGCTGCCGGGTGCGTCTGCGTGAGGAAGTGCTGTCGGGCGTCGAAGAAGTGCTGCTTGAAGGTGTGGCCGATCTGGCCATCACCGGCCTGAGCATTCCCGGTTACCTCGGCGCGGAATTGAGCGATGTCGAATTTGTCGCCGTCGCCCATCCTGACCATGCGCTGCACCGGCTCAACCGCGAGCTGAGCTTTCAGGACCTGGAAACCCAGATGCAAGTGGTGATCCGCGACTCCGGCCGCCAGCAACCCCGGGACGTCGGCTGGCTCGGCGCCGAGCAGCGCTGGACCGTCGGCAGCCTCGCCACGGCCGCGACGTTCGTCAGCAGCGGCCTGGGATTCGCCTGGCTGCCACGCCACATGATCGAGCGGGAACTGAAAGACGGCTCGCTCAAGCTGCTACCGTTGGACAGAGGCGGCAATCGCAACTCCAGTTTCTATCTGTATTCGAACAAGGACAAACCCTTGGGCCCAGCCACGCAAATCCTGATCGAACTGCTGCGCACCTTCGACACCCTGCCGCTGGACGCACCGTTCGCCGCCCCCGAACAAGCCTGACACGGAGTTCACCGATGGCGTATTTCGAGCATGAAGGTTGCAACCTGCACTACGAGGAATATGGCCACGGCGTTCCGTTGCTGCTGGTTCACGGTCTGGGCTCCAGCACCCTGGACTGGGAAATGCAGATCCCGGTACTGGCCGCGCATTACCGGGTGATCGTCCCGGACGTGCGCGGTCACGGTCGCTCCGACAAGCCCCGCGAGCGCTACAGCATCGCCGGCTTCAGCGCCGACATCGTTGCCCTGATCGAACACCTGAAGCTTGGCCCGGTGCACTACGTCGGGCTGTCCATGGGCGGCATGATCGGCTTCCAGTTCGCTGTCGATCAGCCCCGGATGCTCAAGAGCCTGACCATCGTCAACAGTGCCCCCGAGGTCAAGTTGCGCAGCCGCGACGATTACTGGCAGTGGTTCAAGCGCTGGAGCCTGATGCGCCTGCTCAGCCTCGCCACCATCGGCAAGGCCCTTGGCGCCAGGCTGTTCCCCAAACCGGAGCAGGCGGATTTGTGCCAGAAGATGGCAGAGCGCTGGGCAAAAAACGACAAACGTGCTTATCTCGCCAGCTTCGATGCGATTGTTGGCTGGGGGGTTCAGGAACACCTTTCCCGGGTCACCTGTCCAACCCTCGTCGTCAGCGCCGACCGGGACTACACCCCCGTTTCGCTGAAAGAAACCTATGTCAGACTGCTGCCCGATGCGCGGCTGGTGGTGATCGCCGATTCACGCCACGCCACCCCGCTCGACCAGCCCGAACGCTTCAATCAAACGCTGCTGGAGTTCCTCGCCACAGCCGATAATCACCCTCAGGATCACTGACCCATGCTGAAAAAACTCGCCCTCGCCGCCGGCACCGTGCTGTTCGCCGCCAACCTGATGGCTGCCACGCCGGCGAAAGCGCCGCACGTGCTGCTGGACACTACCAACGGCCAGATCGAAATCGAACTGGACCCGGTCAAGGCGCCGATCAGTACCAAGAACTTCCTCGAGTACGTCGACAGCGGTTTCTACAACAACACCATTTTCCACCGCGTGATCCCGGGTTTCATGGCCCAGGGCGGCGGCTTCACCCAGCAGATGCAACAGAAAGACACCAAGGCCCCGATCAAGAACGAGGCCAGCAACGGCCTGCATAACGTTCGCGGCACCCTGTCGATGGCCCGTACCTCCAACCCGGACTCGGCAACCAGCCAGTTCTTCATCAACGTGGCCGACAACGCCTTCCTCGATCCGGGCCGTGACGCCGGTTACGCGGTGTTCGCCAAAGTGGTCAAGGGCATGGACGTGGTCGACATCATCGTCAACTCCCAGACCACCACCAAACAGGGCATGCAAAACGTGCCGATCGACCCTGTGATCATCAAGTCGGCCAAGCGCATCGACTAAGCTTTACAGGGCATATCGAGCGGCGCTGGCTGATGTCACGCCGCTCACACTGATAAAAGGAGAGCCCGTGCTCCGGGCGGTTATCTGATGCTCTATCGCCGTTTCGAACAACTGATCGACATATTCCGCGATGCGCCTACGGCATCCCCGCCGGACCGCGTTCTGCCCTTCTACACCTATTACCTGAAGCAGGTCTGGCCGAGTTTCGTCGCCCTGCTGATCGTCGGCCTGTTTGGAGCCCTGATCGAAGTGGCGCTGTTCAGTTATCTGAGCCGCATCATCGACCTCGCCCAGGGTACGCCGAACGTCGACTTCTTCAAGGTGCACGGCGTCGAACTGGCGTGGATGGCGGTGGTAGCGTTACTGCTACGCCCGCTGTTTCTGGCGCTGCACGACATGCTGGTACACCAGACCCTTAGCCCGAGCATGACCAGCCTGATTCGCTGGCAGAATCACAGTTACGTGCTCAAGCAGAGCTTGAACTTCTTCCAGAACGACTTCGCCGGGCGCATCGCCCAGCGCATCATGCAGACCGGCAACTCGCTGCGCGATTCCGCCGTGCAAGCGGTGGACGCGTTGTGGCATGTGCTGATCTACGCGATCAGTTCGCTGGTGCTGTTCGCCGAGGCCGACTGGCGCCTGATGATCCCGTTGCTGACGTGGATCGCCGCCTACATCGGCGCGCTCTATTACTTCGTGCCACGGGTCAAGGACCGTTCGGTGGAAGCCTCCGACGCGCGCTCGAAGCTGATGGGCCGGATTGTCGACGGCTACACCAACATCGCCACCCTGAAGCTGTTCGCCCACACCAACTTCGAGCAGCACTACGCCCGCGAAGCGATCCAGGAACAGACCGAAAAAGCCCAACTGGCCGGCCGCGTGGTCACCAGCATGGACGTGGCCATCACCACCATGAACGGCCTGTTGATCGTCGGCACCACCGCGCTGGCCCTGTGGCTGTGGACGCAATCGCTGATCAGCGTCGGCGCCATCGCCCTGGCCACCGGCCTTGTCATCCGCATCGTCAACATGTCCGGGTGGATCATGTGGGTGGTCACCGGCATTTTCGAAAACATCGGCATGGTCCAGGACGGTCTGCAGACTATCTCGCAACCGGTCAGCGTCACCGACCGGGAGCAAGCCAAACCACTGGCCGTGGCCCGTGGTGAAGTGCGTTTCGAGCACGTGGATTTTCACTACGGCAAGAAGAAAGGCATCATCGGCGACCTCAACCTGACCATCAAACCCGGCGAGAAAATCGGTCTGATCGGCCCGTCCGGCGCCGGCAAATCGACCCTGGTCAACCTGCTGTTGCGCCTGTACGACGTCGAAGGCGGGCGGATCCTGATCGACGGCCAGAACATCGCCGAAGTCGGCCAGGAAAGCCTGCGCGCGCGGATCGGCATGATCACCCAGGACACTTCGCTGCTGCACCGTTCGATCCGCGACAACTTGCTGTACGGCAAGCCCGACGCCACTGACGCCGAACTCTGGGAAGCGGTGCGCAAGGCCCGTGCCGATGAGTTCATTCCGCTGCTGTCGGACGCCGAGGGGCGCACAGGATTCGATGCGCATGTCGGCGAACGCGGGGTGAAACTGTCCGGTGGTCAGCGTCAGCGGATCGCGATCGCGCGGGTGCTGCTCAAGGACGCACCGATCCTGATCACGGACGAAGCGACCTCGGCCCTGGACTCGGAAGTCGAAGCGGCGATTCAGGAAAGCCTGGAAACCCTGATGCAGGGCAAGACCGTGATCGCCATCGCCCACCGCCTCTCGACCATTGCCCGCATGGACCGGCTGGTGGTGCTGGAAAACGGCAAGATCGCCGAAAGCGGCAACCATGCCGAACTGCTGGCCCACGGCGGATTGTATGCGCGGTTGTGGGCGCACCAGACCGGAGGGTTTGTCGGCATCGATTGATCCTGCGTCAAAACACAAAAACCGCCAGAGCCCTTTAACCACGGGCTCTGGCGGTTTTTTATCGCCTGCTGGAAATCCCCTGAAACCCTGCTGTAATCAGCGAAGGCTCCGGAACGGAACCTGTCGTAAATCTGCAGGGACGCACCACTGGATGCAGTCTCGATAGCACGCCTATCAAGGACTCTGTCATGTCTCTGTTCAAACGTTCAGTCACTGAGTTGTTGGGTACGTTCTGGTTGGTGTTGGGCGGGTGCGGCAGTGCGGTCATTGCCGCGTCTTCACCCTTGGGAATCGGAGTGCTGGGGGTCGCCCTGGCGTTTGGTCTGACGGTGCTGACGATGGCGTTTGCCATCGGCCACATCAGCGGCTGTCACCTCAACCCGGCCGTGTCGGTCGGTCTGGTCGTCGGCGGTCGGTTCCCGGCCAAAGAACTGCCTGCCTACGTCATCGCCCAGGTGATCGGCGGGATTCTGGCAGCGGCCCTGCTCTACCACATCGCCAGCGGCAAGGAAGGTTTCGACATCGCCGCAGGCCTTGCCTCCAACGGTTATGGCGAACACTCGCCGGGCAAATACTCGATGGCATCCGGGTTCGTCACCGAGCTGGTGATGACCGCCATGTTCGTGGTGATCATCCTCGGCGCCACCGACAAACGCGCCCCGGCAGGTCTGGCACCGATCGCCATCGGCCTGGCCCTGACGCTGATCCACCTGATCTCTATCCCGGTCACCAACACCTCGGTCAACCCGGCCCGCAGCACGGGCCCGGCGCTGATGGTCGGCGGCTGGGCCATCGCCCAGTTGTGGATGTTCTGGGTCGCGCCGCTGCTGGGAGCGGTGGTCGGCGGCGTGCTCTATCGCTGGCTGGGCAAGGAAGACAGCTGAAGGAGCCGGCGAGGATCAGACCTGCCGATACGGCAAGGCGCTCCTCGCCTCTTCGGCATAGGCCAGTACACCGGCGCGCTCCTGGTGCAGGAAGTCTTTGACCGCGGCTTTCAAACCGGGATGGCGCAGGTAATGCCAGGAATGGGTGATCACCGGTTCGAAACCGCGAATCAGTTTGTGCTCACCCTGGGCACCGGCATCGAAACGTTGAAATCCATTGGCAATCGCATAGTCCATGCCCTGATAGAAACAGGTCTCGAAGTGCAGCCGGTCGAACTCGGCCAGGCATCCCCAATAGCGTCCGTAAAAACTGTCGCCGCCCACCAGGCTGAACGCCATCGCCACCGGCCGTGAGCCCTGTCGGGCCAGGACCACGCGAATCGATTCCGGCATGCGCTCGGCCAGCAGGCTGAAGAATTCCCGCGTCAGGTACGGCGCCTGCCGGCGTACCGCGTAGGTGTTGGCGTAACAGGCGTAGACAAAATCCCACTGCGCCTCGTCCAGCTCGCGTCCTTCCAGCCATTCGAACTCGAAACCCTGCCCCGCCACTTGTTCGCGCTCCTTGCGCATCTGCTTGCGCTTGCGCGAGGCGAGCACGTCGAGGAAATCCTGAAAGTCGCGGTAGCCGCGATTCTGCCAGTGGTACTGACAGCCGATGCGTTGCAGCCAGCCCGGCTGCTCGGCCATGGCGGCATCGGTGAACGCGTCGGTGAAGTTGATGTGAGCACTGGAGAGCTCTTCGACTTCCAGATACCCCGGCAGGCTCTTGAGCAGTTCGAATCCGTCCTCGACATTCGCTGCCAGCAACCGTGGGCCACTGACAGGGCTGAAGGGCACCGCGCTCAAGAATTTGGGGTAGTAATCGATGCCGGCCCGGGCGCAGGCATCGGCCCAGCCGTGGTCGAACACGTATTCGCCGTAGGAATGCCACTTGCGATAACCGGGCAACGCCGCGATCACCCGCCCCGCTTCGACGTGCAGCAAATGCTCCGCTTGCCAACCGGTGTGCGGGCCGACGCTGCCGCTGTCCTCCAGCGCAGAAAGAAACGCATGGCGCAGAAACGGCTGGTTTTGCGGGACCAGAACATCCCAGTCGGACGCTGGAATTTCCGACAGTTTGTGCAGACGTTGCAGCGGCATTTTCCTCTCCACTTTCGGGCGTGAACGCCCGGCGAGTATCGCTGATCGGCCGGGCGTTGCCCACGTCAGATTGCGCGACAGCGCTCTGGATCAATAGTTCACGGCCATTTTGTATCGTCATCAACCTGCCATCATCGTGCCACTGCTCTGTCATAAACCATCGCGATACTGGCGCCTGTTTTTAGAGCGCCGGGTTCTACCCCGGACACTGTTTTCCGACCGTCAAACCGTCGGTTGTGCCCAGGATGGTTCAGCCATCCCCTTTTCATCTTCGGAGATTGCTATGCGTCTTGCTTCCACGAAAACTGCGGCGGCCCTGTGCGGTGGCCTGTTGCTGGCCATGAGTGTACCGGCCAGTGCCGCAGTCGACGCCAAACTGCTCGACATGCTCAAGGCTAACGGTTCGATTTCCCAGGCGCAGTACGTTGAGCTGCAAACTGAACTGGCCAAGGATCAGAAGGCCCAGCAAATCGCGCAGCAGGCGCAGCAAGAGACCAACGAGCAAATCGCGGCGACCGCGAAGAAAACCAACGAGCTCAGCAGTTTCGACCAGAAACTGGCCTGGGCCGCCAAGACCCAATTCAAGGGCGACGTGCGTATCCGTCAGGAAACCATCAAGATCGACGGCGAACCGAATAACGGCGGCCGCGACAAGGATCGCCAGCGCATCCGTGCCCGTCTGGGTGCCTACACCGAGATCAACCCGCAAGTCGACACCGGCATCCGCATCGCCACCGGCGGCGGCGACGACGCCCGTTCGACCAACCAGGACCAGGACAACTACTTCGACAAGAAGCAGATCTGGCTCGACCTGGGCTACATCGACTACCACCCGGATCAGATCAAGAACCTGCACATCATCGGCGGCAAGATGCTGCAACCGTGGGTGAGCATGGGCGACGTGATCTGGGACAGCGACATCAACCCGGAAGGTCTGGCCGTTACCTACAAGTATCCATTGGGCAGCAGCGTCGAGCTGTTCGGCAGCCTGGGTAATTACAATCTCAAGGACAACGTGGACGGCGACGGCGTGCAATTCCGTCATGACCTGCGTCTGACCGCCGGTCAGTTGGGCAGCCGCTTCGCCATCACCGACAACCTGAAACTGACCCTGGGCGGCAGCGTCTACGCCTACCAGAACGACGAAGACAGCCGTTGCACCGGCACCTCCACGCCGTGCGCCCTGGCCGTCAACGGCAACTCGGCGAACAACGAATTCCGTCTGTACGAAGGCTTCAGCCAGGTCGACATCGGCGGCCTGCCAATGCCGCTGTCGTTCTATGGCCAGTACGTGAAGAACAACGATGCAGTGACCGATCAGGACACCGCGTGGCTGGTCGGTGCCAAATCGAAAGTCTTCGGCCTGAACCTCGACTACAACTATCGTGACGTGCAGCGTAACGCTGTGGTCGGCGCCTTCACCGATTCGGACTTCGCCAACGGCACCACCGGTTCCCGTGGCCACAAGTTCAAGGTCGGTTACGACATCGACAAGAACTTCGCCATTGGCGCGACTTACTTCCTGACCAAGGCCGACTTCTCCAGCCGTACCCAGCGTGATGCAGACACCAACACCCTGCAGCTGGATGCGGAAGCGAAGTTCTAAAAAATCAGCGACAAGCGGCAAGTTTCAAGCTGCAAGTGAATGCCTCACTTGCAGCTTGAAGCAGCTTTTGTTCAACAGACTGGCGCGGCCGCAGCACCGTTGGCGAGGTAAGGATTGTCATGACGAATCCTCGGAGCTAGGGTTTAAGAGCTTGTCGGGGTCTACCGTAGCGCTGGCTTGCCTCTATCGTCGGTTTTACCGATGAATTCCTTATCGGCGCTTTAGGTAGAAAGGGCGGGACGAGAAGTCTCCCACGGTCCGTACTGGCTAGAGTCGGAATCGAGCTTTTAGTCCCGCCCACCCCTTCAAGTCTAAACATACAAGCGGGCTTGCCCGCGATGCTTCTAAGGGGCCCACCTCGGTTTGCGTTTTTGCACAAACGCCATCGTGCCTTCGATGCCTTCGGCACCGGTCACCGCTGCGCTGAACCACTGCGCGGCTTCGTCCAGCAGTTCACTCGACGGCTGGCCGGCGCTGGCCAGCAGCAATTTTTTCGTCACGGCATTCGCTTCGGGGGCGCAGCACAGGACATGGTCGAGCACTTCATCCAGTCGCTCGGCGAGCGCCTGTGGATCCTGCTCGACAAAATGCACCAGTCCCAGGCGCCGGGCCTGATGGCCGTCGAAACGGGCGGCGGTCAGGGCCAGGCGTCGGGTCTCGGTCAGGCCGATGCGCTGCACCACAAACGGCGCGATCTGCGCCGGTAGCAGGCCGAGGCTGGTTTCCGGCAAACCGAATTGCGCCTGATGATCGGCGATGGCGATATCGCTGACACAGGCCAGCCCGAAGCCGCCCCCGAGCACCGCGCCCTGCAACACCGTGATCAGCACTTGCGGCGCGTGCTGTGCTTCTTCCAGCAACGACCCGAACGCTCGGTTCAATTCGCGATAGGCATCGCTGCCCTGGGCGCGGGCGTTAGCCATGTCCTTGATGTCGCCGCCGGCACAGAAATGCCCGCCGGCACCGCTGAGCACCAGTGCGCGAACGCTGCGGTCATCGCGCACGCTGGCCAGCACGGCGCGCAACTCGGCGACCATTTGCAGGCTCATGGCGTTGCGGCTTTCCGGGCGATTGAGGGTGATGTGCAACACGCCGTTGTGCCGTTCCAGCAGCAGCGTCTGGCAATCGGGCAGGGCGCTCATTTCTTTTTCCCCGGCAGAATGCCCATCAGTTTGCAGATGATCCCCAGCATGATTTCATCGGCGCCACCGCCAATCGATACCAGCCGCACGTCGCGGTAGGCGCGGGCCACCGGGTTGTCCCACATGAAGCCCATGCCGCCCCAGTATTGCAGGCAACTGTCGCTGACTTCCCGACCGAGACGTCCGGCCTTGAGCTTGGCCATCGAGGCCAGTCGGGTGACGTCCTGGCCTTTGACGTATTGCTCGGTGGCCTGATAGACCAACGCCCGCAGGCATTCGATTTCGGTCTGCAATTCGGCGAGGCGGAAGTGGATCACCTGATTGTCGATCAGCGCATTGCCGAAGGTCTTGCGTTCCTTGCAGTACTCGATGGTGCTGTCGACGCAGTATTCCAGGCCTTTGATCATGTTCGCCGCGCCGAACAGGCGTTCCTCCTGAAACTGCAGCATCTGCATCATGAACCCGGCGCCCTCATGGCCGATGCGATTGCGCTGGGGCACGCGCACGTTGTCGAAAAACACCTGGGCGGTTTCCGAGCTGCGCATGCCGAGCTTGTCCAGGTGCGAACTGAGGCTGATGCCCGGCGTGTTCATCGGCACCATGATCAGCGATTTGTTGATGTGCGGCTTGTCGTCCGAGGTGTTGGCCAGCAGGCAGATGAAGTCGGCGCTCGGCGAGTTGGTGATCCACATCTTGCTGCCGTTGATCACATAGTCGTCGCCGTCCTTGCGCGCGGTGGTCTTGAGACCGGCGACATCGGAACCGGCGCCCACTTCCGAGACACCGATGCAGCCGACCTGCTCGCCAGTGATGGCTGGACGCAGAAACTCTTCGCGCAACTCATCGGAACCGAAGCGGGCGAGGGCCGGGGTGCACATGTCGGTCTGCACACCGATCGACATCGGAATGCCGCCGCAATGGATGGTGCCGAACTCTTCGGCCGCGACGATCGAATAGCTGTAATCCAGGCCCATGCCGCCGAATTTTTCCGGCTTGGAAATCCCCAGCAGACCGAGGTCGCCGGCCTTGCGGAAAATCTCGTGGATCGGAAAGCGCCCGGCCTTTTCCCATTCATCGACATGGGGGTTGATCTCGTGCTCGACGAACTGGCGGACGGTGCGGCGCAGAGCTTCGTGTTCCGGGGTGAAGATCATTGTTGTTGTTCTCCTTTGATCCGAGGCGATCAGAACCGGCTGACGCCGAAGCTGTTGGGTTGCAACGTGCGGATGTCGGCTTCGTGGCAGATGTCCAGCAGGTAGCCGAGCAGGGTGCGGGTGTCGCGCGGATCGATCAGCCCGTCATCCCACAGGTTGGCGCTGCCGTAGAGGGCAGTGGACTGGCTGTCGAGTTTCTGCGCGGTGACCTGCTCCAGCATGTCGAGCATTTTCGGGTCCGGCACCAGGCCGTCCTTGAGCTGTTTGGCTTCGGTGACGATGCGCAACACCTTGCCGGCCTGGGCGCCGCCCATCACGGCGGTGCGGCTGTTGGGCCAGGCAAAGATGAAGCGTGGATCGAGCCCGCGTCCGCACATCGCGTAGTTGCCTGCGCCGTAGGAGCCGCCGACCACAATCGTCAGTTTCGGCACCCGCGCATTGGCCACGGCCTGGATCAGTTTCGAGCCGTGCTTGATCACGCCGTGCTGTTCCGATTCGGTGCCGACCATGAACCCGGTGGTGTTGTGGAAGAACAGCAGCGGTGTCTGGCTCTGGTCGCAGAGTTGAATGAACTGCGCTGCCTTGCTCGCGCCGTTGGGCGTGATCGGGCCGTTGTTGCCGATGAAACCGCAGGCGCGGCCCTGGATTTTCAGGTGGCCGCAAACGGTCTGTTGATCGAACTCGCCCTTGAACTCCAGGAAGCGCGACTCATCGGCGATCCGCGCAATGATTTCGCGCACGTCGTAGGGTTTTTTCGGGTCGTCCGGGATCAGCCCGAGCAGTTCGTCGATGGGGTACAGCGGCTCCTTGAATTGCGGCTCGGGCAGCCACGGCAGTTGCTCGTTCCAGTTCAGCAGGCTGACGATTTCCCGCACCTGACGCACGCCGTCGGCGTCGTTTTCCGCCAGGTATTCCGCGGTGCCGGCGACTTGCGCGTGCATCTCGGCACCGCCCAGTTCTTCGTCGCTGGCGACTTCACCGGTCGCCGCTTTAAGCAATGGGGGACCGGCGAGAAACAGCTTGGCCTTGCCGCGCACCACCACCACGTAATCCGACAGCCCCGGCTGATACGCGCCGCCCGCGGTGGCCGAGCCGTGCACCACAGTGATCTGCGGCAAACCCATGGCCGACATTCGCGCCTGATTGGCAAAACTGCGCGCGCCTTCGACGAAAATTTCTGCCGCGTAGTTGAGGTTGGCGCCGCCGCTTTCGGCGAGGGTGATGACCGGCAGTTTGTTTTCCTGGGCGATCTGTTGCAGACGCAAGGACTTTTTCAGGCCCGACGGGGAAATCGTTCCGCCCTTGATCGCGCTGTTGTTCGCCACGATCAAGGCGCGCACGCCGGACACGTAACCGATGCCTGCAATCAAGCCGCCACCGGCCGAGCTGCCGTCCTTGTCGTCGTGCAGTTTGTAGCCGGCCAGGCTCGCCAGTTCGAGGAATGGCGCGCCGGGGTCGAGCAACAGATTCAGACGTTCACGGGGCAACAGTTGTCCGCGTTTGTCGAATTTCGGTTTGGCTTCGGCAGCCTTGTGCAGCAGGTTCTGTTCGAGTTGCTGGACTTGCTCGATAGCCGCGAGCATCGCTGCGCGATTGCGGGCGAAGGCTTCGCTGTGCGGGTCGAGTTGGGACTGGATCTGCGGCATGGCTTACTCCTTGTCCTTCAAAACGTCTGGCATGTAGGCCCGGTGAAAACCGTTGAAGGATTCGCTGTGGGTCGCCTTGTGCAGCGGCCAGGCGCGACTGCCCAGGCTGGCCGCGCCGTCGATGCGCAAGGTGCTGCCGCTGATGAACGCGGCAGCCGGGCTGAGCAGAAACACGATCGCCGCGCTGACCTCTGATTCGGTGCCGATGCGCTTGAGCGGCACGTGTTCGCGCAGGGTCGGGATCACGGCTTTGAAGGCGCCTTCGTAGGTGTCCATGCCGCTGGAAGCGATCCAGCCCGGCGCCACCGCATTCACCCGAACCCCGGCATAACCCCATTCGAACGCCGCTGTTTTGGTGAAGTTGTCCATGCCCGACCGTGCGGCGCCGGAGTGGCCCATGCCGGGCATGCCGCCCCACATGTCGGCGAGCATGTTGACGATGTTGCCGCCGTGTTTGCTCATCGATTGATTGAACACTTCCCGGGCCATCAGGAAGCCGCCGACCAGATTGGTGCGCAGTACGGTTTCGAAGCCTTTCTGATTGATCGAGGCCAGGGGCGACGGGTACTGCCCGCCGGCATTGTTGACCAGTCCGTGGATCGGCCCGTGTTCACGGATCAGTTCGCTGACCAGCGCCTTCACCGCTTCTTCGTCACGGATATCGCAGGCCTGCCAGTGCGCCCGACCGCCGTCCTCGGCAATTTCGGCGGCGACGGTTTGCAGCTTTTCCGGTTTGCGCCCGACCAGCACCACGTTGGCCCCGAGCGCTGCCAGTTCATGGGCGGTGCAACGCCCGATGCCACTGCCGCCGCCGGTGACGATGACGGTCTGGCCGCTGAACAGATCAGCCCTGAAAATCGATTCGAACGCCATGGTGCCAATCCTCTAGTCGAACTGTTCGGCGATGCTCTGCGGCACCGGGATCTGGATTTCCAGTAGTTGTTGGGCGAAGGCCTTGCCTTGCGGGTCGATGCGCAGGCTTGCCACGCCGCCGCCACCCAGGGCGTTTTCCAGCAGGAAGTTGAGGCTGTGGGTGCCGGGCAGATACCAGCGTTCGACCCGGCCGTGAATCGGGTCGAGGACATGGTTCATCCAGTCGACGACCACCGCCGGGGTCAGCGCCTCGGCGATCCACGGCAGGTATTCCGGGCGGCGCGGCAAGACGCCGATGTTGCTGTGATTGCCCTTGTCACCGGAGCGCGCCACGGCCAGTTTCACCAGCGGCACACTCGCGTCGGCGCGGCCTTGGGGTTTGGGTGTTTCGTGGGGCAGGGGCAGATCCTGGCTGTCGAGGGTGGCGGGGGCGGGCAGGGTGAACGGGTGAGATTCGCCGGCGATGTCGATCTGCAAGGTGCAGGCGCTTTTGTCGATCAGGAACGAGAACAGCCGGATCAGCGGATACACCGTCGGCCGCCCCCCGACGATGCCGGTCAGGCCCGGCGCCATGCCGGTCGCGGCCTGGGCGATCTCCCGGGAAAACAGGATCAGCGCCTGTTTGTTCGGGTGGCGCACGGCGAGTTTGATCACCACTTCGCGGCTGTCCCGACGCTGGCCGTGAGGGCCGTAGGTGGCTTCGCTGCCGAGCAGTTCGACATCGGTTTCGGTGTACGGTCCCAAGCCTTTTTGTTCGAGCATTTCCGAAGTCTTGTCGAGGATCGCCCGACTGACGCGCCGGGCTTTTTCCACGGCATCGATGCCGGCAATCAGGCAACTGGCGGTGCAGCGGAAACCATCCGGATACGTGGCGCTGACCTTGTATTGGTCGCTGGGCGGCAGGCCTTTGGCGCCGTGGACCCGGACGGCGTTTTTGCCTTGTTGCTGAAGTTTGACCTGGCTGAAATCGCAGACCACATCGGGCAACAGATAAGCCTGCGGATCACCGATTTCGTAGAGCATCTGCTCGCCGACAGTCAGCGGCGTGACCAGCCCGCCGGAGCCTTCGGGTTTGCTGACGATGAACTGGCCGTCGGCGTTGACTTCGACGATCGGAAAGCCAATGTGCTCGTAGTCCGGCACGTCGCGCCAGTCGGTGAAATTACCGCCGGTGCATTGCGCGCCACATTCGATGATGTGCCCGGCCAGGGCGGCTTGCGCGAGTTTGTCGTAGTCATGCCACGACCAGCCGAATTCATGCACCAGCGCGGCGCTGACCACCGCGCTGTCGACCACCCGGCCGGTGATCACGATGTCGGCACCCAGGCGCAGGGCTTCGACGATGCCCGGCGCGCCGAGGTAAGCGTTGGTCGACACGCACATCGGCGGCAGCGGGGCGCCGCTGAACATTTCCGTAATGCCTTGGGAGGCGAGGTGTTTGAACTGGGGTTGCAGGTCATCGCCCGACAGCACTGCAATTTTCAGTGCTACGCCAGCCTTGTCGCAGGCCGCTTGCAGCGCGGCGGCGCAGGCCTTTGGGTTGACCCCGCCGGCATTGCTGATGACGCGAATGTTCTGTTCGGCCAGTTGCGGCAGCAGGGGCGTGAGGACTTCGATGAAATCCCCGGCAAATCCCGCCTGCGGGTCCTTCATGCGCGCGCCGGCCATGATCGACATTGTGATTTCGGCCAGGTAGTCGAAGACCAGATAATCCAGCTGTCCTGCGGCCACGAGCTGCGCGGCGGCGGTCGAGGTGTCTCCCCAGAATGCGCTGGCGCATCCGATGCGAACCGTGGTGGGCATTTTGATCTCCGACTCAGCAACCTGTGACAGAAGTGCATCGAGGCTACCAAGCAAGCGCTTGGTTTGTAAACACCTGGAATTTTCTTCTGCCCAAGCGCTTGCTTGGTCGCGGGTGGCGGCTTAAATTGCCCGCGCAACCCCGCCGTTTCTGCGGCGTACGGCACACTTGAATGATCGACTGTAGGAGACAATGGGTGGATGAGCAAAAAGCCCTGAGGGTCATGCGTGAACTGGTCGATGCCGGCCAGCTGACCGATCCGGACAGCGCTCGCGGCAAACTGCTGCAAGTGGCGGCCCACCTGTTCCGCAACAAGGGCTACGAGCGCACCACGGTGCGCGATCTGGCCGGTGCCGTGGGGATTCAGTCCGGCAGCATCTTTCATCACTTCAAGAGCAAGGATGAAATCCTGCGGGCAGTGATGGAGGAAACCATCCGCTACAACACCGCGCTGATGCGCGCAGCCCTTGCCGATGCCGCCGATGTGCGTGAGCGGGTGCTGGCGCTGATCCGCTGCGAATTGCAGTCGATCATGGGCGGCAGCGGCGAGGCGATGGCGGTGCTGGTGTATGAATGGCGCTCGCTGTCCGAAGACGGCCAGGCCAAGGTGCTGGCGCTGCGGGACATCTACGAAGACCTCTGGCTGCAAGTGCTGGGCGAGGCCAAGGAGGAGGGGTTCATCCGTGGCGACGTGTTCATTACCCGACGTTTTCTCACGGGCGCGCTGTCCTGGACCACCACCTGGTTCCGTGCCGGCGGCAGTCTGAGTCTGGATCAACTGGCCGAAGAGGCGCTGATTCTGGTGCTCGAAGAGCGCTAGGCGCTTTCTATCGGGCCGGGAAACTGGCTAACTTGGCGAAACCGCCTAGCTTGAATGCATGATCGGTACTTTTTCGGGGAGTGGGGTGTTTTGAAGTCTTCGCCAATTCGGACGGCCGCCGGGCTGATGCTCGCAGCGCTGGCTGCTTTATGGGTATTGCCTGCTCCGGCGGCGCAGGTGGTTCGGGTGGGCGCAGCGCATTTTCCGCCCTACACCATTCGCCCGGAAAACGGCGCCGACACCGGCCTGCTGCCGGAGCTGGTCGCCGCGTTGAACAGCGCCCAGAGCGACTATCGTTTTGAACTGGTACCCACCTCGATTCCTCGCCGGTTCGGTGATTTCAAGGATGGCCGCACCGACATGGCGATCTTCGAAAACCCGGAGTGGGGCTGGAAAGACATCCCCCACACCACCGTCGACATGGGTCTTGAGGACGCCGAGATTTTCGTCGCGCAGAACAAACCCGGACGCCAGCAGAATTACTTCGCCGATCTCAAGGGCAAACGGCTGGCGCTGTACAGCGGTTATCACTACGAATTCGCCAATTTCAACGCCGATCCCAAGTACCTCGCAGAAACCTACAGCGCCACGCTGACCTATTCCCACGACAGCAACCTGCTGATGGTCTTGCGCGGACGCGCAGACATTGCCTTGGTGACCCGCTCGTACCTGTTCGATTACCTGCTGCGCAACGAAAAGGTGCGTGACGAATTGCTGGTGTCCCAGCGTATCGATCAGATCTATCACCATTACGCGATTCTTAGTCCGAAGGCACCGATCACCGGCGAAGCGTTCGGCAAACTGCTGCAAGGGCTGCGCGACAACGGGCAGATGTTGAAGATCTTCGATCCGTACAAGATCGCGGTGGTGCCGGTAGCGCATCAATGACCGGCGGTTTTTGTCGAGCGGCCTAAATTTTTCGCCCCGGCTCACGTCCCATCGTTGAACTGTCGACGATTATCGTGAGCCCGACCCATGTCCAATCTGAATGACCTGACTGCCCTGGCCCTGCCTTCGGGCAGCCAACTGGTAGCCGATGCCACCGAAAGCCGTCTGAGCCTGAGCCTGGACGGGCAACCGCTGATTCGCCTGCGCCTTGATCGTGAAGGTCAGGGGCCGATCCAGATCGATGAACGCTACGCGCTGCCGCCAGGCCAGGCGCTGTGGGCGGCCTGTTATTGGCTGTTTGCCCGGGATCCGGCGCGTCAGCAATTGATCTGGCAACTGGATCAGGCGCCGACCGAAGCCTTGCTCAGCGGCTTGCTGGTGAGCACTGAAGTGGCAGGCGAATATCGCTGCGAGCGCACGCTGTTCTGGCAACTGCCGCAACCGTGGCTGGGGGCCTCGCTGACCGGCAGTTATCCGCAGCAGATGGTCATCAGCAACGGCAAGCGCCATCCGTTGCGCCCGGTCAAACCGCGCGGTGAGGTTTATCGGCGCTTCGATGCGCGCCTCGGTGCCTGGATTTCCCTGCGAACGGTGGAGATCGAGCAGGATCTGGCGCGTTTCAATCGCTGGCAGAACAGCCCGCGAGTCGCCAGTTTCTGGCAGGAAGAGGGCAGCCTCGAACAGCATCGCGAGTACCTGAGCAAACTCGACGCCGATCCGCACACGCTGACCCTGATCGGTTGTTTCGATGATCAGCCGTTTGCCTATTTCGAAGCCTACTGGGCCAAGGAAGATCGCATCGCGCCGTTCTACGATGCCGACAATTACGATCGCGGCATTCACATGCTGGTCGGGGAAGAAAATCATCGCGGCCCGCACAAGGTGGCGAGTTGGCTGTCGGCGCTGGTGCACTACCTGTTTCTGGATGATCCGCGCACGCAGCGGGTAGTCGCCGAACCCCGTGCCGACAACGCGAGGATGATCGGCCACATGCACAACCAGTGCTTCCACTGCGAGAAGGAATTCGACTTCCCGCACAAGCGTGCGGCGCTGATGATCCTTGGGCGCGAGCGGTTCTTCGACCGGTGCACGCTGGTGTGACATTTCGCTGACAACAAAAAAGATCGCAGCCCTTCGACGAAGGCTGCGATCTTTTTTTGCGGCCGATTTTTGTCAGCGACGGTTTGCGGTCACTGCATCGGCGCGACTGCTCGACACCTTGCGGCAGTGCACCAGCGCGTCGCGAATCATGAAGTTGACCAAGGTCGGCGAAACGCCGAGTTCCTTGGCGATGTCCTTCTGCGGCACGCCGTGCAGGCGGTACATCTCGAACGCATAGCGAGTGCGGACCGGCAGCTCGGTCAGCGCATCGGCGATGTGTTCCAGAGTCGAGAAGTTGATGTGCGAGGTTTCCGGCGAAGCGCCCTGAATGACCACGTTCAACCCTTCCTCCTCGGGGCCGGCGTACTTTTGCTCCAGCGCCTGTTTGCGGTAGTGATCGATCGCCAGGTTACGCACGATCTGGAACAGATAACTCAGCTGGGCCTTGATCGACGACGTGATCGGCGGTGCCGATTGCAGTCGGAAGAACGCATCCTGCACCACGTCTTCGGCGCGTGACCGGCAGCCGGTGATGCGGGCTGCAATCTTGACCAGAATCAGTCGATTGTCGACGAATGCCTGAAGTAGCGGTGAATCGCACCTGCTTGTGGATACTTGTTCCGTCATGGAAATCACCTTGCTGCCAATAGGTTAGTGGGACGCCTGGGGGCGGGGTCGTCCTACACATCGAGCGACAAATTATGTTGAATGATAATGATTGTCAATTGAGAAAGAGAACTAATGATCCATAACAGTGCGAACTGAGAACTGCGACACGCCGCCGCACTCGCCCAAGCGCCCAGCCCCGTTGGCGATCCAGCCTGCCGACTAATTATTTCAAGACGTCATCCGTTCTCATTGGTGAATGGATCCGGGTACGCAGCTCCGGACCTACCGCATTCCAATGCCTTGCACGGTCGGCGAAGACCGTGTCCCGCATGCCTTGCACGGGCATGCCGCAGCCAACCCGATTCCACCAGCAAGCCGAATTCAGGCAGGAAACCTCATGACCGACGCGTTCGAACTCCCCAGCACCCTGGTCCAAGCCCTCCAGCGCCGCGCGGCCCTGACGCCGGATCGGCTGGCCCTGCGCTTTCTCGCTGAAACCGAGGAGCAGGCTGTGGTGCTCAGTTATCGCGAACTCGATCAACGCGCACGCGCCATCGCCGCCGCGTTGCAGGCCGAGGCCGGATTCGGTGATCGCGCGGTATTGCTGTTCCCGAGCGGTCCGGATTACGTCGCGGCGTTCTTCGGTTGCCTGTACGCGGGTGTGATCGCGGTGCCGGCCTATCCGCCGGAATCGGCCAAGCGTCACCATCAGGAACGCCTGCTGTCGATCATCGCCGACGCCGAACCGCGTCTGCTGCTGACCAGCGCCGACCTGAGCGACGCCTTGCAGCAAATCGAAGGCGCGCCGCCGCTGTTGTGCGTCGACACCCTTGACGCTGCACTGGCCGAGCGCTGGGTCGAACCGGCCTTGCCGCAAGACCACATCGCCTTCCTGCAATACACCTCCGGTTCCACCGCGCTGCCCAAGGGCGTGCAGGTCAGCCACGGCAATCTGGTGGCCAACGAACGGCTGATCCGCCACGGCTTCGGCATCGATGTGAACCCCGACGACGTGATCGTCAGCTGGCTGCCGCTGTACCACGACATGGGCCTGATCGGCGGTCTGCTGCAACCGATCTTCAGCGGCGTGCCGTGCATCCTGATGTCGCCGGCGTACTTCCTCGGCCGGCCGTTGCGCTGGCTCGAAGCGATCAGCCAATACGGCGGCACCATCAGCGGCGGCCCGGACTTCGCTTATCGTCTGTGCAGCGAGCGGGTCAGCGAATCGGCGCTGGAACGCCTCGACCTGAGCCGCTGGCGCGTGGCCTATTCCGGCTCCGAGCCGATCCGGCTCGACACCCTCGAGCGTTTCGCCGAGAAGTTCACCGCGTGCGGTTTCAGCGAAGACAGCTTCATGGCGTCCTACGGTCTGGCGGAAGCGACCCTGTTCGTCGCCGGCACACCGCGCGGCACAGGGATTCCTGCACTGCGCGTCGATGATCAAGCCCTGGCGCAGAACCGTGCCGAGCCGGGCGAGGGCAGCCCGATCATGAGCTGCGGCATCAGCCAGCCGGAACATGCGATGCTGATTGTCGAGCCGAACACCCTCGAAGAACTGGCCGACAACGCTGTCGGTGAAGTCTGGGCTGCCGGCCCGAGCATCGCCCTCGGCTACTGGCGCAACCCCGAGGCGACTGCCAAGACCTTCGTCCAGCACGCCGGCCAGACCTGGCTGCGCACCGGTGACCTGGGCTTCATTCGCGACGGTGAACTGTTCATCACCGGTCGCCTGAAAGACATGCTGATCGTGCGCGGTCACAACCTCTACCCGCAGGACCTCGAAAAGACGGTCGAGAACGAAGTGGAGGTGGTGCGCAAGGGCCGTGTCGCGGCGTTTGCGGTCAATCAGAATGGCGAGGAGGGCATCGGCATCGCGGCGGAAATCAGCCGCAGCGTGCAGAAAATCCTCCCGCCTGAAGCGCTGATCAAAGCCATTCGCCAGGCCGTGGCCGAGGCGTATCAGGAAGCACCGAGCGTGGTTGTGCTGCTCAATCCGGGCGCGTTGCCGAAAACTTCCAGCGGCAAGCTGCAACGTTCGGCCTGCCGCAATCGTCTGGCTGATGGCAGCCTCGACAGCTACGCCGTATTCCCCTCAGCCACTGCTGAAACCGCTCAGGACTCGACCGCGTCCGCCTCCGAACTGGAAGCGTTGATCGGCAAAGTCTGGGCCGAGCAACTCAACGTCAAACAGGTCAACGCCGACGATCATTTCTTCCTGCTCGGCGGCAACTCGATCGCCGCCGCTCAGGTGATCGCCAAGGTCCGCGAAGAGCTGAGCCTGGAGCTGAATCTGCGCCTGCTGTTCGAAGCGCCGACCCTGTCCGCGTTCGCCGCCGCCGTGGCGCAACAGCAACAGGACGGCGGCAGCGCCCAAGGCGAAATCACCGCGTTGTCGCGCAACGAAGCCTTGCCGCAATCCCTGGCACAAAACCGTCTGTGGATCACTTGGCAGCTTGACCCGCACAGCAGCGCCTACAACATTCCCGGCGCCCTGCGCCTGCGTGGCGAACTGGACGAGGACGCCCTGCGCGCCAGCTTCCAGCAACTGATCGAGCGCCACGAATCCCTGCGCACCCGCTTCTTTGAACGCGACGGCGTGGCCCTGCAACAGGTCGAAGCGGCGGGCGAGTTCAACCTGCAACTGATTGACATAAGCGACCTGCCGGCCAGCGAACGTGAAGCCCGCGCACAACAGATCCGCGAGGACGAAGCCCGCACCCGATTCAATCTGGAAAAAGGCCCGCTGCTGCGGGTGACGCTGGTTCGCCTCGACGACGAAGATCACCAACTGCTGGTGACGATGCACCACATCATCGCCGACGGCTGGTCGCTGAACGTGTTGATCGACGAGTTTTCGCGTCTGTACGCCGCCGCGTCCCAAGGCCAGCGTGCCGAACTGGCGCCGCTGCCAACCCAATACGCCGACTACGGCAGCTGGCAGCGCCAATGGCTGGCGCAAGGCGAGGGTGAGCGACAACTGGCGTACTGGAAAGCACAGTTGGGCGATGAGCATCCGACTCTGGAACTGGCGACCGACCATCCGCGCTCGGCCAAGAAAAAGCACAGCGCCGCGCGTCATAGCGTTCGCCTGGGGATCAGCCTCAGCGACGCCATTCGCCAGACCGCTCAGGCCTATCAATCCACGCCGTTCATGCTGCTGCTCTCGGCTTTCCAAAGCCTGTTGCATCGCTACAGCGGCGAACGCGACATCCGCATCGGCGTACCCAACGCCAACCGTCCGCGTCTGGAAACCCAGGGCCTGATCGGCTTCTTCATCAACACCCAGGTGCTGCGCGCCGACGTCGATTCGCGTCTGACGTTCACCGAACTGCTGGCGCAAACCCGTCAGGCTGCGCTCGGTGCCCAGGCGAATCAGGATCTGCCATTCGAACAACTGCTCGAAGCCTTCCCGCAGGCCCGCGAGCGGGGTCTGTTCCAGGTCATGTTCAACCACCAGCAACGTGACCTGAGTGCGCTCAAGCGCCTGCCGGGCCTGCTCGCCGAAGAACTGCCGTGGCACAGCCGCGAGGCCAAGTTCGATCTGCAACTGCACAGTGAAGAAGACCGTAACGGTCGCCTGACGCTGTCCTTCGACTACGCTGATGAGCTGTTCAACGCCGCGACCATCGAGCGCCTCGCCGAGCATTTCAGCAACCTGCTGCGTGCTGTCTGCGAAAGTCCGCAACAATCCATCGGCGAGCTGCAACTGCTGACCGCCGCCGAACACTCTCAGCAAACTGCGTGGAGCGTCGCCCCGTGCACTCCGGCGCAACAATGGCTGCCGGAACTGCTCAACGAACAAGCCCGGCAAAATCCGGATCGCACCGCGCTGCTGTGGGACGGCGGCAGCCTGGACTTCGCAGAACTGCACGCCCAGGCCAACCGTCTCGCCCATTACCTGCGCGACAAGGGCGTCGGCCCGGATGTGTGCGTGGCCATCGCCGCCGAGCGCTCGCCGCAACTGCTGATCGGTCTGCTGGCAATCATCAAGGCCGGTGGCGCCTATGTGCCGCTTGATCCGGATTACCCGGCTGAACGCCTGGCTTACATGCTCAGCGACAGCGGCGTTGAACTGCTGCTGACCCAGACGGCATTGCTCGACCGCTTGCCGGCCAGCGAAGGCGTCAGCGTGATCGCCATGGACACCCTGCACCTGGAAAACTGGCCGAGTCAGGCACCGGGCCTGCACCTGCACGGCGACAACCTCGCCTACGTGATTTACACCTCGGGCTCCACCGGCCAGCCGAAAGGCGTGGGCAACACTCACGCGGCGCTGGCCGAGCGTCTGCAATGGATGCAGAACACTTATCGCCTGAACGACACCGACGTGCTGATGCAAAAGGCGCCGATCAGTTTCGACGTGTCGGTGTGGGAGTGCTTCTGGCCGCTGATCACTGGCGCGCGCCTGCTGATCGCCAGCCCCGGTGAACACCGGGATCCGCATCGCATTGCGCAATTGGTTCAGCAGTACGGCGTGACTACGCTGCACTTCGTGCCGCCGCTGCTTTCGCTGTTCATCGACGAACCGTTGAACGCCGAGTGCACCAGCCTGCGTCGCGTGTTCTCCGGCGGTGAAGCGCTGCCGGCGGAACTGCGCAACCGCGTGTTGGCGCAACTGCCGGCGGTGCAACTGCACAACCGTTATGGCCCGACCGAAACCGCGATCAACGTCACTCACTGGCATTGCAGCGTGGCCGATGGCGAGCGTTCGCCGATTGGCCGGCCGCTGGGTAACGTGGTTTGTCGCGTGCTCGACAGTGATCTGAATCCAGTGCCGGCCGGTGTGCCGGGTGAACTGTGCATCAGCGGCATTGGCCTGGCTCGTGGCTACCTCGGCCGTCCGGCGCTGACCGCCGAGCGTTTCGTGGTCGATCCGCTGGGCGAGCAAGGCGCGCGTCTGTACCGCACCGGTGACCGCGCCCGCTGGACCCACGATGGTGTGATCGAATACCTCGGCCGTCTCGATCAGCAGGTCAAACTGCGCGGCTTCCGCGTCGAGCCGGAAGAGATCGAAGCGCGTCTGCTGGCTCAGGACGGCGTGGCTCAGGCCGCCGTGCTGGTGCGTGAAACCGCCGCCGGCCCGCAACTGATCGGCTATTTCACCGCCACCGATGCCAGCGAAAATCAGGACGCGCAAACTGCTCGCCTGAAAACCGCACTGGCCGCCGAACTGCCGGAATACATGGTTCCCGCGCAACTGATGCGCCTGGACGCCATGCCCCTGAGCCCGAGCGGCAAACTCGACCGCCGCGCCTTGCCCGAGCCGCAATGGCAAGTGCGCGAGCACGTCGAGCCGGTCACCGAGCTGGAACAACAGATCGCCGCGATCTGGCGCGAAGTGCTCGGCCTGAAGCAGGTCGGCCTGCGTGACGATTTCTTCGCCCTCGGCGGTCACTCGCTGCTGGCCACGCAAATCATCTCCCGCACCCGGCAGGCCTGTGACGTCGAACTGCCGTTGCGCGCCTTGTTCGAGCACAGCGAACTCGGTGATTTCGCCGAGCAGATCCGCCAGATCCAGGCCAGCGGTCGCACCAACCAACAGCCGCCGATCGACAAGGTTGATCGCAGCAAACCGGTGCCGCTGTCCTACTCGCAACAGCGCATGTGGTTCCTCTGGCAGATGGAGCCGGACAGCCCGGCGTACAACGTCGGCGGCATGGCGCGCCTGCGTGGCGTCTTGCATGTCGAGCGTTTCGAAGCGGCGCTGCAAGCGTTGATCCTGCGCCACGAAACCCTGCGCACCACGTTCCCGAGTATCGACGGCGTGGCCCGTCAGCAGGTGCATGCCGAGACCGGCGTGCGCATGGACTGGAAGGATTTTTCGAAATTCGCCGCCGATGTGCGCGAGCAGAAAGTCCAGCAACTGGCCGACGACGAAGCGCACCTGCCGTTCGATCTGGAAACCGGTCCGCTGCTGCGCGCCTGCCTGGTCAAGACCGCCGAGCAGGAGCATTACTTCGTCCTGACCCTGCACCACATCGTCACCGAAGGCTGGGCGATGGACATCTTCGCCCGTGAACTCAGCGCGCTGTACGAAGCGTTCGTCGACGATCGCGAATCGCCGCTGCAACCGTTGCCGGTGCAGTACCTCGACTACAGCGTGTGGCAGCGCAACTGGCTGGAGTCCGGCGAGCGTCAGCGTCAGCTCGACTACTGGACTGCGCAACTGGGCCGCGAACATCCACTGCTGGAACTGCCGGGCGACCGCCCGCGTCCGCCGGTGCAAAGTCACCAGGGCGAGCTGTTCCGTTTCGACCTCAGCGACGATCTTGCCGCGCGGGTTCGGGCGTTCAACGCGCAGAACGGCCTGACCCTGTTCATGACCATGACCGCCGCCCTCGCGACCTTGCTTTACCGCTACAGCGGCCAGACCGATCTGCGCATCGGCGCGCCGGTGGCCAACCGTATCCGCCCGGAAAGCGAAGGGCTGATCGGGGCGTTCCTCAACACCCAGGTGCTGCGTTGCCAGCTCGACGGCCAGATGTCGGTCGGCGAATTGTTCGAGCAGGTGCGTCATACCGTGATCGAAGGGCAGTCCCATCAGGATTTGCCGTTCGATCATCTGGTTGAAGCCCTGCAACCACCGCGCAGCGCGGCGTACAACCCGCTGTTCCAGGTGATGTGCAACGTGCAGCGCTGGGAATTCCAGCAAAGCCGCATGCTCGCCGGCATGACCGTCGAGTACCTGGCCAACGATGCGCGGGCGACCAAGTTCGACCTCAACCTGGAAGTTACCGATCTCGACCATCGCCTCGGTTGCTGCCTGACGTACAGCACTGATCTGTTCGACGAACCGACCATTGCACGCATGGCCAGGCACTGGCGCAATCTGCTTGAAGCGTTGATCGCCGACCCGCAACAGCGTCTCAGCGAACTGCCGTTGCTCGATGCGCCTGAACAACAGCAATTGCTCGACAGCCTCGGCGTCGAGCCGGGCGAGCGTCGTCTCGATCAGTGCATTCATCATCTGTTCGCCGAGCAGGCACTGGTGCGCAAAGATGCGCCGGCCCTGACCTTTGCCGGGCAGACCATGAGCTACGTGGAACTCGACGCCCGCGCCAACCGTCTGGCCTGGGCGCTGCGTGAGCGCGGTGTCGGCCCGCAAGTGCGGGTCGGTCTGGCGCTGGAGCGTTCGCTGGAAATGGTCGTTGGCCTGCTGGCGATCCTCAAGGCCGGCGGCGCCTATGTGCCGCTGGACCCGGAATACCCGCTCGACCGCCTGCATTACATGATCGAAGACAGCGGCGTCGGCCTGCTGCTCAGTGACCGCGCGATGTTCAAGGCCCTCGGCGAACTGCCGTCGAACGTGGCGCGCTGGTGCCTGGAAGACGACAGCGCCGCGCTGGCCGATTACCCGGCTACCGAGCTGCCTTTTATCAGCCTGCCGCAGCATCAGGCGTACCTGATTTACACCTCGGGTTCCACCGGCAAGCCGAAAGGCGTGGTGGTGTCCCACGGTGAAATCGCCATGCACTGCCAGGCGGTGATCGAGCGCTTCGGCATGCGTCCGGACGACTGCGAACTGCATTTCTATTCGATCAACTTCGACGCCGCCACCGAACGTCTGCTGGTGCCGCTGCTCAGCGGCGCGCAGGTGGTGCTGCGTGCGCAGGGTCAGTGGGACGCGGAAGAAATCTGTGGCCTGATCCGCGAACATCGGATCAATATCCTTGGTTTCACCCCGAGCTACGGCAGCCAGTTGGCGCAGTTCCTCGCGACGCAAAACGAGGTTTTGCCGGTGCGGATGATCATCACCGGCGGCGAAGCGCTGACCGGCGAACACCTGCAACGAATTCGCGCGGCGTTCAAACCGAGCCTGTTCTTCAACGCCTACGGCCCGACCGAAACCGTGGTCATGCCGCTGGCCAGCCTTGCACCCGAGGTGCTGGAAGAGGGCGCCGGCAGTGTGCCAATCGGCAGCGTGATCGGTGATCGCGTGGCCTACATTCTCGACGCCGATCTGTCGCTGGTGCCGCAAGGCGCGACCGGTGAATTGTTTGTCGGCGGCGCCGGTCTGGCGCTGGGGTATCACGAGCGTGCGGGCATCACTGCCGAACGTTTCGTCGCCGACCCGTTTGCCGCCGATGGCGGGCGCATGTACCGCACTGGCGACCTGGTGCGCCAGCGCGCCGATGGCTTGGTGGAGTATCTGGGGCGGATTGACCATCAGGTGAAGATCCGCGGTTTCCGGATCGAACTGGGCGAGATCGAAACCCGCCTGCTCGATCACGACTCGATCCGCGAAGCGGTGGTGCTGGCGCTGGATGCGCCGAGCGGCAAGCAACTGGTCGGCTATCTCGTGACCGAGGTCGCTTCGCGAAGCGAAGCCGAGCAGGCCGAACTGCGCGACGCGCTGAAAGCGCACCTGAAGACGCAACTGCCGGACTACATGGTGCCGACCCATCTGATTCTGCTGGCGAGCATGCCGCTGACCGCCAACGGCAAGCTCGATCGCCGCGCGCTGCCGGCGCCGGATCCGGAGCTCAATCGTCAGGATTACGTGGCGCCAAGCAACGAGCTTGAGCAGACCCTGGCGCAGATCTGGTGCGAGGTGCTCAACGTCGAGCAGGTCGGTCTGAACGACAACTTCTTCGAACTGGGCGGCGACTCGATCCTGTCGATTCAAGTGGTCAGCCGGGCGCGCCAGCAGGGTATTCACTTCAGCCCCCGCGATCTGTTCCAGCACCAGACCGTGCAGACACTGGCTGCTGTCGCCAGTCGTACTGAAACCGTCACCGCCGAGCAAGGTCTGGTGTCCGGCGAATCGCGTCTGACGCCGATCCAGCACTGGTTCTTCGACACCGAGATTCCCGAGCGTCATCACTGGAACCAGGCGTTGCTGCTGGAGCCGACTGTTGCGCTGGAACCTCATCGTCTGGAGCAAGCGCTGTTGGCGGTGATCGAGCAGCATGACGCCTTGCGTCTGCGCTTCAGCGAGGTCAACGGCGCATGGCAGGCATCCCATCAACCGGTCACCGATGCCGCCGTGCTGTGGCAAGTCCGCGTACCGTCGATGGACAAGTGCGCCGCACTGTTCGCCGATGCCCAGCGCAGTCTCGATCTTGCCCAGGGCCCGTTGCTGCGTGCCGTGCTGGTCGATGGGCCGGACGCTCAACAACGACTGTTCATCGCGATCCATCACCTGGTGGTTGACGGTGTGTCGTGGCGGGTTCTGCTCGACGATCTGCAAACCGTGTATCGCCAGCTCGACGCCGATCAGTCGGTGAAACTGCCGGCGAAAACCAGCGCCTTCAAGGACTGGGCGGCGCGTTTGCAGGCTTACGCCGGCAGCGAATCCCTGCGTGAAGAACTGAGCTGGTGGCAAGCGCACCTGGCCGGCCCGAATGCCGACTTGCCGTGCGAACACCCTGAGGGCGGTCGCGAGAATCGCCATGCGCAAACCGTCAGCGTGCGTCTGGATGGCGAGCGCACCAAGCAGCTATTGCAACAGGCACCGAGCGCCTACCGCACGCAGGTCAACGACCTGTTGCTGACCGCGCTGGCCCGCGTGCTGTGCCGCTGGAGCGGGCAGCCGTCGGCGCTGATTCAACTGGAAGGCCACGGCCGCGAAACCCTGTTCGACGAGATCGACCTGACCCGCACCGTCGGCTGGTTCACCAGCGCCTATCCGCTGCGCCTGACTCCGCACAACATCGAAGAAGCGGCCGGGCAGGGCGCTTCAATCAAGGCGATCAAGGAACAGCTGCGCGCCGTTCCGCACAAAGGCCTCGGTTATGGCGTGCTGCGTTATCTGGCCGATGACGTCAGCCGCCATAGCATGGCGACGTTGCCGAATGCGCCGATCACGTTTAACTACCTCGGCCAGTTCGACCAGAGCTTCGGCAACGATGCGCTGTTCCGTCCGCTCGACGAGCCGGTCGGCGCGGCCCACGATCCGCACGCACCGCTGCCGAACGAGTTGAGCGTCGACAGTCAGGTGTACGGCGGGGAACTGCTGCTGCGCTGGACCTTCAGCGTCGAACGCTACGACGCGCAGACCATCAACGAGCTGGCCGATGCCTACGTCGGCGAGTTGCAGAGCCTGATCGAACATTGCCTGCAGGATGAGGCCGGTGGCCTGACGCCGTCGGACTTCCCGCTGGCGAAACTGACCCAGGCCCAACTCGATGCACTGCCGGTACCGGCGGCGCACATCGAAGACGTGTACCCGCTGACGCCGATGCAGGAAGGCATGCTGCTGCACACCTTGCTCGAACCCGGCACCGGTCTGTACTACATGCAGGATCGCTACCGCATCAACAGCGAACTCGACCCTGAGCGTTTCGCCCAGGCGTGGCAAGCAGTGGTCGCCCGTCATGAAGCGTTGCGTGCGTCGTTCTGCTGGAACGTTGGCGAAGACATGCTGCAAGTGATCCACACCCCGGGTCGCACGCCGATCGAATATCTGGACTGGAGCGCCATCGCTGACGCCGAGCAGGAGCCGAAACTGCAAGCGCTGCTCAAGGCCGAGCGCGAGGCCGGGTTCGATCTGCTCAATCAGGCACCGTTCCACCTGCGCCTGATCAAGGTCGGCGCGGCGCGTTACTGGTTCATGATGAGCAACCACCACATCCTGATCGATGCCTGGTGCCGCTCGCTGCTGATGAACGATTTCTTCGAAATCTACACCGCGCTGGGCGAAGGTCGCGAAGCACAATTGGCGGTGCCGCCGCGCTACCGCGATTACATCGGCTGGCTGCAACGCCAGAGCCTGGCCGAAGCGCGCCAGTGGTGGCAGCAGAACCTGCAAGGTTTCGAGCGCACCACGCCGATCCCGAGCGACCGTCCGTTCCTGCGTGAACACGCCGGCGAAAGCGGCGGCATGATCGTCGGCGACCGCTACACCCGATTGAATGTCGAGGACGGCGCCCGTCTGCGTGAGCTGGCCCAGGCCCATCAACTGACCATCAACACCTTCGCCCAGGCGGCGTGGGCACTGGTGCTGCGCCGCATGAGCGGTGATCGCGACGTGCTGTTCGGCGTGACTGTGGCCGGGCGCCCGGTGGAGATGCCGGAGATGCAACGCACCGTCGGCCTGTTCATCAACAGCATTGCGCTGCGGGTGCAGATCCCGGCGGACGATCAGCGCGCCAGCGTGCGTCAGTGGCTGAACGCTCTGCTCGACAGCAACATGCAGCTGCGTGAGTACGAATACCTGCCGCTGGTGAACATCCAGGAACAGAGCGAGCTGCCGAAAGGCCAGCCGCTGTTCGACAGCCTGTTCGTGTTCGAAAACGCCCCGGTGGAAGTCTCGGTGCTGGACCGCGCGCAGAGCCTCAACGCGACCTCGGACTCGGGCCGTACCCACACCAACTTCCCGCTGACAGCCGTGTGCTACCCGGGCGACGACCTTGGTCTGCACCTGTCTTACGACCAGCGCTACTTCGACGAGTCGACCATCGAGCGCATGCTCGGCGAGTTCAAGCGTCTGCTGCTGGCGCTGGTCGATGGCTTCCATGGCGATATGGCTGACCTGCCGCTGTTGGGCCATGAGGAACAGGACTTCCTGCTCCACGGCTGCAACCAGAGTGAGCACGACTATCCGCTGGAGCAGAGCTACGTCGAGCTGTTCGAAGCCCAGGTCGCGCAACATCCGCAACGCATTGCTGCCAGTTGCCTCGATCAGCAACTGAGCTATGCCGAGCTGAACCGGAACGCCAACCGTCTCGGTCATGCACTGGTCACGGCCGGGGTGCAGATGGATCAACCGGTGGCGCTGCTGGGCGAACGTAATCTGGATCTGCTGGGCATGATCATCGGCAGCTTCAAGGCCGGTGCCGGTTATCTGCCGCTGGATCCGGGCCTGCCGAGCCAGCGTCTGCAACGCATCATCGAGCTCAGCCGCACGCCGGTGCTGGTGTGCACCGAAGCTTGCCGTGAACAGGCGACGACCTTGCTGGATGAATTCAGCTGCGCCAACCGTCCACGCCTGCTGGTGTGGGAAGAGGTTCAGGCCGGTGCGGTGTCGTCGGCGAATCCGGGCATCTTCAGCGGCCCGGACAACCTGGCCTACGTGATCTACACCTCGGGCTCCACCGGGTTGCCGAAAGGCGTGATGGTCGAGCAGCGCGGCATGCTCAACAACCAGTTGAGCAAGGTGCCGTACCTGAACCTGAGCGACGCCGATGTGATCGCCCAGACCGCTTCGCAAAGCTTCGACATTTCGGTCTGGCAGTTCCTCGCCGCGCCGCTGTTCGGGGCGCGGGTGGACATCGTGCCGAACACCATCGCCCACGATCCGCAAGGCTTGCTGGTGCATGTGCAGCAGCAGGGCATCACCGTGCTGGAAAGTGTGCCGTCGTTGATTCAGGGCATGCTCGCTTCAGATCGTCTGAGCCTCGACGGCCTGCGCTGGATGTTGCCGACCGGTGAAGCCATGCCGCCGGAACTGGCGCACCAGTGGCTGCTGCGTTACCCGCAGATCGGTCTGGTCAACGCCTATGGCCCGGCGGAGTGCTCCGACGACGTGGCGTTCTTCCGCGTCGACCTGGCCTCGACTCGCGGCAGTTACCTGCCGATCGGTACGCCGACCGACAACAATTTGCTGTACCTGCTCGATGGCGCGCTGGATCTGGTGCCGCTGGGTGCGGTGGGTGAGTTGTGTGTGGCGGGAACCGGGGTCGGTCGCGGTTATGTCAGCGATCCGCTGCGCACCGCGCCGGTGTTCGTGCCGAATCCATTCGGTGCGCCGGGCGAGCGTCTGTACCGCACCGGTGACCTGGCGCGCCGTCGCAGTGACGGGGTGCTGGAGTACGTCGGCCGGGTCGACCATCAGGTGAAGATTCGCGGTTACCGGATCGAGCTGGGTGAAATCGAGGCGCGTCTGCATGAGCAACCGGAAGTTCGCGATGGTGCGGTCGGCGTGCAGGAAGGCGTCAACGGCAAGCATCTGGTGGGCTACCTGGTGGCCGCAGATTCCGCACTGAATCAGAGCGAACGCCTGGAGCGGATCAAGCAGCGCCTGCGCGCCGAACTGCCGGAATACATGGTGCCGCTGCACTGGTTGTGGCTCGACCGGCTGCCGCTCAACGCCAACGGTAAACTCGACCGCAAGGCCTTGCCGGCGCTGGAGATCGGCCAGTTGCAAAGCCAGGATTACCTGGCGCCGCGCAGCGAGCTGGAGCAGACCCTGGCCGACATTTGGGCCGAGGTGCTGAAGGTCGAGAAGGTCGGGGTACGCGACAACTTCTTCGAACTCGGCGGCCATTCGTTGCTGGCCACGCAGATCGCCTCGCGGGTGCAAAAAGCCTTGCAGCGGGATGTACCGCTGCGAGCGATGTTCGAGTGCAGCACGGTGGAGGAACTGGCCGGGTACATCGAAGGGCTGGCGGCCAGTGACATTACCGAGGAGAAGGTTGATCGACTGAATGACCTGATGGCGGAGCTGGAAGGCTTGTAGTTTCCAGCGTCTGTACCGGCCTAATCGCTGGCTTGCCAGCGATGGCGTCGGTGCGTTCAACGCAATTGCGTCGGTACATGGATGTACGTTTGTATAGTTGACGATCCTGAACCGGCAGCCCAGTCTGCCGGTTCTCTTTTTTTGTCGCGGGGGTGATCGATGGCTTTCTTCGAAGTTGACGGACAGGCGCTTCATTACATTGATCAAGGCACGGGGCCGGCGGTGTTGCTGGCTGGCAGCTACCTGTGGGACCAGGCCATGTGGGCGCCGCAGATTGCTGCGCTGTCGCCGCACTATCGAGTGATTGCACTGGATCTGTGGGGCCACGGCGAATCCGGGCGCTTGCCTGAAGGCACCGCTTCGCTGGACGACATCGCCCGTCAGGCACTGGCCTTGCTCGATCATCTGGACATCGACCGGGTAACGCTGGTCGGGCTGTCGGTCGGTGGCATGTGGGGCGTGCGCCTGGCGTTGTCGGCGCCGCAGCGGCTCAACGGTCTGGTGCTGATGGACACTTACGTCGGCGTCGAGCCGGAGCCGACCCGCCAGTACTATTTCTCGCTGTTCAAGCAGATCGAGGAAAGCGGCGGGATCTCCGAGCCACTGCTGGATATCGTGGTGCCGATTTTCTTCCGTCCAGGCATTGATCGGGCGTCGGCGCTGTATCAGGATTTCCGCGCCAAACTCGCCGGCTATTCGGCCGAACGCCTGCGCGACAGCATCGTGCCGATGGGGCGCATCACCTTTGGCCGTGACGATCTGTTGCCGCGTCTGGGCGAGCTGAATGCGGCGACCACGCTGGTGGTCTGCGGCGATCAGGACAAACCACGCCCGCCGTCGGAAGCACGGGAAATGGCTGAGTTGATTGGCTGCCCGTGTGTGCTGGTGCCGGAGGCGGGGCATATCTCCAATCTGGAGAATCCAGCCTTCGTGACCGACACGCTGCTGAAGTTTCTGGCTGGGCTGAAGTAACGAAAACGCCCACGCATTGCGTGGGCGTTGTTTATTTCGGGCCGAGAATCTTCGCCAGTTTGTCCGGCGTCGGCGCGCCTTGCTGTTGTTGCAGCTCGCCTTTGTCGTCCATGTAGAAGATCGCCGGGGTGGCCTGCAATTCCAGGTCTTCCATCAGCTGCATGTTCGCTGCGAGTTTGGTCTGCACGGCGACCGGAATGTCCTTCAAGGCCTTGAGCGTGCTGGCCTTTCCGGCCTTCTCGTGATCTTCCAGCGCTTTGCTCGGGTCCTTGGCGGCGAGCAGGGCGGCGGCTTTGGCCGGGCTGTCTTCGCGGATGATGCCGACCATGATGTGTCGCAGCTGCACCTTGCCGGCCTTGACCCATGGACGGGCCTGTTCCCAGAACATGTTGCAATACGGGCAGTTCGGATCACTGAACAGGTACACCGTGCGCGGCGCATCCTTGTTGCCGTCCTGAATCCAGTTGCTGGCCTCGAACTTGGCCCAGACTTCCTTGGCCATCGGCGCGTAGACCAGTTTTTGCAGCGGCGCGCTGCTCAGGTCGTTACCGTCGGCGTCGTACAGGTTGCCCAGCAGCACGTGCTTGCCGTCCGGCGTCAGGTACAGCGCCATGCCGCGGTTCTGGTATTGCGCGGCGTAACCGCGCAAGCCGTCCGGTGCGTCGAACTGGCCGACGATTTTTGCGCCCTTGGCTTCAATCTTCTTGATTGCTTCAGGCAATTCTTCGGCGGCCTGTACTGACGGCAAGTGCAGCAGGGCTGCGCTCATGGTCAGCGTCAGCAGGTGGCGGAGGCGGGGCATGGCAGTTTCCTTGAAGAAGAGGTGGCCGGATTCGGGCTGGAAGCCGGGGTGTCGAAGTTTTCCAGGGCGCGGGCCAGGCTGGCGTTCGACAGCTCGCCCAGATGGCTGCCCAGCAGACGACCGTCCGGGCTGTAGAACAGGGTAGTCGGCAGGGCCATGGAGCCCACGGCCTGGCCGAGGCGTCCGCTGCGGTCGAACAGCACGTTGTTCAGGCTCAGGCCCTGGGTTTCGAGAAAAGTCGCAACGCTTTGCATGCTTTCGGCCTGGTTGACGAACAGGAACGTCAGGTCCGGGCGTTGTTGCTGGGCGTTTTCCAGCACCGGCATTTCCCGTCGGCACGGCGGGCACCAGGTGGCCCACAGGTTGATCACCAGCGGCCCGCCCTGATAGTCGGTGAGTTTCACGGTTTCCCCGGCGGCGTTGCGCAAGGTGATGTCCGGCAGGCGCGTGCCTTGCTCGTAGATGTTCAGCGACAGGGTCGCCAGCACCCAGAACGCCACACCGCTGACCACACCGAAACCCAGCGGTCGACGCAAACCCGGCCGGCGCCAGCCGCGATACAGCGCCGCGAGCAACAGCACGATCACCCCCGGCCAGGCGAGGAAGCCGCCGTCGCGCAAGTCGATGATCTGCCAGAGATCGTTGCGATAGTGCCCCCAGTACATGGCGACAAACGCCATGCGCGCCGCCAGCATGCCGAGCAGAAACAGGCTGAACAGCGCCGACTCGGGGTTGTCACCGCCGCGCTTGGCCACCCGCCAGCCGACGAAGGTCGCCAGCGCCAGCGCGCTGATCAGCAGCAGGTGGTTGAGGGCGATGGCAAAGGTGCCGAGGGTGAAGGTCAGCATTAACGGGCGTCTCGGGTGGTGGTCCAGCGTTGCAGGAAAGTATCGGCATCGACCTCGCCGGTGATGCGCTGGCTGCGGCGCTCTTCGCCGTCGGCGCCGATCCACACGAAACTTGGTGGCCCCGGCACTTTATAACGGCCGAGCAGTTCGCGGCTGGCGGCATTGTCGGCGGTGACATCGAGTCGGAGCAAGCGCACATCGCTCAGGGCCTGCATCACCCGCGCCTGGCCGAACACCTGTTTCTCCATGACTTTGCACGACACGCACCAGTCGGCGTAGTAGTCGAGCAGCACCCATTGGCCCTGAGCTCTGGCGGCGTCAAGCTCACGTTGCAGGGCGGCGGGATCCTTGATCGTCGTGAAGGCTTCGTGGCCGTTCGGGGCCGCCGTGCCGACGCGTCCGGCGCTGTACACCTGCAACGGCTGATACGGGTCGTCACTGCCCCCCGCCGCACCGACCACCAACAGACTGCCCCACAAGCCCAGTAACAGCGAACCGGCACCGAACAACTGCGCCACGCGACCAAAGCCGTCGGATTGTTTCCAGGCGCTGTAAGCGGCAATCAACAGCAGCGCACCGCACAGACCCAGCCACAGCGACGGATCCAGCACCGGTCGCAGCATCAGCAGCGCGGTGGCGAGGAACAGGAAGCCGAACACGCCTTTGAGCAGATTCATCCACGCGCCGGGCTTGGGCAGGAAGCGATTGCCGACCGTCACCAGCAACAGCAGCGGCACGCCGATGCCGATGCCCAGGGCAAACAGGATCAGGCCGCCGTGCAGTGCGTTGCCGCTTTGCGCGATGTAGAGCAGGGCGCCGGCCAGCGGTGCGGTCATGCACGGGCCGACCAGCAGACCGGACAGCGCGCCCAATATGCCGGCGCCGATCAGGCTGCCACCGCGCTGACTGCGTGAGGCGTGTTCCAGTCGATCCCGCAGGGCGACCGGCAATTGCAGCTCGAAGAAGCCGAACATCGGCAGCGCCAGAACCACAAACACCGCCGCGAACGTCCCGAGCAGCCACGGGTTCTGCAACCACGCCTGCAAGTTGGCCCCCAGCAGCGCGGCGATGACGCCCATCGCCGCGTACACCAGCGCCATGCATACCACATAGCTGCCGGCCAGCGCGAAACCGCGACGCGGCGTGGCACCGCTGCCCACCACCATGCCCGCCAGAATCGGCAGCATCGGCAGCGAACACGGCGCAAACGCCAGCAACAGCCCCAGGCCGAAGAACACCAGCAGACTCCAGCCCAGCGAGTGCTGTTGCAGACCGCTGGCCAGTGCCTGATCCGGCGCCTCATCTGTCGTTGCTGCGGCTTTGCCGCCGAGGTCGATCACTCGGGTCTGCGGGGGATAGCAAAGACCGGCGTCGGCACAACCCTGATAACTGACCTTGATCTGGCCCTGGGCGGCAGGCGGGATTTTCAGCTCGAGGCCCTGGCGATAAACCGGTTGCTCGCCGAAATATTCGTCACTGTGGGATTCCCCTTCAGGCAGGGCCGGGACGTTCTGCGTCGCCAGCCCGTCGAATTTCAGACGCTTCTGATACAGGTAGTAGCCGTCGGCGATTTGCCAGAACAGTTGGGTCTCACCGGAATCCAGACGTTCCGAGGTCAACACGAATGCCTTGTCGACCGGAAGAAACTCCGGTTTTGAAGCAAAGGGATCGTTCCCCGCCTGGGCCAGACTTGAAATCAACAGTGCAAAAAACAGAAAAAAATGACGCATGGAGAAGCCTTGTCCCTGTGCAATTGAGGGGCACAATGGCGGGCAGTGATTAACCGATGATTAACCGGGGACATCCATGCGCCAAAACCGCGAAGCACTGAAGCTTCCAGCTAAATGGGCCGTCAGAGCCCCCGGGTTAATCCGGCGAATCTGCCATTGATATTGTGCGCATCTCCTTCGACTCGGCCTTTTTGCATGTTGTAAATCACGAATTGCTCATTAGTCAGGAAGATGTACCAGAGGTTATCGCTGAAAGTGGGGTCGATTTGCGCAGCGGTAATAAGACGATGTTTATACGGTTCAAGTCCAGGTAGTACTGAATTGGGTTGGTGGTTTATTTTTTGCGTTACAGTATCGAATGTCAGATGAGTGCCATCATTCAACAGGAAGCGAAACAGGTACTTGTGCCCGATTGCTTCCAGCCAGGTGCCGGCAACAATTCTGTCGAAGTACGGCAGGATAGGGGTCCAGAGAGAATTGGCGAGATTGTAAAAGGCATCAGCCTTGTCAGTGTCCTGGTTATAGGCGCAAACCCATGGACGATTGCCGTTGTAAAAGAACAACCAGCTAATGTCCTTGTCGCCCGCCTGTGTTTGTGTAAATCCGAAGCGCAGGTGCTTGGCATAGGCATCGAACCCTTCCCAGTTGCCCTTGATCGGTTTTGGATAATCATTCAGTACTTTTTCGTCGCCATTGTCATAGCGGGAGAAGATGTCAGCATCTTTGAAGAAAAAATAAATCCGGTCAGCACCGGAGCGCCAGTCGATAGCGACAAAGTTATTGAGTTTGGACATTGGGTTTTCCTTTGATAAGTAGTGGTTATTATTCGGTTGTATCGGCTTTGTATCTTTTGCGCTTTGAGATTACCGTGGTGAATAACTTTTTCGCACTGGGTTTGTGATTGCTGTTTGTGTCAGTTGGAACTTGTTGAGTTGTTGTTTGTTAAGTTTTTAGTTGCCGTTGCGGCAGTCGGCTTTGATAAGAAACTCGCCCGTGGGCGTAGCCATCGGGATCGTGCTTTTCCTTGGCGCGGGCAGTGTCCATAATTGCCGCTTAATCCTCTGCTGCTTGAATCGCGTTTTTTCTCATGGAGCTCCCATGCACGTACTGGTTTGCGAAGACGACGAGTTGATCGCCAGCGGGATTGTTGCCGGGCTGACAGCGCAAGGCCTGACCGTCGAGCACGTCAACACGGCCTCCAAGGCGCGGGCGATTCTCAAGGTCGCCGAATTTGACGTGATGGTGCTCGATCTCGGCCTGCCGGACGAAGATGGCCTCAAGTTGCTGCAACAACTGCGTCAGCAAGGGCTGGAAATTCCGGTGCTGATCCTGACTGCGCGGGATTCGGTCACGGATCGGGTCGACGGCTTGCAGTCCGGCGCCGACGACTACCTGCTCAAACCGTTCGACCTGCGCGAACTGTTCGCCCGTCTGCAAACCCTGTTGCGCCGGGTGGCCGGGCGCAGCGTCAACCTGATCGAACATGGCGCACTGACCTACGACCCGAGCAGTCGCGAAACCACGCTGGCGGGCCGTCCGGTGGATCTGTCCCGTCGCGAACAATCCCTGCTGCAAGCCTTGCTGCACAACCGTGGCCGGGTGCTGTCCACCGAGCAGTTGAAGGACAGCGTCTACGGTTTCAACGATGAACTGGAGAGCAATGCGCTCAACGTGCACATCCATCACCTGCGCAGCAAACTGGGCAAGGGCATCGTCGAAACCGTGCGCGGTCTGGGTTATCGCCTGGGCCCGGCCGATGGCGGAGAAACCGACAAGTGATGAGTCTGCGCCTGCGCCTGAGCCTGACTCTCGGCGCTGCGTTCGCGCTGATCTGGGCCCTGGCGGCCGCCTGGATGCTCAGCGACCTGCGCAACCAGATGATGTTTTCCCTCGACCAGCGCCTGGTGGCGTCGGCGCGGATGGTCGCCGGCTTGCTGGAACAATTGCCGGCCATTCCGAGCAAAGGCGAGGGTACGCATTTCAGCGCCGAGCAACTGAACATTCCCGGCGGCATGGCGTGTCAGGTCAGCTCGCTGCGCGGAGAAATCCTCGCTCGCAGCCACAATAATCCGGAACAGGCACTGGAAGCGCAGAAAATGGGTTTCCACGATCAGATGATCGATGGCGCGCCTTGGCGCAGCTTCACCCTGGCTCGGGGCGATGTGCGAATTACCACTGCCGACCGGGTGATCGAGCGCGAGGCCCTGAACATGTCGATCCTGCTGGCGGCCTCGGTGCCGGTGGGCGTGGCGTTGCTCGGCTGCCTGTGCCTGTTGTGGCTGGGGATCGGCCAGGGTCTGGCACCGCTCAACCGCTTGCGTGAAGCCTTGATGCGCCGCAACGCCGACTCGCTTGAGCCGTTGCAGTTGCAGTCATTCCCCAGTGAACTGAAACCGCTGCTCGAAACCCAGAATCAGCTGTTCCAGCGCATCGGCAAGACCATCGAGCGCGAACGTCGCCTGACCGGTGATGCCGCCCATGAATTGCGCAGCCCGCTGACCGCGATCAAGACCCACCTGCAAGTGGCGCGCATGACCGAAGGCAGCGCTCGCGATCAGTCCCTGGCCCGGGCCGAGGAGGGCGCTGACCGCCTGCACCGGACCCTTGAGCAATTGCTGTTGCTGGCCCGGGTCGAAGGCAGTCTGTCGTTCGACGACGGCGTGCAGTGCAGCGCCGAGCAGGTGGCGAAACTGGCGATTCAGGACTCGGCCAGCGACCAGCGCCAGCGGATCAGGCTTCACCTGCCGGAACACTTGTCCGCTGCGCCCCTGCAAATGCCGGCGGTCCTGTCGATCGCGGCGCTGCGCAACCTGCTGGATAACGCTTTGCGTCACACGCCGACGGACGGCGCGGTGGACCTGAGCCTGGAGACCACCGCCAATCGCGTGCGTTTCGTGGTACGTGATCACGGCCCGGGCATTGCCCCGGACGATCTGCAGCATCTGACCCAACGGTTCTGGCGCAACGGCCAGAGCACCGGGTGTGGACTGGGGCTGGCGATTGTCCAGGCCATCGTTCAGCGCTGCGCCTGCACCTTGCATTTCGACAGCCGCCCGGATGGTTTGCGGGTCGAGCTGACCATGCCGCTGCAACCGGTCTGACTTGATGCCGGGCACATCAAATGTAACCTCTCTCCATTAGTCATCCGTCGGCCGCGACGTTATTGTCGGCCAGCCTTTGACTCAATGGATTGAGGGAAACAGCGCCATGGAAGCACCCATCCACATCTGTCCCGCCACAGTCGCCGACGCCGGCATCATCAGCCGGATTCTCGAACGCTCGATCCGCGTCGGTTGCGCGCTCGATCATCGCAACGATCCACAACTGGTCGACCACTGGGTTCGCCGACAATCGGCGGAACACATCAGCGGATGGCTCGCTGATCCGCATCTCTATCTGAATATCGCGCTTCTTTACGATAAGCCGGTCGGCGTCGGCATGGCCGCGGCCAATGGCCAGGTCACCTTCTGTCATGTGCAGCCGGAGTGGTTTCGTCGCGGTGCGGGGCGCGCACTGATGGGCGATCTCGAGGGTTGGCTGCGGATTCGTGGCCAGCCTTGCGTCACGCTCGCCAGCACGCGAACCGGCGAGGCGTTCTACCGGCGTCTGGGGTATCGCGAAGCAGCATCTGCTTTCACGCATCACGGCGTTTTGAGCCTGCCGATGCACAAGCCGCTGGGGTTGTCGGCCTGACATTCGATCAAGGGTGTAAATCCTCGACACGCTGGTGCGTTTCCAGAACAGGAAAACCAGCATGTGCGCTCCGCGACCGGAACGCGCACCTGCCCGGTGTGCAGTTTTGGTCACTATCCATAGCGTATTGAGGGGTCGAGAGATGTCAGTCGCCACCAGCCTTATCGAAGAGTCGTCGGCCCGGATCGCCTCCGCGCCGGCAGAAACGCTGTATCAATTCAATGAGTCGCCGTTGCTGGCCCGCCAGAGCCAGCAGGAATCCAATGCCCGCAGCTACCCGCGCCGGATTCCCCTGGCGCTGAAGCGCGCCAAAGGCCTGTACGTCGAAGACGTCGAGGGCCGCACCTTCATCGATTGTCTGGCAGGTGCCGGCACCTTGGCGCTGGGGCATAACCACCCGGTGGTGATCGAGGCGATCCAGCAGGTGCTGGCCGATGAACTGCCGCTGCACACCCTGGACCTGACCACGCCGGTGAAAGACCAGTTCGTGCAGGACCTGTTCGGCCTGTTGCCACCTGCATTGGCCAAGGAAGCGAAAATCCAGTTCTGCGGCCCGACCGGCACCGACGCCGTGGAAGCCGCGCTGAAACTGGTGCGCACCGCCACCGGGCGCAGCACCGTGCTGTCGTTCTCCGGCGGTTACCACGGCATGAGCCAGGGCGCCTTGAGCCTGATGGGCAGCCTGGGCCCGAAAAAGCCGCTGGGTGCGCTGCTCAGCAACGGCGTGCAATTCATGCCGTTCCCGTACGACTACCGTTGCCCGTTCGGCCTCGGTGGCGCGGCGGGTGTGAAGGCTAATCTGAGCTACCTGGAAAACCTGCTCAATGATCCCGAGGCTGGTGTGCAATTGCCGGCAGCGGTGATCGTCGAAGCGGTGCAAGGCGAGGGCGGTGTGATCCCGGCTGACGTCGAGTGGCTGCGCGGTCTGCGCCGCATCACCGAAAAGGCCGGCGTGGCGCTGATCATCGATGAGATCCAGAGCGGCTTCGCCCGCACCGGCAAGATGTTTGCCTTCGAACACGCCGGCATTACCCCGGACGTGGTGGTGCTGTCCAAAGCCATCGGCGGCAGCCTGCCGCTGGCGGTGGTGGTGTATCGCGAATGGCTCGACACCTGGCAGCCGGGTGCCCATGCCGGTACGTTCCGCGGCAACCAGATGGCGATGGCCGCCGGTTCCGCGGTGATGCGTTATCTGGTCGAGCACAAGGTCTGCGAACACGCTGCCGCCATGGGCGAGCGCCTGAGTGAGCACCTGCGCATTCTGCAGCGCGATTTCCCGCAACTGGGCGACATTCGCGGTCGTGGTCTGATGCTAGGTGTCGAACTGGTCGATCCAAGCGGCACGCCGGACGCTCTTGGACATCCGCCGGCGTTTGCGCGTCTGGCGCCGCTGGTTCAGCGCGAATGCCTCAAGCGCGGGCTGATTCTGGAGCTGGGCGGGCGCCATGGTGCGGTGGTGCGGTTTCTGCCGCCGCTGGTGATCACCGCCGCCGAAATCGATCGCGTCGCCGAGATCTTCGGCCGTGCACTCAGCGCGGCGACCGCAGCCCTGTAAATTTTTCGCCGCGTCGAACGTTCTTTCTACATACCCGGCTGCACCGTCGTGCAGCCCACCCTTACAGCGATGGAGACACAGCATGACGTCAGTATTCGACCGCGAGGACATCCTCTTTCAAGTCGTGGTCAACCACGAAGAGCAGTACTCGATCTGGCCGGACTACAAGGCTATCCCGGAAGGCTGGCGCACCGTGGGCAAGAGCGGCCTGAAGAAGGAATGCCTGGCCTACATCGAAGAAGTCTGGACCGACATGCGCCCGCTGAGCCTGAGTCAGAAGATGGAAGCGCAAGCGGCTGCCCAGTAAGCCTTCAGCTAAAAAGAAACCCGCTGGACTGGAAACAGTCAGCGGGTTTTTTCATGTCTGGAAGATCGGCCTTGATGATCGTTCCCACGCTCTGCGTGGGAATGCCTCATTGGACGCTCCGCGTCCGCTTCGCAAGGGACGCGGAGCGTCCCGGGCTGCATTCCCACGCGGAGCGTGGGAACGATCAACGGGGGGGCAACTGGCCTCAGGCGCCGGCCAGGCCCTTGAGCAGCACATCCAGATTGCCTTCCAGCTCTGCCACCGGATCCGCCGCATCGGTGCTCAGCACCAGCAGATGACTGCCCGATTCGGCAATCGCCGCTTTCACCGCGTCCGATGGCTGCCGATGGTGCAGCACCACCGCTACGTCATTGTCTTTCAGGGTGGCGGTCAGTTTTTTCAGATCCTCCGGCGTCCATTCGGAATCCGCGCGGGCATCCTGTCCGATCAGCTCCAGGTTCAGGCTGCCGATCAGGTAACCGAAGTGATCGCTCAGGCTCATCACGCTCAGGTTGTCGGCACTGGCCAGACGCGCCTCGCTGTCGGCACTGAGTTTCAGCAGGCGCTGCTTCAGTGCTGCCAGATTGGCCTCGATTTTCGGTTTGTCCTTCGGTGCCAGGCGCACCAGATCCGCTGCCATCACGTCGGCCATACGGCCCATGTTGTTGCTGGCCAGCCACGGCTGGCTGTTCAGGCCATCGACTTTCAGCCCCGGCTGCACGGCAATGCCGGGCAGGGCGCCGTCCACCGGGCGGGCGGCGTCGACTTCGACGATGCGGATGTTGCTGCGTCTGGCGATCGGGTACAGCGGATCATCGGCCCACAGCGAGCGCACGCCGATCACGGCATCGGCGCCGGTGGCCAGTTTGCTCAGCGCCGGGGCGCCGCGACCGGTGAAGTAGGCAGTCTGACGGCTGCCCGGCAGATTCGCCGGCGCAGCGCGTTCGAGGCTGATGTCGGTGCCCTTGAGCAGGACTTCGCCCAGACCATAAGTGATCGGCAGCGAGGCCAGCACCCGCAACGGTTTCTCGGCAGCCAGCAGAGGGCTCGAAACCGCGCCGGTGAGGGCGATGGCCAGGGTCAGTTGTCGCAATGAAAAAGCCATTTATCCAAGGTTCCCTTTCAGACTGGGGACGACGCCCCGGGCAATCGCGGCGAGGGCGAAGGCGATACCGGCGACCAGAATGATCGCGGCGCCGGACGGAATCGGCAGGTCGAACACGATCGGTGCAAGAATCCCGCACAGGGTACTGACCGTGGCGATCAGCACCGAGCACCAGAAAAAGCCCTTGAGCGACTGGCTGAGCAGGCGCGCAGCCGCCGCCGGAATCACCAGCAGCGCACCGACCAGAATCGCGCCAATGACTTTCACGGCGGCGACGGTGATCAGCGTCACCAGAATCACGAACAGGTAATCCAGGGTTTTCACCGCGACGCCGCGCACCGCCGCCAGTTGCGGGTTGAAGCTGGCCAGCATGATCCGGTTGTACAACGGCAGGGCCAGCGCCATGACCAGTGAGCCGACAATCGCCAGCACCAGCAGGTCATCGCCGTTGACCGTCAGCACCGAGCCGAACAGCACGTTTTCCAGAATGTGCACGTTGATCTTGCCCGCCAGAATCAGCAGCAGACTTGCACCCAGGGCGAGGGACACCGACAGGAATACGCCAATCAATGTGTCCGGAGCCAGGCCGGTACGGTTGCGCAAGTAGTTGAGCAAAATGCCGAACAGCAGGCAGTAGCCGAACAGGCTGCCGTACGGCCCGGTGTAGGGCTCGCCGAGCAGAATGCCGATGGCCACGCCGGTCAGTGCCGCGTGACCCACCGCCTCGGAGAAAAACGCGAAGCGCTTGACGACCACCAGCGTGCCGAGGCCACCGAGCACCGGGCCGATCAACATACCGGCAAGCAGCGCATTGACCACAAACCCGTAGGCCAGGGCTTCCGGCAGGTAACCGGAGGCGGCCCAGCCCTGCACCATCAAACGAAAGGCTTCGTAACTCATCAGGCAGCGCTCCGTGGATGGGTCGAGAACAGGGTCAGCAAACGTTCCGGGGTCAGGGCCTGTTGCGGCGAGGCGTCGAACAGCACCCGGCGGTTGAGGCCGGTGACGCGATTGGCCAGACGCCCGACTGCTTCCAGATCGTGCTCAATCCACAGCACGGTGATGCCCGCCGCACGCCAGTCGCCCAGCAGGCGTTCAAAGACCTGAATCCCGGCTTCATCGAGGGCCGACATCGGTTCGTCCAGCACCAGCAGTTGCGGTGCCGGAATCAGGCCCTGGGCGAGCAATACCCGCTGGCGTTCACCACCGGACAGCGCGCCCATCCGCCGCTTGCGTTTGTCCTGCATGCCGACCCGCTCCAGCGCATCACCGATAGCGCCGGCGTAGCGTTTGCTCAGACCGAGAAAGGCCGGGCGGCGCTGGCACATGGCGGCCATGAAATCATCGACGGTCATCGGCAGGCCCCGATCAAACTCCAGCGCCTGCGGCACGTAGCCGATGGTGCCGGGCTCGCCTGGCCATTGCAGACTGAGCCGGCCCTGATGCGGCATCTGCCCGAGCAGGGTCTTGATCAGCGAACTCTTGCCACCGCCGTTGGGGCCGACCAGCGCATGCACGCTGCCGGGCTGCACCTGGAATGTGACCTTGTCCAGAATCGTCGTGCGGCCGAGGGTCAGGCTGACGTCAGCGAAATCCAGGGTCGGGCCGCTGCTGGCAATCGACAGGTTTTCCTGAGCCGTCATGCGCCGGACTCCTGAATCGCCCGAACCACGGTGTTGAGGTTGCCGGTCATTTCCTTTTCGTATTTGTCGGCGGTGTATTCCCCGTAGGAAATGTGCGACAGCGGGTACAGCTTCACACCGGATTCGCGCTGAATGGTGTCGACGTAAGTGGACGGGAAGTCCATCTCGGAGAAGATCACTTTCACGTCCAGTTCCCGCAGTTGATCGATGGTTTTCTTCAACTGGCTCGGGCTCGGCTCGATGCCGTGGGCCGGCTCGACCACGGCGGTGACTTCCAGTCCGAACTCGCGCAGCAGGTAGTCATAAGCGGCGTGCACCGTGGCAACCCGCAGTTCGGCGTTCGGCGCCTGGGTCAGTTTGGCCAGGGCGTCGGCGCGCATCTGCCGCAGGCGTTTGCCGTAGGCGCGGGCGTTCTGGGTGTAGGCCTTGGCGTTTTCCGGGTCGAGCTTGCCCAGCTCCCGGGCGATGTTGTTGACCTGGGCAATCGAGGCGCTGATCGACAGGAACGTGTGCGGGTTCACCACCTTGCCGGCACCGCGCGCGGCCACCCCGGTGGCGGCCAGCAACGGCACGTTTTCGTTGGCTTCGATGGTCTTGATCTTCGGCGTTTCGCTGGCGGCGATCATGCGGTCGGCGAAGTCGTCATGGCCGACCCCGTTGAGCACGATCACGTCCAGCCCGCTGATGCGCTTGATGTCTTCGGCGCGCGGCTCGTAGGCGTGCGGGTTGAAGCCGGCGGGAATCAGCGGCACGACTTCGGCCTTGTCGCCGACGATGTTCGCCACATAGCTGTAATACGGATGAAGGGTGATGCCGATGCGCAGGCGCTTGGCCTGATCGGCGCTGGCCAGCGGGCTCAGCAGCCAGGCGCAGAGGCCGATCAGCAGCAGGCGCAGGAAAGGACGGCGTTGAGATGAACTAGGCATGGGCAAGCGGTCTTCTCTCGAATGAAGGCGAGGGTTCAATGACGATGTTCGCGGGTCACCCCGGCATCGAATTGCGCGACGATCTGTTTCCATCCGGCAGCGGTCAGCGCTGCGTCGGACAGGTCTGCCGGCGCCTGCAGGTCGCTGGCGCGGTTGAGCCAGATGTCCGGCGCGGCGTCGTTCAGGCGCATCAGAAACGAGCCGGCCACGGCGGGTGCCTGGCTGTGGCCGAAGTAGGCGGCATTGGCCAGCAATTGCCAGACATGGCCGCCACGGCTCACAGAGCTGGCGTCCTGGGCGAACGGTGCGAAACCTTCATCCGCCAGGTTCTGCGGGGTCGGCAGCGCTTGCTGTTCCTCGCGCAGCAGGCGGATCTCGTCGAGGGTTACCCGCAAGTCGGCATAGATGCCTTGCTCGCTGGCGCCGAGATCGCGACGGGCATCGAGCTGATGGCTGGAAACCGGCTCCGGTTCGTGGGAGACGCCGCGCCATGCGACTACCGATCCGGCGACCGCGAGGATCAGCAGGCACATCAGCAGCACGTTGAGGGTTTCATGCCCGGCACCGGCCGGGCGTACAACCTGGGTGGTCGGTGGGATCATGGGGCTTCGATATCCGCTTGGTCGATTTCGACCACGTGGCCGGGGCCGGCGTCGAACAGCACGTAGAATTCGGCGCCGGGTTTCTTGAAGGTCAGGGTCGAATCGGCGCCGAGCTTGCCCGGCACCAGGATGGTTTCGTCGTAGCCGATCACATCGAGGGTTACCCCCGGTGCGCCGCTGCCGTCGGAGAAGCCGCCGGTGCATTTGATCTGCTCGGCGTCGATGGCCTTGCACTCGCACATCGGATTGTGGGCCAGGGCGCTGGTACTGAAACCGGCACACAGTGCCAGCCATGCGGCGCTCATGCCAAGGCGGAAAGGACGGCTCATGGTTTGGCTCCTTGTTTGTTCAGCCAGGCCACCGTGGCGGGGGAAGCCTGGCTCAGTGGAATCGAGGTTTGATGCATGCTGCCGTCCCAGCCTTCCATGGTGATCCACAGTTCGGCGTCGGCTTTGGTTCTTTCCGGCACCGGCAATTGAATGCCCATGCGGTATGGCGTGCCGAAGAAGATCGAACCGGCGGCTCGCAGGCTGCGCGGCTTGCCGATGCGCAGGTAAGTGGCCTTGACCGGCTCGATACAGGCCTCGCACAGCGCGGCATTAAAACCTTTCAGATAGCCTGCCGGGCCGTCGGAACGCGGGGCCTCGTCACGCAATTCGGCCAGACGCAGACTCCATGGCCCGACCTGGATTTCGCCGATCTCGCGCTCGCCCAGGCCGCTGTCGCCACGGAACAGCGCAGCGTCGGCAAAGTATTTGGGCATGAAGCCCAAGGGGATCAGCAGCAACAGCACATTGATGTGGAAGCGCCATTTGTGCCAGATCACGCTCAGCCGTGAAGGCTGAGCCACGCTAGTGGACTTGCTCACAGGTTGGCCTCCGACGTTTCACCGCGCAGGGCCGGTTGTGCCTGCACGCGCTGTTTCTTGTGCTCGCGCTTGAGGGCGTTGGCGGTGGCCAGCGCGGTGCGCTTGGTCCAGATCAGCAGGCCGCTGAGGACCATCATGCTCAGCAGCAGGCCGAAGAAGAACCAGATCAGCTTGATCCACAGACCGCCGAAATCACCGGTGTGCAGCGGACGCATGGATTCGGTGACGAACTCCAGTGACGTGCGATCGGACAACAGCCGCGAGGCCGCCACGTCACCGCTGTACGGATTGAGCGTGGCGGTCTGGTACATCAGCGGATACCAGCCGCGACCGCCGATATCCAGGTGCGCGTAGGCATTGCCCGGCAGGCTGATGAAGCTGGCTTCCAGGCCGGGGATTTTTGTCTGGGCGATTTCGATGGCGCGGTCCAGGCTGATACGCGGCGGTGGCGAACCGTCGCTCGACAATGGCACGGCTTCGCGGGACATGGCCGGAATGATCGGCTCGCTGGAAATGGAAATCTGGTTGTCCGACAGCAGCGCCTGGATCAGGAACCAGGTGCCGGTGACCGAAATCACCGCGATGAACCATATCGACCAGATGCCGCTCAAGCGGTGGAAGTCGCCCCAGAAGATCCGCGCGCCATGATTGAAGCGCAGGGTCGGGCGGAAAAAGCCTTTCCAGAAGCGCTTGTACACCACCAGCCCGGTCACCAGCGAGGCCAGCATCGGCAGGCCGAGGAACGACACCAGGTACCAGCCCCAGCTGAAACCGTTGGTGAACGGCACCAGCCACCAGCCATGGAGTGCGCGGGTGAACGCCTTGAAGTTGAAGTCTGGCGCCGTGCCCTGGATCACCCCGGTGTAGGGGTTGACGTAGACCGTCAGCGAACGGCCGTCGGGATAGCTGACCTCGACGTCGAGGGCAAAGTGCGACTCATCCGGGCGGTTGATGCTCTGCACCAGGGTCTGAGGTTCGGCTTTCTTGATTTCGGCGAGGATCTGGTCGTAACTCAGGCGCGGTGCATCGTCCGACGGTGCGCTGGCGCGCATCTGCGGGTTGGCCAGCCAGACGATTTCCTGGCTGACCACCGCCAGGGTGCCGGTGACGCAGACGATCAAAACGAAAAACCAGATCGGCAACGCCAGCCAGCTGTGTACCAGGAACCACAGTTTCGAGCGGGACTTCTTCGACATGATGACGGGTCTTGATTCAGTGAGAGGGAGCGGTACTACGGGCTTCGCAGCACGGGTTCCCCTGAAAGGCCGGTCGTGGCTTTTGCCTACGCGACCGGCCCGCATCTCTATAAGACGGATGACCGAAGCAAATCCCGATAAACGATATGAAAGTAAATGTTTCGCGATTGCAGGTTGCTGTCGCGTGGGCGAATTTCTCCGGGGCAGGCGAAGCAGTCCGACGGCGCATGCCGCCGGATTGGAGGAGGGGAATCAGCGGAGAAAGTCGAGTGCTTCGGTCAGTAACAATTCGGGCACTTCTTCGGCGAGGTAATGCCCGGCAGGCAAAGCCTTGCCCCGTACGTCGGTGGCAACCTGTTGCCATTCCTTGAGCGGATCGAAGCAGCGACCGACAGTGCCCTCGGCGCCCCACAGCACCAGCAACGGCAGGGTCAGGTGACGGTCGGCCGCGAGATCGGCGCGATCATGTTCCAGGTCGATGCCGGCACTGGCGCGGTAATCCTCGCAGATCCCCCGAGCACTGCCGGGACGTTCCAGGCAACGCCGGTATTCGCTGAATGCCTCGTCGGTAAAGGGCGCGAGCCCGGCGCTGCGACTGCCCATGACGCTGCGCAGATAGCCTTCAGGGTCGGCTTCGATCAGGGTTTCCGGCAGCGGTGCCGGACGAATCAGGAAAAACCAGTGCCAATAGGCCCGGGCAAAGGCTTCGTTGGTCTGGCTGTACATCGCCAGCGTCGGCGCGATGTCGAGCAGGACCATGCGCTGCACGACGGCGGGATGATCGAGCGCCAGACGATGGGCGACTCGCGCGCCACGGTCGTGAGCAAGGATCGAGAACTGCTCGAAGCCCAACGCGTTCATCAATTCCACGCCGTCGCGGGCCATCTCGCGCTTGGAATAGTTGAGGTGAGCTTCATCCGCCGGCGGACGACTGCTGTCGCCGTAACCACGCAGGTCGGCAGCGACCACAGTGAAGTGTTCGGCCAGTTGCCCGGCGATCTTGTGCCAGATGACGTGGGTCTGCGGGTGCCCGTGCAACAGTAGCAGCCCCGGGCCGCTGCCTTTGATGCGGTAGCTGATGTCCACACCGTTGACGCGGCGCTGGTCTTTGACGAATCCGGCAAACATCGGGTGATCCTTTATTCAGGCGAGTGGCCTGCATCCTGAAATCGCCGGGCGTTCATGACAAGACGTGAAGCGTGGTTCGACGGTTCATGAATCGTGTTCGCCCACCCCCGCGCGTTGCGCGGGAATGGATATTCGGCGTGGCTAATCTTGCTGAAACATCTCTTTTGCCCGTTGCTCGATCTGTGCCTGGGTCAGATCCTCCTTGCGCGTGGCGAGGAACCACAGATGCCCGTACGGATCTTTCAATGTTCCGCTGCGGTCGCCGTAGAACTGATCCTTGACCTCGGACACCGAGGTCGCGCCGGCCTCCAGCGCACGCTGAAAGGATTTGTCGACATCGGTCACGTACAGATGCAAACCGACCGACACTGCTTTGTCCGGATTGCTCAAAGGCCCTTGATCGCATGGCGAGCCGAGCATGATCGCACTGTCGCCGATGCGCAGTTCGGCGTGGCCGATGCCGCCGTCGGGCATGCTCAGGCGCATGACTTCGGTGGCACCGAACGCCTTTTTATAGAAGTCGATGGCTTCGGCAGCTTTGTGAATGCCGAGGTACGGGGTAATGCTGTGATACCCCTCGGGAATGGGTTTGACGCTCATGGCGGTACTCCCTGTTATTTGTTGCCTGGTTTTTATTAGTGGTTGAAGGTGTGCCTTCGCCGGGGTTGCCGGTCGCTCAACTATAGATCCGTGCCGCCGCCATGACCGAGCAGCCGACGAGCAGCCCTCGCGACGCCGGAGCGGAGCGAGTCCTCAGTCGGGAACGTCGAGAAAGTGCGCTCCCGGCCCTCGCTCGCCCAGCACGTCGCCCTGATTGCGCAGCGGGCAGGCCTCCATCGACAGACACCCACAACCGATGCAACCGGTCAGCCGGTCGCGCAGCAGCATCAACTGATTGATCCGCTCGTCCAGCTCTCGCCGCCACTGCTCCGACAGCACCTTCCAGTCCGCTGCCGTTGGTGCGCGGTTGTCCGGTAGCTGTTTCAACGCTTCGCCGATTTCCGCCAGTGGAATGCCCAGGCGTTGCGCCACTTTGATCAACGCGACCCGCCGCAGCACTTCCCGTGGATAGCGCCGCTGGTTGCCGGCGTTGCGCTGGCTTTTGATCAAACCCTTGGATTCATAAAAGTGCAGGGCGGTGACCGCCACGCCGCTGCGGGCCGCGACTTCGCCGACGGTCAGTTGCTTGTGCACATTTTGCGCAGTGATCATCTGCAAATTGCCCCTTGACCTCTAGTTAACTCGAGGTTTTACCCTGCAGGCCTTCGAATCGCAAGATTCGCCTGACCGAGTGGGGATCTCATGCAAGCACCAGCGAAAAACCGCAGCTTTACCCAATTGATCGAATTTGAAATCGAACCCGGCCAGCAACCGGCGCTGGTGTCGGCGCTGGCGCTGCAGACCGAACGTCTGGCCCAGCGTTACTCAGGCTTCGTCAGCGCGAGCGTCCAGGCCAGCGACGATGGCCGGCGAGTGTTGAGCTTTCTGCAATGGCAGTCCCGCGAGGCGGGGGAGGCGGCGTTCCAGAGTTTCGAAACCGGCGAGCAGGATTTCTGGCAACTGATTCGCACTCATCAGGCGCGCACCGTGACCTTCGGTTCCTTCCAGGTGCTGAGCAGCATCGCTCGCAATCATGACGACGGTTTGCACTGCCAACTGGTCGGCTAGATCGACAGCTGGATCAAGCGCTCGCCTTGCAGGTTTTCCGTGGGCCGCCGCTTGTTCACCGCCAGTTCGCCGATCTTGATCAGGCGCGTGCGGGTGACGTTGCGGCTCAGGCCGAGCAGGGACGCGGTGTGCACCTGGTTGTAATGGCAGAAGCGATAAGCCGCGCGCAGCAACGCGTCTTCGACCTTCTCATGCAGGGCGCCGGCCTGTTGTTCGAAGAGTTTCTGGAAGGCGCGTTCCAGAAGCGCTTCCGGTGAGTCGTCGGCGGTCGCGTGCTGATCGTCGGGCCGGTCGATGCGCAGGTTCGACAGGCGTAGATCGTCGCGTTCGATCACGCCGTTACGGCAGATCAGCAGCGTGTGATGGATGACGTTTTCCAGTTCGCGGATGTTGCCCGGCCAACTGTAGCCGCGCAGCTTGTGTTCGGCGCCGGGACTGATGGTGACGCGCCCGTAACCCAGGCGCTGACTGTAGGCCTCGATGAAATGCCGGGTCAGCGGCAGGATATCGCCGGGCCGCTCGCGCAACGGGCTCAGCTCCAGATTCACTACGTTCAGCCGGTAATACAGATCCTCGCGGAAATGCCCGGCGTTGATGGCTTTCTCCAGTTGCACGTTGGTCGCCGCCAGCACCCGTACATCGATGGGAATGCTCTTGCGCGATCCGAGGCGCACCACTTCGCGTTCCTGCAACACCCGCAGCAATTTGACCTGGATCGCCATCGGCAGATCGCCGATCTCATCGAGGAACAAGGTGCCACCATCCGCCTCTTCAAACCACCCGGCCTTCGCACTGAGGGCGCCGGTGAAGGCGCCTTTTTCATGGCCGAACAGTTCGGCTTCCACCAGCGATTCGGAAAACGCCCCGCAGTTGACCGCGATGAACGGCCGGTTACGCCGGTTGCTCAGGTTATGGATATGCCGCGCCACCAACTCCTTGCCGGTGCCGGTTTCGCCGATGATCAGCACGCTGGCTTCGCTCGGTGCGACCTGTTGCAAATGCGCGAGCAAAGCCTGGGATTTCGGGTCTTCGAAGACCTGAGCGGTGGCGCGGATTGAGGTGGCCAGGGCGGGTGAAGGCGGCAGGGTCAGCAGTTGCATGGGTCTCGCTCCACGAAAGGAAATCAGGAATAGAACGTCGGCACCGGCAGGGACTGGTTCAGCGCCCAGTCGCCCAGCTCGTGGAGTTTGTAATCCAGCGGGTCGTGCAGGGTTTGCGTGCGCAGGTTGCGCCAGTGTCGGTCGAGGCGCAGCGAGGCGTGGGTCGAACGGGCGCCGGTGACTTCGAACAATCGGCTGCAAATCTCCAGGCCCTGTCGGCTGGCGGCGACCTTGGCCGTGGCAATCGCCGTGGCCAGATGCCCGCGCTCTTCGGCGCTGAGGTTCGGGCCTTTGGCCCAGGCCTCGTCGAGCAACGCAGCGGCGCGTTCCACCAGCAGACGGATGCCTTCGAGAGCGACCCAGAACTCGCCGTAATGGGCCAGCACATAAGGATCTTCACGCACCTCGCGCACCGAGGATTTGTGCCAGACACGGGTTTCGCTGAGGGTGTATTGCCGCGCTTCTTCGAAGGCGCCTTCGGCGATGCCGAGGAACATGTGGGTGAACGTCAGTTGCGCGATCAACGGGCGCAAGCAGGCGAACGGTGTGCTCAGCGGCCCCGGATCCAGCAGCAGCTCCGATTCCTCGACCCGCACCCGTTCGAACGTGGCGCTGCCGCTGTCGGTCTGGCGCTGGCCGATGTTGTTCCAGTCGTTGTGCAGGGTGATGCCGCTGCGCCCGCTCGGAATCGCCGCGATCAGCAATTTGCCGCCGTTGCTTTCGTCCACCGCCGAGGCGATCAGCATCTGCGAATCGCTGGCGCCGGAGCAGAAGCTCTTCTTGCCGGAAAACTCGCGCCAGCCACCGAGGTCCTTGACCACGGTGCGGGTGTCCAGCGGATTGAGCGCGTTGCCCCAGAACCAGTTCTGCCGCGCGGTCTGTTCGAACCACGGCTGCCATTGTTCCGGGCGGGAAAACAGGCGCACGGTGGCGAGCATCAAATGATGAAAACCGAAGACGTGGGCGATCGAGCTGTCGACCTTGGCGAATTCGCGCACGACTTGCAGGGTTTCGCTCCAGCGCGCGCCGAGGCCGCCGTAACGGGTGGGAATGCTCAGGGCCAGCAGACCGCTGTCGCGCAGGGCGTCGCGTTCGGCTTTCGGCGTGCCGCCACGCTCGTCGCGCTCGACGGCGGTCAGGGCGAATTCAGCGGCCAGTTGGCGGGCGGTCTGCAACGGGGAAAGCAGGGTGCTTTGCGGTTTGGCAGTCACTCGGTCTTCCTCAGGCGTTGGCTTTGGCGGGCAGAACATCATTGGCGATCATTTCGCCAAACGGCCCGGTGAGGTTGGTGACGCCGCGTCCGGCCAGGCTCGCGTACGGTTCGGGCAACAGCGGGAAGACCAGTTCGGCAAAGCGGTAGGCTTCTTCGAGATGCGGATAACCGGAGAAGATGAAGCTCTCGATGCCCAGATCCGCGTATTCCTTGATTCGCGCCGCCACTTGCTGCGGATCGCCGACCAATGCAGTGCCGGCACCGCCGCGCACCAGGCCGACGCCGGCCCACAAGTTGGGGGCGATTTCCAGGTTGTCGCGGCGCCCGTCGTGCAGCGCGGCCATGCGTCGCTGGCCTTCGGAGTCGAAACGGGAAAAGGATTTCTGCGCAGCCTCGATGGTTTCGTCGCTGATGTGCTCGATCAGTTTGTCGGCGGCTTTCCAGGCTTCTTCGGCGGTCTCGCGCACGATCACGTGCAGGCGGATGCCGAACTTCACTTTGCGCCCGTGACGGGCGGCGCGTTCGCGCACGTCGGCGAGTTTCTCGGCGACGGCGGCGGGTGGTTCGCCCCACGTCAGGTACACGTCGACCTGCTCGGCGGCCAGATCGTGAGCTGCGTCGGAGGAACCACCGAAATACAGTGGCGGGTAGGGTTTCTGCACCGGCGGATACAGGGCTTTGGCGTTTTGTACCTTCAGGTGTTTGCCTTCGAAATCCACTGCTTCGCCTTGCAACACGCGGCGCCAGATCTTGAGGAATTCGTCGGTGACTTCGTAGCGTTCGCTGTGGCTGAGGAAACTGCCGTCGCCACGGTTTTCGTCCGGGTCGCCACCGGTCACGACGTTGATCAGCAAGCGGCCGTTGGACAGACGATCGAGGGTCGCGGCCATGCGCGCCGAGACGGTCGGCGAGATGATCCCCGGACGGATCGCCACCAGATAACGCAGGCGTTCGGTCAGCGGCACCAGTGCCGAGGCGATCACCCACGAATCCTCGCAGGACCGCCCGGTGGGAATCAGTACGCCGTGGTAGCCGAGGCTGTCCGCAGCTTGCGCCACCTGTTTCAGGTAATTGAGGGTGACCGGGCGTGCGCCTTGGGTGGTGCCCAGATAGTGACCGTCGCCGTGAGTCGGCAGGAACCAGAAAACATCCATGAACAGCTCCTCAGGCGATTTTCAGCAATGGTTTGAGGTGAGTGCCGAACAGTGGCGCGGCACGTTCGGCGGCCAGGCGGATGCGCGCCTTGAGCGGTTCGCTGGTGATCTGGTAGTCGGCGAAATCGGCTTCGGTGGCATACACGCCGATCGGCAGGGTCACGGCCTGGAAGAAGCTGAACAGCGGGCGCAACTGGTGATCGAGGACCAACGCATGGCGTTCGCTGCCACCGGTGGCGGCGAGCAGCACAGGGGTGTCGATCAATGCATTCAGATCAATCAGGTCGAATAGGTGTTTGAGCAAACCCGGATAGGAGCCGCGATACACCGGCGCCGCGACGATCAGCAGATCAGCCTGTTCGATGGCTTGCAGTTCGGCTTCGATCTCGGCTGGCAGTTCTTGACGGGACAGCGCGGCGCCCAGCGGGCGGGCGATGTCACCGAGTTCGATCAGGTGACTCTCGACCGGCAGGTGCCCGGACAATTCGGCCAGCAGGGCCTGGGTCAGCACCAGGGTGCGGGACGGACGCCAGGTTCCGCCGGACAGGGCGACGACTTTCAGTGGACGCGACATGGTCAGTTCCTTTTTCAACAGTTGCTCGGCGAGCAGTGAGTAGTCACCGGGTCAGAGCAAGCGCTGTACCAATTCCTGTAAGGCCCGTATTCCGGGGCTTCGAGCGTTGTCGGCGGCTGTGCTCGTGTGACTTTCAGGCCGGTTTGTTGAACTGCTGTTGCCTGGGAAACAGTTGCTGGAGCAACAGTGCCGAACGCGATGAAGGATTTATAAAGGCTGACTGTTATTCCGCAAAAGACTGTTAATTGATATTGATAGGTCTTTTGAGAATATGAGAGCGATTCCTGCCCGAATTCTGATAGCCACTATTGAGAGCGTTGATTTCTGCCAGAGCGGGCCCGGGCGTAGCCTTTCTCCATCGACCCACACTGCTCGCCAGGATGCTCCCATGAATCGTTTACTGACTGTTTCGCTGATGCTCGCTGTCTCCGTTCTCGCCGGTTGCGCGAGCCACGTTTCCCCGGAACTGCGTCCTTACACGGCGGAAGAAACCCGCGAACTGGCGCTTGAATCGCTGAACCGTCGCGGTCTGTCCTTCGAGGAATACCACGCGAAAAAAGCCGAATTGCTCGGCCAGCCACAGAAGATATTCGGTTTCGATACCAAGGGTGAAATGAGCGCGGAACGGGCCGTACAGCTGCACGGTCGTCCAAGCTGATTGAGAACTGTACTGCTCGAAGTTTTACCCAACTGTCCGTGGGTTTGCGCGGCGCCGTGGGATAGGGTCAACACCTGAATGACCCTGACGGACTGCCTGCCATGACCCTCTCGCTCGACCTGTTGCTGGGCTTTGCCCTGTTTGCCCTTGTCACCTCGATCACACCGGGGTCGAACAACACCATGTTGCTGGCATCGGGCGTGAACTTCGGCTTTAACCGCACCATCCCTCATATGCTCGGCATTACTTGCGGCTTCTTCGTGCTGGTGGTGGCGGTGGGTTTTGGCCTGGGCGCGGTATTCCAGACTTATCCGCTGCTTTATACGGTCCTGCGTTATGTGGGGGCGGCGTACTTGCTGTACCTGGCGTGGAAAATCGCTCATTCCGGCCCGGTCGGTGATAGCGAGCAGGGCGAAGCGAAGCCGATCAGCTATCTCGGCGCGGCGGCTTTTCAGTGGGTCAATCCCAAGGCGTGGATCATGGCCATCGGCGCCATCAGCACCTACACGCCGATGCAGGGTTACTTCACCAATGTAATCGTGATTGCGGCGGTGTTCGCCATCATCAATCTGCCGAGCGTCGGTGTCTGGGCGGCGTGCGGGACTCTGTTGCGCAACGTGCTCAAGGATCGCCGCTGGTTGCGGGTGTTCAACTGGGGCATGGCGGCGCTGCTGGTGATTTCGCTGTATCCGTTACTCCTTGAAAGCTTTGGCTGACGCAGTGCTACAACCGCCGGCCCGATGCCTGTTAAAGTCGCGTTCAGGAGCGTTCCTACGCACTTTTAAATGAAGTTGTTCTTCTTTAACGGCCTCCGATCAGGTATTGATGACGCTCTCGAACCCGGACGCAGCTCACAAGGCTGCGTCGTGCCGTTTGCAGACACGAGCATCCTGATCCCGGAACACGCTCTGCGAGTCTTTTTATGAACACACGTCCGCTGTATTTCGATTACGCCGCCACCACCCCGGTGGACGAGCGGGTCATCCAGGTGATGATCGAGTGTCTGGGTTTCAACGGTAATTTCGGCAACCCGGCCTCCAGCTCCCACGCCTTTGGTCAGCAGGCCCGGCAAACGGTCGAGAACGCTCGCCGGCAAGTCGCCGAACTGGTTGGCGCCCAGGCGCAACAGATCGTCTGGACCTCCGGCGCCACCGAATCCAACAACCTTGCACTGAAAGGCGTGGCCCAGGCCCGTGGTGTGTCCGGCGGGCACATCATCACCAGTCAGATCGAACACAAGGCCATCCTCGACACCGCCCGGCAATTGCAGGACGCCGGTGTCGCCGTGACCTATCTGGTGCCGGACGCCGAAGGCCTGATCACTGCGCAAGCGGTCAGCGAAGCGATGCGTGATGACACCTTTCTGGTGTCGCTGATGCTGGTCAACAACGAACTCGGCACCGTCAACGACATCCCGGCCATCGGCGAAGTGGTGCGTGGGCGTGGGGCGTTGTTCCATGTCGATGTGGCGCAAGGCGCCGGCAAGGTCGCGATCGATCTGGCGCAATGGCCGGTGGATCTCATGTCGTTCTCGGCGCACAAGCTCTACGGCCCAAAAGGCATCGGCGCGCTGTATGTCGGCCCGCGTGCGCAGCAGCGCTTGCAGGCGCAGATTCACGGTGGTGGTCACGAGGGCGGCTTGCGCTCCGGTACGTTGGCGACTCATCAGATCGCTGCCATGGGCTCGGCGTTTGCCCTGGCCGCCGAGGCTTTCGATGACGAGAAGAAAACCATCGTCGCGTTGCGCGAGCGACTGCTCGAACAACTCTTGAGCCTGCCCGGCGTGCGCCTCAACGGCAGCAGCACCCAACGTATCCCGCACACCTTGAGCCTGACCTTCAGCGAAGGCGAGTTCAACCCGGCGGCGCTGAGCCATTCGATCGCGTTTTCCGCGACTTCGGCCTGCAATTCCGCCAGCAATACACCGTCCCACGTTTTGCTGGCATTGGGGCACGACGCGCACCTGGCCGGCCGCACGATTCGCCTGAGCCTCGGCCGTTTCACCACCGCCGAAGACATCGACAAGGCTGTAGAACTGATCAAGACCGCCTGCGCCAGTGCTCCGGCATTCTGGGCGACAGGACTTTAACCAGCCGACCTGACGGCTACGAACAATAACGATGAAGTGATTGGCAGGAGACATGATGAGTACCCAGACCTTGACCGAAGGAACGGTTCCCCAGCGCCTCGCGCACACCCGTGAACTGATGCGTCGCGAAGGTATCCACGCGTTGCTGGTGCCGTCCGCCGACCCGCACCTGTCGGAATACTTGCCGGGTTACTGGCAGGGCCGGCAATGGCTGTCGGGTTTCCATGGCTCGGTGGGCACATTGATTGTCACCCCCGATTTCGCCGGGGTCTGGGCCGACAGTCGCTACTGGGAACAGGCGACCAAGGAACTCAGGGGCAGCGGCATCGAGCTGGTGAAACTGCAACCGGGTCAGCCGAGCCCGCTGGACTGGCTGGCCGAGCAGACGCCGGAAGGTGGCGTGGTCGCAGTCGATGGTGCGGTGATGGCTGTCGCGTCGGCACGTACGCTGGGCAGCAAGCTCGAAGCCCGGGGTGCCAGCCTGCGGACCGACATCGACTTGTTGAAAGAAGTCTGGAGCGATCGTCCGGCGTTGCCGAACGCGCCGATCTACCAGCACCTGCCGCCGCAGGCGACTGTCAGCCGTGGCGAGAAACTCGGCAAACTGCGCGAAACCTTGCAGGAACGCGGCGCCGATTGGCACTTCATCGCCACCCTCGACGACATCGCCTGGCTGTTCAACCTGCGCGGCGGCGATGTGTCGTTCAACCCGGTGTTCGTTTCCTTCGCGCTGATCAGCCAGCAACAAGCCACACTGTTTGTGGCCTTGAGCAAGGTCGATGCTGAGCTGCGCGCCGTGCTGGAAAAAGACGGCGTAACCCTGCGCGACTACAGCGAAGTCGCCGATGCCCTACGTGCGATTCCGAGTGGCGCGAGCCTGCTGGTGGATCCGGCGCGGGTCACCAGTGGCCTGCTGGATAACCTCGACAGTGGCGTGAAGCTGGTCGAAGGCTTGAACCCGACCACTCTGGCCAAGTCGCAAAAGAGCCTGGCGGATGCCGGGCATATACGTCAGGCGATGGAGCAGGATGGCGCGGCGTTGTGTGAATTCTTCGCCTGGCTGGAATCGGCCTGGGGCCGCGAGCGCATTACCGAGCTGACCATCGACGAAAAACTCACGGCGGCCCGTGAGCGTCGTCCGGATTACGTGTCGCTGAGTTTCAATACCATCGCTGCATTCAACGCCAATGGCGCGATGCCGCACTACCATGCCACCCCGGAAGAACACGCGGTGATCGAAGGTGATGGCTTGTTGCTGATCGATTCCGGTGGTCAATACCTGGGCGGCACTACCGACATCACGCGCATGGTGGCTGTTGGTACGCCAACGGATGAGCAGAAGCGCGATTGCACTCGTGTGTTGAAAGGCGTGATTGCTTTGTCCCGCGCGCATTTCCCGAAAGGCATTCTGTCGCCGCTGCTGGACGCGATTGCCCGTGCGCCGATCTGGGCCGAGAACGTGGACTACGGTCACGGCACCGGTCACGGTGTGGGTTATTTCCTCAACGTTCACGAAGGTCCGCAGGTGATCGCCTATCAAGCTGCTCCGGCGCCGCAAACCGCCATGCAACCGGGGATGATCACTTCCATTGAGCCGGGCACTTATCGTCCGGGCCGCTGGGGTGTGCGGATCGAGAACCTGGCGATGAACGTTGAAGCAGGAAGCAGCGAGTTCGGCGAGTTCCTCAAGTTCGAAACCCTGACTCTGTGCCCGATCGACACCCGTTGCCTGGAACCGTCCTTGCTGACGCAGGAAGAGAAGCAATGGTTCAATGCCTATCACGCCGAAGTGCGCGAGCGTCTGAGCCCGCTGCTTGAAGGCGCGGCACTGGAATGGCTGAACACGCGTACTGCCGCTATCTGATTGGTTGAAGCTCGGGCGCTGCTGCCAGCGCCTGGGTCATGAAATCGACAAACGCGTTGACCCTGGCGGACTGGCGACGGTTCGCCGGGGACACGGCGTGAATCGGCAGCGGTAATGTCTGGTAGTCCTGCAACAGGGCGACCACTCGGCCCACCTTCAAATCTTCGCTGAACAGCCAGACCGGTGACAGCGAAATCCCCAGTCCCCCCAAGACCATTTCACGGATCGCTTCGGAGTTGTTGCTCTGGGCGTTGCCCTGGATGCGTACGTCGTGGTGTTGGCCATCCTTCTCGTAGCTCCACAGGTTCTGGTCGCTCAGTTGCAGGTCGATCTGCACCTGAGGATAACGTTGCAGAAATTCCGCCAGCCGCGAGGCGATCTGCAAACGGCCGAAACTGACGGAGGAGCCGATCCGCAAAGGTCCGGCCACGGTTTCCCTGCCGGATTGGAAACTGTGCTCGGCGGCGTCCACGGCCGCGAGGATATTTCGACATTCGCTGTAGTACCGCTGACCTTCATCGGTCAGTGACAGCTTGCGTGTGCTGCGGGCAATCAGCTTGCCGCCCAATTCATTTTCAAGGGCGCGCAGCACTATCTGAAAATTCGTGCGGGGCAGGCCACCCATGCCCGGCAACCGCTGCCGGCAGTGGTGGGACTGGATCTGGCAGGTGTGATCGAAGCAGTGGGTGAGGGCGTGCAGAATTGGACGCCGGGCGATGAGGTGTATGCGTTGGCCGCGGGAGTGTTCACCTTGCTGCCGTTACTGACCGGCAGTGGGCGTGAGCATCATGGCGAGATTTTGCGCCAGGCTGCCGCGTTGATTGAGTCCGGCCAGCTGCGACCGCTGCTCGATCCGCATCGGTTCACGCTGGAAACCGCAGCAGAAGCCCATGAGCTGCTTGCAACGAAAGCAGCTCAGGGGCGTCTGGTGGTGGAGATTTAGCGAAGGGCTTCCAGCACGAAGTCGAGCCGGTCCTGACCGAAGAACAACTGCTTGTCGATGAACATGCTCGGCGCTCCGAAGACGCCACGCTTCACGGCGGTTTCGGTGTTGTCCTTGAGCGCGGCCTTGACTGCTTCATCGTTGGTCAATGCCAGTACTTCTTCAGGATTGAAGCCATGTTCGGTGAGCACGGTGGCAACCGCTGCCGGCTCATCGAGGGGGCGGCCTTCAACCCACAGCGCTTTGAACAGACAATCGATGAACGCCTGGAAGCGATCGGGATGACGCAGTTGAATGCCGGTGACCGCGCGCATCAACATCAGGGTATTGATCGGGAAGTGCGGATTGAATTTAAGGGGCACGCCGTAGCGTTTGGCGTAGCGGTCCAGGTCCTGAAACATGTAACGACCCTTGGCCGGGATCATTGCCGGAGACGCGTTGCCGGTGGCTTTGAAGACGCCGCCCAGCAACATCGGAATGTAGATCAACTGGCTGCCGGTCTCGGCGCAGATTTTCGGCAGTTGGGTGTACGCCAGATAAGTGGCGGGGCTGCCGAGATCGAAATAGAACTCCACGGTTTTGCTCATGTTCGCTGCTCTCTGTTTTTGTTATTGGGGGATTACCAGCGTTCGTTCCAGGGCCGCAGGTCCAGCTCGAACGTCCAGGCGTCCCGTGGCTGGCTATGCAGATACCAGTAGTTCTCGGCGATGTGGTCGGGGTTGAGAATACCGTCCTGATCCTTGGTGGCATATTTTTCAGGGAAATTGTCGCGGATGAAGTCGGTATCGATGGCGCCATCGACCACGACGTGGGCGACATGGATGTTCATCGGGCCAAGCTCTCTGGCCATGCTCTGTGCCAGAGCCCGGATACCGTGCTTGGCTCCGGCGAATGCGGCGAAGCCTGAGGCGCCGCGCAATCCGGCAGTCGCGCCGGTGAACAGGATAGTGCCGCGGCTACGGGTCACCATCCGTTTGGCGACTTCGCGGGCATTGAGAAAACCGGAGAAGCAGGCCATTTCCCAGATCTTGAAATACTTGCGTGCAGTTTCTTCGAGGATGCTGCAGGGCACGTTGGCGCCGATATTGAAAACGAATGCTTCAATCGGACCGAGGCGGGTTTCGATATCTTCGATCAGCGCAATGACGTCTTCTTCCTTGCGCGCGTCGCAGGCAAAACCGTGGGCTTCACCGCCGTCCGCCTGAATCGCTTCCACCAACGGCTGCAACTTGTCGGCGCTGCGCCGCGTGACGCACGCGACGAAACCTTCCTTGGCGAACCGCTTGGCGATGGCGCCGCCCGTGGCATCACCTGCACCGACAACCAATACGACCTTCTTGTTATTCATGGGTGGATCCCTTTATTAAACGATCGTTAAGTGAACGAACGTTATGCTAGGATTTTCCCAGCGTCAAGGCACTCAATGTGAGGACAAATACATGCGGTATTCCGCCGGTCACAAGCTGGAAACCAAAGAAAAGCTTCTGCAAAGCAGTTCGCTTTCTGCGAAAAGAAACGGGTTCTCATCAATGGGTGTCGATGGCCTGATGAAGGCAATCGGCCTGAGTGGGGCGGCGTTCTACAGTCATTTCTCGTCCAAGGATGCCTTGTTCGCGGCTATCGTCGAACGCGAGTTGTGCCAGAGTCTTGAGCGCTTGGGCGGGCAGGGTACGCAGGATCGCGAGCGACTGGAGCGGTGCCTGAAACTTTATCTGAGCATGGCCCATGTCGAGCAGCCTGAGTTGGGCTGCGCATTGCCTGCGTTGGGCGCCGAGATTGCGCGGTCGGATAATGTTGTGCGGGAACAGGCCGAGCTGTGGATTTGCAAGCTTCAGGAAAGTTGGGCGCAGATTCTGGAAAGCGACAGCCTGGCTTGGGCGATTCTGTCGCAGTGTGTCGGGGCGCTGGTAGTGGCACGAATGCTGGCGTCCCCGCAGGTTCAGCAGCGGGTGCTGAAGTCCTGTCATGAAGAGATCGGGAACCAGCTCGCCGCTTCGCGAGTGCAGTAGCGGCGATGGTTTATTTGCAGATGACGATCATGCTGCGGCTGGTATAGCCGGCAGGGTTGAGGCCAAAGGGGTAATCACCCGGCTCTTCCACCGTATCGCCTGATTTTGCAATGACTTTGTAGCCCTTTGGTGCGCAAGAGTTGGCGGCGCTGGTGTAGCACTTGTCCCAAGAAGAGGACAGCCCCGAACAGTTGATGTGTAACCCTTTCTTGCCATGTTTGACGTGGGTCTTCGACGTCGCCGCGCAGCCTGCAACAGCCAGTATGGCGATCAGTATCAAAATTCGTTTCATTACCGTCCTTATGGCGGCCTCGAGTCTGGCGCTCGGGTCTGCCTTTATGCGCTCTCGCTTGAAGCGTTCTGATGTCCCTATCCGAAAAAATCCATGTCTGGCATTGGGTTGCGAGGCTAAACATGGCCTAAATGAGCGCCAATTGCCAGACCTTCGTAAAATCCTCTTTCAATCTGCAGCGATGGCGGGTTTAGAGGTACTGCCCATCGTCATGGTTGCTCCGACCGAGGCCAGAATAATGCACAGAATTGCCATCCATTGTGACAAAGAAAGGTATTCCTGCAGAAACAGCAGACCTGATAGCGCACCAAACGCTGGTTCGATACTCATCAATGTGCCGAAGGTGCGTGCGGGCATTCGGGTGAGCGCAACCATTTCCAGCGTGTAGGGCAGGGCTGTGGAGAGGATTGCAACGCCAATGGCGATCGGAATCAGTGCAGGTGTCAGCAGTGCGCTGCCGGCATGGACAATGCCAATGGGGGCAACGAACAGGGCGGCGATCATCACGCCAAGCGCCGCGGTGGTCACACCGTTATCCGCGCCCGCCTTTTGGCCGAACAGAATGTAGAGCGCCCAGCAAACCCCCGCTCCCAGCGCATAGCCTGCGCCGATCAGATCAATACCCGCTGTTGTAGCGCCAGTTGGTATCAGCAGCAACAAGCCGATGGCAGCCAGTGCAATCCAGAGAAAGTCGATAGCGCGACGTGAGGCATAGATGGCGACTGCCAGCGGGCCGGTGAACTCCAGAGCGACTGCGATGCCGAGCGGAACGGTACGTAACGACATATAGAAGAGGAAGTTCATACCTCCCAGCGCCATCCCGTAGACAATCACTGTGCGCAGCGACTTGGCTGTCAGCTTCGCTCTCCAGGGTTTGAGCAGTAACAGCATGATCACGCTGGCGAAGATCAGGCGAAGCGTTGTCGTGCCTTGAGCGCCAACAATGGGGAACATACTTTTAGCCAAGGATGCGCCGGACTGGATCGATGCCATGGCTATTAATAGTAGGCCAACCGGGAACAGGGTTGAGGCAAGGCTGCGAGGCTGGTGGTTCATTGCGTGGCATCATCCGGGGAGGTAGCTGTTGTGTTGAGCAATATAGTGCGCACTCGCTACGTTCCCGTCTATATAGAAGCGGCCTTTTTCCCTGTCTTGATAGAAAACTCAAATTAAGGGTTGACGGCAGATTCTGAGTCTCTATAATTCGCCCCACTTCCGGCGCAGTCGAAACGGAAAACTCCTTGAGATTCAATGAGTTAAGTAAGTTTCGAAGCGGGTCGCTTCAGTTCATCGAAGCCTGGAGGGAGTTGGAAATGCCGGTCTGTTTGGCGCTTTCAACGGTTCGATCTTCTCGGTCGAAAGCGGAGAAAAAGAGGTGTTGACAGCAGCGTGTAACGCTGTAGAATTCGCCTCCCGCTAACGAGAGATCGGAAGCGCAAGTGGTTGAAGTTGTTGAAGAAATCTTCGAAAACTTCTGAAAATAATCACTTGACAGCAAATGAGGCTGCTGTAGAATGCGCGCCTCGGTTGAGATGAAAGATCTTAACCAACCGCTCTTTAACAGCTGAATCAAGCAATTCGTGTGGGTGCTTGTGGAGTCAGACTGATAGTCAACAAGATTATCAGCATCACAAGTTACTCCGCGAGAAATCAAAGATGTAACCAACGATTGCTGAGCCAAGTTTAGGGTTTCTTAAAAACCCAAAGATGTTTGAACTGAAGAGTTTGATCATGGCTCAGATTGAACGCTGGCGGCAGGCCTAACACATGCAAGTCGAGCGGATGAAGGGAGCTTGCTCCTGAATTCAGTGGAGGCGTCACGCCAGAGCGTGGGGCAGCGCAAGTTTGCAGCGTGGGCGGCGATTCTGGCATTCCCGACGGCGGTGGCGGGGATCTACGGGATGAATTTCCAGAACATGCCGGAGCTGAGCTGGCACTACGGCTATTTCGGCGTACTGGGCTTTATCACGGTCGGCTGCGTGAGCCTGTGGGCTCGTATAACTTCGTATAATGTATGCTATACGAAGTTATTACGCAGCCAGGAACAGCACCGCAGTTTCATCTACGAACCCGGCACCTTCCGCCCACTGGCCATGCTCGACGGCAAAGGCCCGAAACGCGCCTGCCCGTTCTACTACCAACTCGACCACCTCGGCACCCCGCAGGAGTTGACCGACTACAGCGGCGACATCGTCTGGTCAGCCAAATACAGCGCCTACGGCAAGGTCACCTCGCTGGAACTGGCGACCGAGGACTACCTGAACCAGCCACTACGGTTTCAGGGGCAGTACTTCGATGAGGAAAGCGGACTGCATTACAACCGGCACCGGTATTACGACCCGGACGTGGGACGGTACCTGACGCCGGATCCGGTGAAGTTGGCGGGTGGGGTGAATCAGTACCGGTACGTGCCGAATCCGACGGGGTGGGTGGATCCGTTGGGGTTGACATCCAATTGTCCGCCGCCGAACAAGCCAGGATGTCCGGTTCCGGATCGGGTGAGCGGTTCGGTTGTTGACGAAGGTGAACCGCTGACCCCAAAGCCCAAATCTCGACCGGGAAATTTTGGTAGTGATGAAAAACTCGCCGCGCATTTTGAAAAGCATGGCGCCGAATTCAAGGCGATGACCAACGAAGAGTACTTGCTCATCGCACGAGGAGTAGTGAATCAAGGCACGCGTGTGGAGTACTTATACAAAGGAGAGATGCGAGCAGGATATATCCAACTAATGGGGAATAACCGGAAAGGTGAAGCGAAATTTGCTTTCGTGGGCACCAACACAAATGATGAAATTACGACTCTACACACCAAAAGTGGAAAAGAATTTTGGCGGACAATCAATGGTAATGCACAAGATAAAACAGTGAGACCTGCTCATGACTAAGACACACAAAGCTTTGGTCGTCGAAATAGATCCGTTTGTAGAAGACGCTATTTTGCTGGTTGTTGAGGGCGTTGAGGTCAGATGCTTCGTAAGCCACAGCCCTTCGAAAATTGAGGTCGGAAAAACTTACGAGGCTGAGTTCGAAATGGTGCTGTCTGATGACGAGTTTGTGTCAGCCACACAATGCGAAGAAATGCAGATCAAGATGCTCGGTAGTGGATTCCACTGTGAAGTTTATGGCTATCTGGATGGCGAGGTTTTCCGGTCGTTTGTTGATTTTATGGATCAGGATATCCACTACGAATACCCACATCTGAATGGGCAGTTCGTCAAAATTAACGCGGACAGGATTGATGTCTCGTTTGTTCGATAGCGAATGGCTGGGTTAGACCACTGCTCAAGCCCTTAGCGCTCTAAATAGAATTTCCAATATTCAACGAAACAAGTGTCCATCACTCATCATCATCAAAATCCTCATACTCAAGCTCTTCCTCACCCTCCAAAAGCGGAACCGTCGCATCATCCATCAATGACCCCGGATCTTCATTCCCCGGATCATTGATAAACGGCAATCCGCTCGGGCCTTTTTCTTCCTTGCCTTCGGTTTCGGGAGTCATGGCGCACCTCGTCAGTCGCATTCGTATACGACGTTCGAAAAGTATGGTCGCCAATCGTTCCTGCGCATGACGCACAGGCACAAAAAACCCGGCATAAAGCCGGGTTTCCGTAGAACCGATCACTCAACGATGACGATTCTTGTGTTTGTACTTGTGCTTATGACCACCGCCGGAGTGCGACTTGCCGCCATCGTCACCCAGGTTGTTGCCGACCGCACCACCCGCTGCGCCACCCAACCCTGCGCCAATGGTCGAACCGGTGGAGCCGCCGAGGCTGTTGCCGACCACTGAACCGCCTGCGGCGCCGAGGCCACCGCCAATGGCGGCTTCCGTGCGATTGCGTTTGTTCGCTCCGACGGCACTACCGGCCGCACCGCCAACGCCGGCACCCACCGCAGCACCGGTGCTGCCGCCGAGCTGGCCGCCGACCACATTGCCCAGTACACCGCCCAGCCCACCACCGACAGCCGCGGAACCATCGCCGGCAGCCATGGCGCCTTGAGCCACGAGCAGTCCTATAACCAACGCAGTTGCAGTTAAAGTCGAGCGCATACAGACCTCACAGGTCCCGGATCGGGACGGTTCGCCCGCGGAGTGGGCTATGTGGCATTGGAGGCGAATTCGGGTAAAACGTTCAGCAACGAAAAGGCCCGGCATAAAGTCGGGCCTTTTCAGACATGCATTCGCAATCAGTGACGCTTGTGCCCCTTGGACAAGTTGCTGCCCACTGCGCCGCCAGCAGCGCCGCCCAGGCCGGCACCGATAGTCGCGCCGTTCTTGCCACCCAGGCTGTTGCCGATGATCGAACCACCCGCCGCACCGACACCACCGCCAATAGCCGCCTTTGTGCGGGCCCCCTTCTTCGCTGCCAACGCACCGCCAGCTGCGCCGGCCAGGCCAGCGCCAATGGCCGCGCCGTTGCTGCCGCCCATTTTTTGGCCAACCACGTTACCCAGCGCGCCGCCCAGACCGCCACCCAGTGCGGCGGTACCGTCGCCAGCCATTGCACCTTGAGCAACCAGAAGCCCCAGAACCAGAGCAGGCAGAGTTAAACGCATGACGAGAACCTCAACAGAAGGAATAAAAAAGGGCGCAGATTGAATGCTGTTGCCGCGGCAATGTCCAGCGTTGCAGCGCACTTGGCGCCGATTGGACAGCGATTATGGAAAAGGTTTTATGGCAGGCAAAAAAAAGCCCGCTGGGGAGACGGGCTGGAGACTTGCTTTCTAACGGATGGCTTCACCCTACTCAGGCGGGTGTGAAAAGTTTGTGAAAGAAACCAGACGAATTTGCAATTTCTGTAGGGCATTTCTCGAAAAAGAAACAAAAAACCCCGCTCAATGGCGGGGCTGTGTGGCATCCGGATTACTTCCTGGAACGTGCCGTCACCTTGGGCAGAAATTTTGCTTTAGGCCCCTTGGGTGTTGTCGACTTGATCTTGCCGGTCTGCACCGGATCCTCACCGAATCCGGCCTGATACTCCGTCTGGCCGCAGCGCACGCAATTGTTGAATGAAAACTCAGCCCCGTCGTCTTCGATGTACGGATCAGTCATCTCTTCACCCCTTTTCAAAAGCGGGCCGACACCGGCAAACCCTTTTGCCTGAAAAAATATCGACCTCCAAGGCTTTTGAGACTAGCCGGTCATTCCTGGACTTGTGATTCAGATCACCCAAAGCCCGACGAATGGCCTACGGAAATTAAACACAATGACGAACCGTTGGTCTCACGCGCCTAAAGATTCCCGGCAACTGGCCGCTGCCCTTTTTCCTACGCAATCAATCTCAAGGAGAGAACATGGAAATTAAAGGATTCCCGACACTGCCCGTTGTAAAGCTCACGGATGAACAGATCGCCGCCGGCAAAGCCGGAGCAGAGAAATTCAAGGAAAAAGTCGCTTCGGGCGAAATCGTCATCAAGCAACCGACTGGACCGAGCCCGTTGCAGCCTGGTGTCATCTACCACCCGGACCCGGCCCAACCAGCTCAGCCGGGCGATACCCCGCCTCTCGTCGCGATCGATACACCACTGACCTACGATTCGAAAGGCACTGTCCTGCTCAAACCACAGGGCTGATTGTCAGCAAAGAGCCCATTCCCTTGAATGGGCTCACAAGCCTCAGCGCAACTTGACCGCCGTACCGGTCGCAAACACCACCACCATGCCGCCCTTTCCCGCTGGCATGCTGATCTCGAAATCCACCCCGACCACCGCATCCGCCTGCAAGGCCCGCGCACGCTCCTTGATTTCGTCAGTCGCCTGAACACGCGCCTCCTTCAACGCCCGCTCCAGCGTCTGCGAACGCCCACCGAAAAAGTCCCGCATGCCGGCGAACATATCGCGAATCACATTCACGCCCTGCACCGACTCGGCACTGACGATATCCAGATACGCCGTAATCTGCCGGCCTTCGATGGAATGGGTGGTGGAAATGATCATGGAGGTCGTCCTTTTACTTGCCGGATAAAGCCACGATTGTAATGCCCTGGCAAAGAGAAGCCGAAGCGATCTCTGCGACCAAAAAACCGGGCACCAGAATGCACAAAACCCCTGGCTTCTTTCGAAACCAGGGGTTTTGTTTACATCGAATTTGGCGGTGAAGGAGAGATTCGAACTCTCGATACAGTTTCCTGTATACACACTTTCCAGGCGTGCTCCTTAAGCCACTCGGACACTTCACCGTATCTCTTCAGACATGTTCTGTCTGTCGAGGCGCGCTAATGTAGTCGAAAGCTTTTCTGATGGCAAACTTTTTTTCAGAATTTTCATGCGGTTAAGCGAAAAAGCCGCGACCGCCATCGAGAGTCCATGGTGATTCGGCCAATCTCGGGTGGGCGCGGCCCTTCTTTATAGGTGCGCAGGCGTCAGACGCGGGGCGCGTTGCAGCGCATCGGGCGGTAAACGGTGACTGGCGGGTCAGTCACAGTGCTTTACCTGACCGGCGACGGTGGGTAACGTCTGCCCATCTTTCTTACAAGGAATTGCGCCATGAGCGACCTGATTGCCTACCACCTCGAAGACGGTATCGCGACCCTGACCCTGAGCAACGGCAAGGTCAACGCCATTTCCCCGGACGTGATCGCGGCCTTCAACGCGGCGCTGGATCAGGCGGTGGCGGATCGTGCCATTGTGATCATCACCGGTCAGCCGGGCATTCTGTCTGGCGGCTATGACCTGAAAGTGATGACTGCTGGCCCTAAAGAGGCCGTGTCGCTGGTGACCGCCGGCTCGACCCTGGCCCGTCGCCTGTTGTCGCACCCGTTCCCGGTAATCGTTGCTTGCCCGGGGCATGCCGTGGCCAAAGGCGCATTCATTCTGCTGTCCGCCGATTACCGGATCGGCGTCGACGGCCCGTTCAGCATCGGTCTGAACGAAGTGCAGATCGGCATGACCATGCACCACGCCGGCATCGAGCTGGCTCGTGATCGTCTGCGTCGCTCGGCCTTCCATCGCTCGGTGATCAACGGGGAGATGTTTGATCCGCAAAGCGCAGTGGATGCCGGTTTTCTCGACAAGGTGGTCGCGGCAGAAGAACTGCAAGGCGCTGCCCTCGCCGCCGCGCGTCAGTTGAAGAAGATCAACATGACCGCGCACAAGAACACCAAGCTGAAAGTGCGCAAGGCGCTGCTGGAAACCCTGGACAACGCAATCATCCAGGATCAGGAACACTTGGGCTGACACCCGGCTCATACCGATTCAGAAAAGCCCGACCGTCGTGTCGGGCTTTTTCTTGCACGCCCCGTTGAAAACTCCGCAGCAGCTCTAGGACGCCTCTGACCAACAAGTCGGAAACATGCGCTTAAACATCGCCCATCTCCGGACTCTATAGCGGCAATTGCCGAAAACAGTGCACATCCGTACACTGCGCCACCTTTTGTCCCGATGGGCCTGAAAATGCTGTTTGTGTTTCGTATGTTATTGATGGGCCTGCACTTTATTCTGGCGGGAATCCTCGGGGTGATCCTCGGGCTGTGCCGCCCGTTCAATCCGGACAACAGTCGCCTGTGTGCCCGTCTCTATGCACTGCCGGCCATGTGCATTTTGCGTCTGCGGGTGAAGGCCGATGTTGGCGCGCTAATGAACAAACCCGACAGCTGCGTGATCATCGCCAACCATCAGTCCAACTACGACCTGTTCGTGTTCGGTAACGTGGTGCCGCATCGTACCGTGTGCATCGGCAAGAAAAGCCTGAAGTGGGTACCGCTGTTCGGGCAACTGTTCTGGCTGGCGGGCAATGTGTTGATCGATCGTGGGAACGCGCACAAGGCGCGCCAGTCGATGCTGACCACCACCGACACCTTGCAGCACAAAGACACCTCGATCTGGGTCTTTCCGGAAGGCACCCGCAACCTGGGTGAAGAACTGCTGCCGTTCAAGAAAGGCGCGTTCCAGATGGCCATCGCCGCCGGAGTGCCGATCGTTCCGGTGTGTGTCAGCAGCTACATCAAGCACATGCGTCTGAATCGCTGGCACAGCGGGAAAATTCTCATTCGCTCGCTGCCGGCGATTCCTACCGCCGGCATGACCATGGACGACATGCCCACGCTCATCAACCAGTGCCGCGAACAGATGCGCGAATGCATCGATGCGATGGACCGGCAGCTGCAAGCCGCGTGAATAAAGAAGCCCGCCCAGTGCGGGTTTTCTTTTGTCCGTTGAACTGTGCAGATTTCACTGACTCTCAAGCAGCGACACGGCTAAGCTGAAGCCATGCCTCCCCTGCCATCTGCCAAGTAGAAGTGAATCACCACCATGGGTCGAGTTGTTGCTGCTGCGGTTTACAGCGCCGGTAAGAAAGTCACCAATATTACCCTCGACGAAGGCGCGGCCTGGGCCGCCAAGACTGGCCACTTCGTCTGGATCGGCCTCGAAGAGCCGAATGCCCAGGAACTGGCCAACCTGCAACGCCAGTTCAATCTGCACGAACTGGCCATCGAAGACGCCCTGGAAAAACACAGCCGGCCGAAGCTCGAAACCTTTGGCGACGCGCTGTTCATCGTCACCTACTCGCCGGTGCGCGAACACGGAATTCTGCAGTTCATCGAAACCCATATCTTCGCCGGCAAGGGCTACATCATCACTGCCCGCAATGGCCATTCGGCGTCCTACGCCCATGTCCGCCAGCGCTGTGAGGCGCGGCCGCTGTTGCTGGAACACGGGGAAGATTTCGTACTGTATGCGCTGCTGGATTTCGTGATCGAAAACTATCAGCCGGTGGGCGAAGCGATCCATGCCGAGATTGATGAGCTGGAGCGCAATGTGCTGTGCAGCGCACTGAATGAACACGACATCCAAAAGCTGCACGGCCTGCGTCGCGACGTACTGCGTCTGCGCCGCTACGCCGCTCCCATGGTGGAAATCAGCGAAGAACTGCAGAAGCTGAGCTTCCCCTTCATCGACAAGAACATGCGTCCGTACTTTCGCGACGTGCAGATCCATGTGACGCGGCAGATGGAAGACCTGACCACCCTGGCCGACATTGCAAGCCAGACCATCGAAATTGGCGTGCTGCTGGAGGCGTCACGCCAGAGCGTGGTGCAGCGCAAGTTTGCAGCGTGGGCGGCGATTCTGGCATTCCCGACGGCGGTGGCGGGGATCTACGGGATGAATTTCCAGAACATGCCGGAGCTGAGCTGGCACTACGGCTATTTCGGCGTACTGGGCTTTATCACGGTCGGCTGCGTGAGCCTGTGGGCGAGCTTCAAGAAATCCGGTTGGCTGTAAGTAAAAAAAACGCCCCCGTGCAAGGCACGAGGGCGTTCGGACTCAAGCGGCGGTCGGCTTGTGCGCCACGAAGCGCATCATCCACTCCGCCACCGTGGTGCCGTGGTGCTGATGCTCCAGGCTGGCCACGCCCTTGCTGTACACCTGCTCGCCCAGCGCTTCCTGACGCAGATCCAGCAGCGCCCGCGAGTAGTCGTGAATGAATTCCGGATGCCCCTGGAAGCACAGCACCTGATCGTTGATGTGGTACGCGGCGAACGGGCAGAAATCGCTCGATGCAATCACCGTGGCGTTCTCCGGCAACGCGGTGACCTGATCCTGGTGGCTGATCAACAGCGTCAGCTCTTCACGCACCGGGCTCATCCACGGCGCCTTGGCCGCCAGTTTGTAATTGTGAATGCCGACACCCCAGCCTTGAGTAGCACGCTCGCTCTTGCCGCCCAGCAGCAGCGCCAGCAGTTGATGGCCGAAGCACACGCCGAGCAGTTTGTCGCCGCGCTCATAGCGGGTCAGCAGGTATTGCTTGAGGGTCTGGATCCACGGGTCGGTGCCGAACGAATCGGCCTTGCTGCCAGTGACCAGGTACGCATCGAAAGTCAGTTCATCACTCGGATAGTCGCCCTGCATCACGTTGTACACCGTAAACTCGGCGGCGATCGGCTGTTGCGAGAACAGGCGCTGGAACATCTGCCCGTAACCCTGATATTGATCGACCAGTTCCGGACGCAGGATGTCGGTTTCCAGAATGCAGATGCGTAGCGACATAAAAAATACCTGACACGTGATGGGAATAATGCACAGCCCAGAGCCTGCCTTGAAACCACCCGGCAAGGCAAGCCCCGAAATGCGTCCCCAGCCCGTTAGAACAATTCGCCCCTCGCAGCCTTCTCAAGCAGCAACGCTGGCGGTACGAAACGCTCGCCGTACTGTTCCGCCAGATACTGTGCCCGGGCGACAAAGTCTTTCACGCCATATTGGTTGATGAACTGCAACGCGCCGCCCGTCCATGCCGCGAAGCCGATGCCGAAAATCGAGCCAACGTTGGCGTCCGCCGTCGACGTCAGCACGCCCTCCTCCACACAGCGCACGGTCTCGATGGCCTGCACGAACAGCAGTCGATCACGCACATCCTTGGGCGAAATCTGCCCGTCGGCTTTCTCGAAACGGGTTTTCAGCTCGGGCCACAAATGTTTCTGCCCACCCGCGGGGTACTCATAAAAACCGCCTCCCGCTGCCTTGCCCGGCCGCTTGTATTCGTTGAGCAGCAAGTCAATCACGGCGAACGCCGGGTGCTCAATCAGCGGTTTCCCTTCTGCTTGAAGGTCTTTAGCCGTTTGCTGACGGATATGGCTCATCAGGCTGAGGGAAACTTCGTCGGATATCGCCAGAGGCCCGACAGGCATGCCGGCCTTGCGCGCTTCGGTCTCGATCATCGGCGCACTGACGCCCTCACCCAGCATGGCAATGCCTTCATTGGTGAAAGTGCCGAATACCCGCGAAGTGAAGAAACCACGACTGTCGTTGACCACAATCGGGGTTTTCTTGATTTGCAGCACGAAATCGAACCCACGGGCAAGCGTTTCGTCGCTGGTTTGCGCGCCTTTGATGATTTCCACCAACGGCATTTTCTCCACCGGGCTGAAGAAGTGCAGGCCGATGAACTTGCTTTGATCCGGCACCGCAGTCGCCAACCCGGTGATGGGCAATGTGGAAGTGTTGGAGGCAATCACCGCGTCGGCACCAACCACCTGTTGCGCTGCCGCCGAGACCTTGGCCTTGAGCTGACGATCCTCGAACACCGCCTCGATGATCAGATCGCAACCTGCCAGATCGGCATCGCTTTCGGTCGGCTGGATACGCGCCAGCACCGCTTCACGCTGCTGCGCAGACATTTGCCCACGAGCGACTTTTTTATCCAGCAGCGCCGCCGAATGCGCCTTGCCCTTTTCGGCAGCAGCAAGGTTGATGTCCTTGAGCACCACATCGATTCCGGCCACAGCGCTGACGTACGCGATTCCCGCCCCCATCATTCCGGCGCCAAGCACGCCCACACGCTTCGTCACATAAGGCGTAAAACCCTGCGGCCGCGAACCGCCGGCATTGATTTCATTGAGCTGAAACCAGAAGGTGCCGATCAGGTTTTTCGAGATCTGGCCGGTGGTCAGTTCGGTAAAGTAGCGGGTTTCGATCAGGTGCGCCGTGTCGAAATCCACCTGCGCGCCTTCCACCGCCGCGCACAGAATCTTCTCCGGTGCCGGCAACGTGCCTTGGGTTTTGGTGCGCAGGATCGACGGCGCAATCGCCAGCATCTGCGCAACTTTCGGATTGGATGGCGCGCCGCCGGGAATCTGATAACCCTTCACATCCCAACGCTGCACGGCCGCAGGGTTGGCAAGAATCCAGGCCCGGGCCTTGGCCAGCAGCTCATCGCAATCCGCCGCCAGTTCATCGATCAAACCGGCCTGCAACGCCTGCTGCGGACGGACTTTCTTGCCTTCAAGCAGATACGGCAAAGCCTTTTCGATGCCGAGCATGCGCACCATGCGCACCACGCCACCGCCGCCCGGCAACAGGCCGAGGGTCACTTCCGGTAAACCGAGTTGCACCGACGCATCGTCCAGCGCCACGCGGTGGTGGCAGGCCAGGCAGATTTCCCAGCCGCCGCCGAGCGCCGCGCCGTTGATCGCCGCGACCACCGGTTTGCCGAAGGTTTCCAGGGTGCGCAACTGGCCCTTGAGGGTCAGCACCATGTCGTAGAACGCCTTGGCTTCGGGCTTGCCGACCTTGATCAGTTCATTCAGGTCGCCGCCGGCGAAGAAGGTTTTCTTGGCCGAAGTGATGATCACCCCGGCGATGTCATCTTTTTCCGCCTGCAAACGGGCGACGCTTTCGGCCATGGCCTCGCGGTACACCGCGTTCATGGTGTTGGCGCTCTGGCCCGGCATGTCGATGGTCAGGAGGACGATGCCGTCCTGGCCTTTTTCGTAACGAATGGCTTGGGTCATGACAGAATTCCTTGGGGTCAGAGGCGTTCGATGATGGTGGCGATACCCATGCCACCGCCGACGCACAGCGTCGCGAGGCCGTAGCGCAGGCGCCGGGCTTCCAGTTCATCGAGCAAGGTGCCGAGGATCGCGCAACCGGTGGCGCCCAGCGGATGGCCCATGGCGATCGAGCCGCCATTGACGTTGACCTTGTCCGGATCGACGGCCATGTCCTTGATGAATTTCAGCACCACCGAGGCGAACGCCTCGTTGACCTCGAACAGGTCGATGTCCTCCACTCGCAGCCCGGCCTTGGCCAGTGCCTTGCGAGTGGCCGGCGCCGGGCCGGTGAGCATGATGGTCGGGTCGGTGCTGGTGACTGCAGTGGCAACAATCCGCGCCCGGGGTTGCAGGCCCAACGCACGCCCCTTGGCTTCGGAGCCGATCAGCATCAGCGCCGCGCCATCGACGATCCCCGAGCTGTTGCCCGGCGTGTGCACATGATTGATCCGCTCGACATGGCTGTAGACCCGCAACGCCGTAGCGTCGAAGCCCATCTGGCCGATCATCTCGAAGCTCGGCTTGAGTTTGCCCAGACCTTCGAGGGTCGACTCGGCGCGAATGAACTCATCGTGATCAAGCAGGATGATGCCGTTCTGGTCCTGCACCGGCACCAACGACTTGTTGAACGATCCGTCGGCCCGGGCGCGCGCCGCTTTCTGTTGCGAGTGCAGCGCGTAGGCATCGACGTCCTGACGGCTGAAGCCTTCAAGGGTGGCGATCAGGTCGGCGCCGACGCCTTGTGGCGTGAAGTGGCTGTGCAGATTGGTCTGCGGGTCGAGCGCCCAGGCGCCACCGTCGCTGCCCATCGGCACGCGAGACATGGATTCGACGCCGCCGACCACCACCAGTTCTTCAAACCCGGAGCGCACTTTCATCGCCCCCAGGTTCACCGCTTCCAGCCCCGAGGCGCAGAAGCGGTTGATCTGCACGCCGGCGACGCTGACGTCCCAATCGGCCACCTGCACGGCGGTCTTGGCGATGTCCGAGCCCTGATCGCCAATTGGCGTGACGCAACCGAGCACCACGTCATCGACCTGGCTGGTGTCCAGCTCCGTGCGCGCTTGCAAAGCGGTCAGCAGCCCTGCCACCAGGTTCACCGGTTTGACGCTGTGCAGCGAACCGTCGGCCTTGCCCTTGCCACGGGGCGTGCGTAACGCGTCGAAAATCAAAGCTTGGGTCATGACGTCCTCGAACCTGTGCGGTGAGTGAAATTCGTGCTGCCACTGTTGTCTTCACCCGTCATGGATTCAATGACCACAGCGCTCAATGACGTTGACGCGCACGCTCAGACGGACGGTCATCCGTGGCTTGATTAACCGGTTCAGGTGCGCGAGCTGTCTAGCAAACGGGCGGCAAAGAAGCTGGCAATGGGCCTCATGCCTTTTTAATCGCGACAGGTAGCAAATACATACGAAATGGATCTAAGCGAAGCGTGACGCGGGCCCTAAGGTGAAGATGTACGTTGTTGTCGTCGGGTTTTGCCGAGGCAGACGTTCTTCAACAGGAAGTGCAGCGCTTGCCATCATGGATATGCAGGCAGGCATCAGGAAATAACAAAAAAGGCGGTCAAGCCATGTTCAAACAACCGAAAGTACGTCAAGCAGGGCTCATTCTTTTCGCCACGACGCTGTTGTTGATTCTGCCGAACCTGACCAAGGTCATCGGCTGATTCAAGTGTCAGGTATTGTTTATCGCCACTGAAAATGCGACTGGCCCGCTACCCGGGCCAGCGTGGCTGTGCCAATCTTTGCGCACTTCCACGACATGGACGGCGATCACTTGAAAACGCTCATTCTATTTGGGGCCGCGCTGCTGAGCATGCCCCTTTCTGCCGCGCAGCTGAACCTGGAGCTGGGTGCAAACACCCGCACCTGGCAGACCGAGGAGTTGCTCAAGCATCCTCAGGTACAAACCCTCACGGTCAAGAATGATGTGTCCTACAAGAAGGACATGACCTATCGCGCCGTGCCGATGGCCGCGCTGCTGACCGGCATCAAACCGGACGATCACCTTCAAGCCGTGGCGCTGGACGGTTTTGCCGCAGAGCTTTCCGCCGCGCCGCTACTTGAGAGCAAAGGTTCCCGCGCCTGGCTGGCCATCGAAGATCCGGCGCAGCCCTGGCCGCCGCTGTCGGAAGGCAAGCACAGCGCCGGGCCGTTCTATCTGGTGTGGACCGATCCGCAGGCCGGCAACATCAGCCCGGAACAATGGCCGTTCGAAGTGGCGAGCATCAAGCGCATGGCACCGGTGGCCGAGCGCTTCCCTGCCCTGTTGCCGGATCCTGCGTTGAAGGCCGATGACCCGGTGAATCAGGGCTTTGCCCTGTTCCAGAAAAACTGTCTGGCGTGCCATCGCCTGAATGGCGCAGGCGATGCGCAGTTCGGGCCGGATCTGAATATTCCGTACAACCCGACCGAATACTTCGGCGCGGACTTCCTCAAGCGCTACATCCGCGACCCACAGAGTCTGCGCCAGTGGCCGCAGGCGAAGATGCCGGGGTTTTCCGCCGAGGTGTTGCCGGATGCGGATCTGCAGAAACTGATCGGGTATTTGCAGCACATGGCCGGGCGCAAGGTTAAGCCTTGATGACTTGAGTCTTGCAGTGCGCTCACTGGCCTCTTCGCGGGCAAGCCCGCTCCCACAGGTTATGCGTTGGATTTGAATCAGCGGCATTTCTGTGGGAGCTGCGGTGCGACGACTCGACTTGCCAGCGATGCGGTATCCCGGATCTTACTGCTGCTGCACCGAGATGATTGGCGCTGGTGTCGGCGACACCAGCACTTTCGCGTGCATCTGCTCTGACCCGCCGCCCCGACGCATGCCGCGCACCGGGCAGGCGTCGAGGTAATCAAGCCCCACCGCCAGTTTCAGGTGCCGCTCCGGCCGCGCCAGTTCATTGGTCACGTCAAAGCTGTACCAGGCGTCATCGATCCAGGCCTCGGCCCAGGCGTGGCTGGCCAGATGCTCGCAATCCTCGCTGTACAGATAACCCGACACATAACGCGATGGCACCCCGAGGCTGCGTGCGCAGGCCAGGAACGCGTGGGCGTGGTCCTGGCAAACACCCGCCCGCCCGGCAAACGCCTCGGCGGCGCTGGTATCGACTTCGGTGGCGCCCGGCTTGTAGGTCATGTGCTGGTTCAGCCCATGCATCAGGTCGATCAGTGCATTGCGGTCCCGTCGCTGCTTGCAGGATTTCTCGGCAAACGCCCGCAACGCCTCGTCAGCCTCGGTCAGCCGGGTGAAACGCAGGAACGGCAGCGCCGACTGACTCTCGTGCTCGGCTTCGCGCAACTCGTCGATATCGACCTGCCCCCGGGCGCCGATGATGATCGCTTCGTGAGGCTCGTCCATGGTCAGGACGTGCAGAATGTTGCCGAACGGATCGAGCTGGGCTCGTACCGGGCGTGGCAGGTCGAGCTGCCAGCTCAGCACGTGCTGACGCTCGCTGTCGTGGGGTGTCAGGCGCAGGTACTGGATGCTCGCGCGCACCTGATCTTCGTAGTGATAGGTGGTCTCGTGGCTGATGGAAAGTCTCATGCGGCCTCCAGGTAGGAACTGTGAATGGCGTTGCCCAGCTGGCGCACCAGCGGGATGAACTCGGTGAGCCAGGCGTGCAGCCCTTCCTCGAGAATTTCTTGAATGCCGGTGTAGCGCAGACGCGCATCCATTTCCGCCGCCAGCCTTTGTGCGGGACGACCGTTGGCCCCCGGCAACTGCGCCAGAATTTGGTCGATCTCCTCGGTGCACGCCCGCAGCGAACGCGGCACATCCGCACGCAACAAAAGCAGCTCGGCCACATGCCGGGCGCCGGGCGCATCGCGATAGATTTCGGTGTAGGCCTCGAACGATGACAGCGCCCGCAACAAGGCGCTCCACTGGTAATAGGCGTGAGCGGTGCCGTCGCTGACTGCTTCGGCCTGATCGCCGGCCATTTCGTAACGCGCATCGAGCAAGCGCAAGGTGTTGTCCGCCCGCTCGATGAAGGTCCCCAGGCGAATGAAACGAAACGCGTCGTTGCGCATGATGGTGCCGTAGGATGCCCCACGGAACAGGTGCGAACGCTCCTTGATCCACTCGCAGAAGCGGCTCATGCCATAGCGGCTGAGGCCCTGATTGGCGATCCCGCGAATCTCCAGCCAGGTGGCGTTGATGTTCTCCCACATGTCGGCGGTGATCCGGCCACGCACCGCATGGGCGCTGGCGCGCGCCGCGCCGAGGCAGCTATAGATGCTCGCCGGATTGGCCGCGTCGAGGGCGAAGAAGTGCAGCAAGCGCTCGGCATGCAGCTCGCCGTGGCGTTCCAGGTAATCGTCCAGCGTGCCGGTGATCAGCAGCGGCATCGCCAGTTCGTGCAGACCGTCGCCACGGCCGTCCTGCGGCATCAGCGACAGCGAATAACTGACGTCGAGCATCCGTGCGAGGTTTTCCGCCCGCTCCAGGTAGCGCGACATCCAGTACAGATCCGAGGCAGTTCTACTTAACATGGCAGGCTTCCTTCAATCCTCGACCACCCAGGTGTCCTTGGTTCCGCCGCCCTGGGATGAATTCACCACCAGAGAGCCTTCACGCAGGGCAACACGGGTCAAACCGCCGGGCACGACCCGGGTTTCGCGGCCGGACAATACGAACGGGCGCAGGTCGATATGGCGCGGCGCAATGCCGTTTTCGACAAAGGTCGGACAAGTCGACAGCGACAGCGTCGGTTGCGCGATGTACGCGTGGGGCTTGGCCTTGATCCGCTCGCGGAACGCATCGATTTCCGCGGTCGTCGCCGCCGGCCCCACGAGCATCCCGTAACCGCCGGAGCCCTGGGTTTCCTTGACCACCAGATCCGGAAGATTGGCCAGCACGTGGGAAAGTTCAGACGGGTTACGGCATTGCCAGGTCGGCACGTTCTTCAGGATCGGTTCTTCGTCGAGGTAGAAACGGATCATTTCGGTAACGAACGGATACACCGATTTGTCGTCCGCCACGCCGGTGCCGATGGCATTAGCCAGCACCACGTTGCCGGAGCGATACGACGACAGCAGCCCCGGCACGCCGAGCATCGAATCCGGGCGGAACGCCAGCGGATCGAGGAACGCGTCGTCGAGCCGGCGGTAGATCACGTCCACCGCTTTCGGGCCGTCGGTGGTGCGCATGAAGACCTTGTCGTCGCGCACGAACAGGTCCGCGCCCTCCACCAGCTCCACGCCCATTTCCCGGGCCAGGAACGCATGCTCGAAAAACGCGCTGTTGAAGCGTCCCGGCGTCAGCACCACGACACTCGGGTCGTCGATCGGGCTTGAGCTTTTCAGGGTGTCGAGCAGCAGGTTCGGGTAATGGTCGATGGGAGCGATGCGCTGGGCCGCGAACAGTTCGGGGAACAGGCGCATCATCATCTTGCGGTCTTCGAGCATGTAGCTCACGCCGCTTGGCGTGCGCAGGTTGTCCTCGAGCACGTAATACGTGCCGTCGCCGTCGCGCACCAGATCGACGCCGGAGATGTGCGAATAGATATCGCGGTGCAGGTCCAGCCCCTGCATCGCCAACTGATATTGCTCGTTGGCCAGCACCTGCTCGGCGGGAATGATCCCGGCCTTGATGATGCGTTGCTCGTGGTAAAGGTCGGCGAGGAACATGTTCAACGCCTTGACCCGCTGGATGCAGCCGCGCTCGACGATCCGCCATTCACTGGCCGGAATGCTGCGCGGAATGGTGTCGAAGGGAATCAGACGCTCTGTCCCCTGCTCGTCCCCGTAGAGCGTGAAGGTGATCCCGGCGCGATGGAACAGCAGATCGGCCTCGCGTCGCCGCTGGGCCAGCAGCTCGTCAGGCGTTTCGGCCAGCCAGCGGGCAAACTCCCGGTAATGCGGGCGGATCTGGCCGCCGGCATCGTACATCTCATCAAAATAGGTGCGGATCATGCCGTACTCCTTGTCACTCCGGACATACAGGCCTTCGCAAGGCCCGTGCCATCGGCATAAACGCTTTGATTTCAATCGGTTGGATATTGACGCCGCATGCACCGCACCATTCCTGTGCGGCAAATGCTCCCACCTGATCGCCCCCGCCTCATTGCGACGCAGTCCCGTCGCCTATCACCAGCATAGTCAGAGTTGATTTCACTGCCCGTCGGCGGCTGCGGATAATCCGCGCATCCGCTGCAAAAACGTCGCTGACGAAGCACGCAGCCTCACTGTTCCGGCTTGCCCTGGCAGCCCTCCCGGCCTTAACCCTGACCGGTTTCCTCTCCTTGCGGTCTTCCCTTTTAGCCACCATTTCAGGTGGCTTTTTTTTGCGCCGGTTTCTTGTTTCAGGGTTTTGCCATGCGCTTTCGGGGCCGTAGAAACGACAACGGCCGACCCGAAGGTCAGCCGTTGCTCGACGTGTTGCGAGAGTGATCAGTTCAAACGGTGCCGGTTGCGGATCTCCTGTTTCACGCCCCAGCCTTCGATGATGCCGCCCAAGGGCTCGACCACCGCCGAAAAACCCTGCTCGAAATCGCCAATGTCGTCGTAGGTTGCGTACATCACCTTGCTCAATTCCAGAGACCAGGCGCCGTCGTCGCGCGCACTGACCTGGGCATTGATGGATTCACCGCGAAATTTGCCTGCCGCCCTGCGTGCCCGCTCCTCGTCCGGGAAAATGGCGTAGAACTCGATGGGATGGAATCGGGAAAAATCGAAACCGCCTTCTTTCATGCGGCGCAGCACACTGCTGCTGATGTCTTCTTGATAGGCTGTGCTCATGAATCGTCCCCCTCGCATAGATGGATAGACTTTCCGTATTCCCTGCACTGGCCCACAGGGCCCGGGTGCTTACGGCAACCGCGTTGCCGGCGGGAAACAAGCATGTAGCTGACAAGACCAGACCTTAGCGATCCGTTCGCTGATCTCGCTTGCAGAGTAGCCCCAAGATAGAGCCGCTGCCAAGGCCTGGTACATGAAGAAAATGAAGATTCAGATTGGGGTGATGCTGCGGATTTCGATGCTGTTCTGGGTTTTCAGGCTTTTTACGCCGGCATCGGCGGTGCGCCCTTCCAGATCGTTCAGGTCAAGCTCGGCGGCGACTGGCAGCAATCGTTCCTTGATGAGGCGAGCTGCCCGTTCATGACTGGGGCATTCCTCGCACTCGAAGACTTCGTCGATCGTTTCACCATGATCGTCCACGAAAGTGACTTTCCACTTTGACATCGGAGCCTCCTCGATCAAACCCGCAAATGGGCTTACACCTATCTCGACTTTTGTCAGGATTGATCGTTCAAAAGGTTTACATCCGCCGAACATGAAAAAAACTATCCATGTGGGAGCGGGCTTGCTCACGAAAGCGAACGACCAGTCAACTCTACGTTGAATGATAAGACGCCTTCGCGAGCAAGCCCGCTCCCACAGGGGTTTTACGGTGCTTTTAGTCGTTGCTTGGCTTGTTCACTGCCTGCAGCACGTACTGCGGCAAGGCGAAGGCGCCGATATGGATTTCCGGGTTGTAGTAGCGGGTGACGATGCCGCTGCCGATGAAGCGCTGTTGCAGAACTTCACGGCTCAGCTTGCGGTAGGCCGGGTTGGTCGAGCCCCAGGCAAAGGTCATCGAACCGCCGATGTAGGTTGGGACGGCTGCCTGATAGAAGTGCCAGTCCGGGAACAGGCTGCGCAGGCGGCCGGCGGTGGTTTTCACTTCTTCGATCTGCATGAACGGCGTGCCGTTCTGGGTCACGAGGATGCCGCCCTCGTTCAGGCAGCGGTGGCAGGCCTGGTAGAAGTTTTCCGAGAACAGCACTTCGCCCGGACCGATCGGGTCGGTGGAGTCGGAAATGATCACGTCGAATTTTTCAGTGGTAGTGGCGACGAAACGCATGCCGTCGTCGATCACCAGGTTCAGGCGCGGATCGTCGTAAGCACCGCTGGAGTGGTTCGGCAGAAACTCTTTGCACATGTCGACCACGGTGCCGTCGATCTCGACCATGGTGATGTGCTCGACGCTGGCGTGTTTGGTCACTTCGCGCAGCATGCCGCCGTCGCCGCCGCCAATGATCAGCACGCGTTTGGCGGTGCCGTGGGCGAGGATCGGCACGTGGGTGAGCATTTCGTGGTAGATGAATTCATCGGCTTCGGTGGTCTGGATCACGCCGTCCAGCGCCATCACCCGGCCCATGCGCGGGTTCTGGAAAATCACCAGGTGCTGGTGTTCGGTGCGCACTTCGTGCAGCAGTTTTTCCATGCGAAAACGCTGGCCGTAGCCTTCGTAGAGGGTTTCCAGGTATTCGCTGGTCTTGGTGACGGTCATGGTGAAGTGCTCCGATGAATGCGCGGGCGCCAATCGTCATGTTCGATTGCCCGGGAAAGGCGCGCATTCTACGTTGCCGAAGATGACAGGTCGAACCTCAGTTCATCGGCCCGACCCTATCAGGGTGCGAACGGTCAGATCCGCACATTGCCCCGCGGCCCGGCAATCGCCCAGATGATCAGGCCCAGCACCGGCAGCAGGATGATCAACAGCACCCAGAGGATTTTCATCCCGGTCTCGGCGCCGCTTTTCAGCACATTGATGATCGCCCAGATGTCGAGCGCAAGAATGATCAGGCCGACCAGGCCGTTGAACGTGGAACCCATGGTGTCACTCCAGAATAGTGGCATGCACTTTTAGGATAGACGGTCGCGCTCAGGGTTCCCTTTTATTGCGTTCAGACGTGAACGGCGACCTTCAGCGCTTCCAGCGACGGCGCGGCGGCAATGCCGACTTCGGCGCACAGTTCCAGTACGCGCGGCACGTCGTTGCCGTAGACCAGCACCACTTGCAGCTCGTCGTCGAGCAACTGGCTGAAGTTCATCAGCGTGTAACCACCGTTTTCCTTGTTCAGGCTGCTCATCTGCACCTGGATGCGGTTGAGCGCGGTCAGCGCCTCGGTCTTGGCCAGTTGCTTGGGCTTGAGGTTGAATTCGACGCCCGGGCCGAACGAAGCCACGATCTGTGCGAACAGGTCAGCGTAGGTGTCCGCCTGAAACAGTACGGTCTCGGGCAGGCTGCCGACCACCACCCATTCGCCCAGCGGAATCGGGAAAGTATCGTCGTAGTTGATGTCCGGGTTGGCGGTCAGAAATGCGTCGGCATCGGCGTAAGCCTGCGCCGCTTCGTCAGCGACCTTCAGGATCTCGTCTTCGCCCATGCAGCCGGAGCTGATTTTGCTGATGAGTTCGGCGAGTGCGGCTTTCATGGGGGCGGATCCTGTGGCGAAGGGAATTTTGAGGGCGCGAAGGATAGCGCATTCTCGCCTTCGCCACAGAGCGGGTTCCGGCCAGCGGCCTCAGCCCAGCAGTTTTTCCAGCTGCGCGGTGGTGTCCACGGCGCCCATGGTACGGGCCGCGTCCAGTGCGGTGATGCCATTGGCATCCTTGGCTTTCGGATCGGCGCCCTGGTCGATCAGGTAATCGACGATTTCAACCCGGTTGAACATCGCCGCCATCATCAGCGCCGTGCGGCCATCGAAGGAGGCGCCCTCAATCTGCGCACCGCCCTCGACCAAAGCCTTGACTACGGCCAGATCACCCTTGAACGCCGCGCCGGCAATCGGGCTCTGGCCGTTGCCGTTGCGCTGTTCCGGGTCGGCCTTGTGCTTGAGCAGCACTTGCACCGCGTCCACATGCCCGTAGTAACTGGCGAGCATCAGCAGGGTGTCGCCCTTGCTGTTGGTCAGGTTCACCGGCAGACCGGCAGTGATCAGGCGATCCAGCATCACCGCATCGCCCTCGCGCGCCTTGTTGAATACCTGCTCGGTGAATTCGGCAGCTTCTTCGGGGGTCATCTGGCGGCTTTGGTCGGACATGGGGCAACTCCACTTTCGGTCGTTCGGAAAGCCGACAGTTTCCCGAGCGCGGCGATAGCTGTCATCCCCTTTTTTCCAAGATGACCGATAGCCAATATCAATAGCGATACTTGCCTGCCCGGATGTCGACAAGGATTTCATTCGTCACCTGCACGTAGGTTTCGGTTCCCGGCAGCCAGGCATAAATCGGGTCATCACCTGTCTGGCCGGGGTCGAAACCTTCGTTTTTCAGGCGGGTCTTCTGGTATTTGAAGGTGCCGGTGGTTTCCATTTTCACCTTGACCCGCAGGAACAGCGGCACCGCGTAGGCCGGCAGGCGTTCGCGGGTGAAGGCCAGCAGTTCGGCGAAATCCAGGGTCGCCAAAGACTCGGCCGGGGTGATCGCCGCCATCCCGGCGCGACCGTTGGTGTTGGGGATTTCCACGCCATAGGCTACGGCTTCGGAAATGTGCGGATGTTGGAGCAGCAGGTTCTCGACCTCGGTGGTCGAGACGTTTTCGCCCTTCCAGCGGTAGGTGTCGCCGAGGCGGTCGACAAACTGTGCGTGGCCGAAACCGATGTTGCGCAGAAGATCGCCGGTGTTGAAGAAGCGATCCCCTTTGATGAACACGTCTTGCAGCACGACCTTGGCGGTTTTCTGCGGATCGGTGTAGCCGTCCAGCGGTGCCTTATCGTCGATCCGCGCCAGCAACAGCCCCCGCTCGCCCCGGTCGACCTTGCGCATGAACCCGTCGTCACCGCGAATCGGCTCGCCGCTGTCCTGGTCGTAGGCCACCAACTCCCAGGCCATCAGCGAGAAACCGATGGTGTTGTCGAAATTGAGGATGTTGGTGAAGCCGATATTGCCGTCGCTGGCCGCATACAGCTCGCAGATGTGATCCACGCCGAAACGGGTCTTGAACTCGGCCCACGCGCCGGGCCGCAGGCCGTTGCCGATCATCTTGCGCACGTCGTGACGGCTGTCGTCGGCGCTGAGCGGCTGATCCACCAGATAACGGCACAACTCGCCGACGTAACCGATGGTGGTTGCGCGGTAGCGGCGCACGTCGCTCCAGAACTGGCGGGCGCTGAACTTGCGGCGAATGGCGAAACCCGAGGCGCCATTGACCGCCGAACCCCAGCACACGCAGAGCCCGGTGGCGTGGTACAGCGGCAAGGTGCAATAGACGATGTCGTCGGGGCGCATGTCGAGGGCGATCATGCCGAAGCTCGCCGAACTGCGCATCCAGCGGCCGTGCTTGAACACGCCGGCCTTGGGCAAACCGGTGGTGCCGGAGGTGTAGATATAGAAACAAGGGTCATCGAAAAAAATCTGCCGGCTGCTGGCCGGGTTGTCGCCCGAGGCGTCGGCACTGGCGCTGATCAGGTTGATGTAGCCCTCAGGCGCGATCCCCGGATGGCTGAAGGTGTCCTGATCGGCGACAAACCAGGCGCGGGCTGCCGGGATCGACACTTGCTCGCGTACCGCCGCAAACGCCGGCAGCAACTCCTCACCGACGACAATCGCCGCCGGCTTCACCAGGTTGATGCTGTGGATCAGCGTATCGCGGGTCTGCGAGGTATTGAGCAGCGCGCTGACGGCGCCGATTTTGGCCAGGGCCAGAATCGTCACCAGCAGTTCCGGGCGGTTTTCGATGAACACCGCCACCACATCGCCCTTGCCGATGCCCTGCCCGATCAGATAGTGGGCGATGCGGTTGGCCCACTGGTTGACCTGTGAATAACTCAGCACCACCTCCCCCGACAGCAGCGCGGGGCCTTCGGGATTGCGCAGGGTTGCTTGCTCGAATGTCCAGCCCAGGCCACAGGTTTGGGTCGGATCCGTGACGTTGGCCACCTTCATGCCTCTCACCACCCGCGGGATGGTTTTGGCAATCATCGGCAGTTTGCGGAGCATCATGCCCCAGGTAATCGTGTCGTTCGGCGCGTGGCGCATGGCAGCTCCCGTTCGACCTTGACGCGCAGGCCGGATTTTTATTGTCGGGCAATCGGGTGAGGCAACCGGCGCTTCTCAAGCGAGGGTCGAGGCCGAAAATACGTCAGGGCTTCGCGGGCTGTACACGCGGTTTTTGCAATGTTTTGTATCCGCCCGGCGCTGCAACGGGCAGCGTGATTATCGCCGGGGGTATTGGTTCCATCGGATCGACCATGATCCCGCAAAATGCAGGATGCACGATGGCCATTCATGCAGATTGCACGACGCCCGAAACAGTAAAAATTTATAACTTGTTGATTTATATGGATTTTTAAAAACAAAAATACTGGCACAATCGCTGCAACTCCCTATACATGCTTGCCATTCAAGTGCATACGGAGCTGAAAGACATGAACCTGATCCAAGAGAAATTTGCTTCCCTGTTCTCCAACTTCGCCGTCACCACTCAGCCACGTCCCGATGGCGGTATTCTGCTGACGCTGAAGAGTGCCGACGGCAAAGTATTCAAGCGTGCGCTCACCTATCAGCAATTGCACACCGGCGACCAACTGTCGTGGGCGATCAGCGCGATCCGTCGTGATCTGGCAGAACAAGCCAGCGAGCTGCCGCAGATCGGCATGCTGCAAAGTCAGCAACGTTTTGCCCTGCCGACTTATCACTCGATGTAATTCGAACACCGTATAAACAGACAGGCCGTGGAGCTTTCGCTTCACGGCCTGTTTTTTTTGCGCGTCGATGGAGTGACCTCAGAACGCTTCCGGCTCAATCCCGGTAAAGCTGTCGACGGTCACATGCCCTGCCAGTTCCCCGCCCTCACGGGCCAGCCCGCAGGTTTGCAGGCCGGCGACCTGGGCGGCGTCGAGTTCCTGGACAATGTCGGACAAAAACAGAATTTCCTGCGGCTCCACTCCGATGGCCTGCTGGATATTGCTGTACGACTGCGCTTCGCGCTTCGGCCCAGAGGTAGTGTCGAAATAGCCGCTGAACAGCGGCGTCAGATCCCCTGCTTCCGAGCAGCCGAAAATCAGCTTCTGCGCCTGGATCGAACCGGACGAATACACGAACAGTTGATACCCGGCCTGATGCCAGCGCTGGAGCGCTTCAACGGCGTCCGGGTAAACATGGCCTTTCAACTGGCCGGCCTGATAGCCCTGCTCCCAGACCATGCCCTGCAACGCTTTGAGCGGCGTGGCTTTGCGGTCTTCGGCGATCCACGCCAGCAGAATTTCCACCACCCGCTCGACGTCAGCCTGCGGCTCGTTGCTGTCACGGCGCACGGCGTCCAGCTGCTCGGCAACATCGGCACGGGCGGCGTTCTGGCGAACGAAGTCCGGCAGATGTTTCGCCGCATAGGGAAACAGGACATCGAACACAAAACTCACCGCGCTGGTGGTGCCTTCGATGTCGGTGAGAATGACCTTGATCGACATCGGCTCAGTCCTCCAGACGCGGGAAGCGGCCGGCGATGTCTTCTCCGGTGAAATTGGCAACCCAGCCTTCAGGGTTGTTGAACAGGCGGATCGCCACGAAGTGCGGGTTCTCGCCCATGTCAAACCAGTGTTTGGTGCCGGCCGGCACCGAAATCAGGTCGTTCTTCTCGCACAACACGGCGTAGACGTAATCATCGATGTGCAGGGTAAACAGGCCACGACCGGCGACGAAGAAACGTACTTCGTCTTCGCCATGCCGATGTTCTTCGAGGAACTTGGCGCGCAATTCGGCTTTTTGCGGGTGGTCGCTGTTGAGGCTGATCACATCGACCGTGATGTAGCCGCGCTCGGTCATCAGTTTGTCGATCTGCTCTTTATAAGCACCGATCACTTCTTCCTGGCTGGCGCCGGGCTGGATCTTCGCGGCGGCTTGCCAGCGGTCGAAGCGCACGCCCTGCTCGGCCAGGGTCGAGGCGATGTCTTCGAAATGGGTCAGCACCTTGTTCGGAATTTCGGGGCTGGAAACGTGATAGACGGACAGGCTGCTCATGGGGCATTCCTCGGTATCGGCCTTGCCGTCCGGTTCTTTCAGACCGGTCGGGCACTGCATTCATCAGGCAAATGGGCTGGTTCTGGTGAAGTCAGCCTTGGCGGTTCATGACGCTGCGGGTCTTCAACTCGCATTCAAACAGGAATTCAAAGGCCTCGATCTGGCGCAACGCGTCGCTCATCTGCGCGCCCCAGGTATAGAGGCCGTGACCGCGAATCAGATAACCGACGCAATCGGGATGGGCGTCGAGCCAAGGCTGCACCTTGGCAGCGAGGCGCGCAATATCCTGATCGTTGTCGAAGATCGGCACGCGCACCCGGGATTCGTGGGTCGAGATGCCGCTGAAGGCTTTTTGCAGTTCGTAGTCTTCGAACTCGATGAAGTCTTGCGGCGTCAGGCGCGACAGCACCGTGGCGTTCACCGAGTGGGTGTGCAGCACCGCGCCGATCTCCGGGCGCCAGCTGTAGAGCTGGGTGTGCAGCAGGGTTTCGGCGGACGGCTTTTTGCCGGGCTCCAGGCTGTTGCCGGCCAGATCGGTGGCGAGCACGTCGTCCAGGCCCAACTGGCCCTTGTGCTTGCCGGACACGGTCAGCAACGCTTCGCTCGGCGACAGGCGCGTCGAGTAATTGCTGCTGGTGGCCGGCGACCAGCCGCGACCATAAAGAAAACGCCCGGCGTCGACAATTTGCTGGGCAAGCTGTTCACGGGTAAGGCTCATGGCCTGTCCTCTTGCATTCGAATGGCAATGATAACGGCAGCGGCGAGCGCTGCGAGACTGGCAATACTAAAGGTCAATGTCGCGCCGAGGGCATTCCAGCTGTAGCCGGAATACAAAGCGCCAAGCGCACCACCGGTGCCGGCCAGCGCTGCGTACAACGCCTGGCCCTGCCCTTGCTGGCGCGCGCCGAAGCTACGTTGCACGAACGCGATGGCAGCCGCATGAAAGCTGCCGAACGTCGCCGCGTGCAGCACCTGGGCAAACAATAGGATCCAAAGGAATTCGGCGAACGAACCTAGCAGCAACCAGCGCAACGCCGCCAGCAGAAAACTCGCCATCAGCACGCGGCGCAAAGAAAAACGCGCAAGAATCCGGCTCATGGCCATGAACATCAGCACTTCCGCCACCACGCCGACCGCCCAGAGCATGCCGATCACGCCACGGCTGTAGCCCAGTCGTTCGAGGTGCAGGGTCAAAAACGTGTAATACGGCCCGTGGCTCATCTGCATCAGCGCCACGCAACCGTAGAACGCCAGCACCCCGGGACTGCGCAACTGTTTGAGAAAGCCCTCCCCGGTCGGTCGATTACCCTGAGGCGGTTGCGCGTTCGGCACCCAAAGACTGCTGAGCACGATGCCGGCCATGATCAACACCAGCGCCGCCGGGTAGATGTCGAGGCTGAGCCATTCGAACAGGCGACCGAGGGCGACTACGGTGATGATGAAACCGATCGAGCCCCACAGGCGAATCTGACTGTAGCGGGAGGTCTGGCCCTGCAAATGCGCCAGAGTGATGACTTCGAACTGCGGCAGCACCGCGTGCCAGAAAAACGCGTGCAAGGCCATGACCATCGCCAGCCAGGCGTAGGTCTTGCAGACGAAAATCAATGAGAACGTCAGCAGCGTGCACACCGCGCCGAAGCGCACGATGGCCAGGCGCCTGCCGGTGTAATCGCCGAGCCAACCCCAGATGTTCGGCGCCACGCAGCGCATCAGCATCGGGATTGCTACCAGCTCGCCGATCCGCGCGGCACTGAAACCGAGGTGATCGAAGTACAGCGCCAGAAACGGCGCCGTCGAACCGAGCAAGGCGAAATAGAACAGATAGAAACTGGACAGCCGCCAGTACGGGAGCGCCGCCACGGTCAGACCGCGGCGGCTTTGAGATCACCCATCAAAGCTGACCCAGCACCGGGGTGCTCACGCGCACATCGGCGTTCTGGCCACGGTGGCGCAGCAGGTGATCCATCAACACGATGGCCATCATCGCCTCGGCAATCGGCGTGGCGCGGATACCGACACATGGGTCGTGACGGCCCTTGGTAATGACATCGACCGGGTTACCATCGATGTCGATCGAACGGCCCGGGGTGGTGATGCTCGAAGTCGGCTTCAAGGCCAGGTGCGCGACGATCGGCTGCCCCGAAGAGATTCCGCCAAGGATGCCGCCCGCGTTGTTGCTGAGGAAACCTTCCGGGGTCAGCTCGTCACGGTGTTCGGTGCCGCGCTGCGCGACGCAGGCAAAACCGGCGCCGATTTCCACACCTTTGACCGCGTTGATGCTCATCAGCGCATGGGCCAGTTCGGCATCGAGACGGTCGAAGATCGGCTCGCCCAGGCCCGGCATCACGCCTTCGGCAACCACGGTGATCTTCGCCCCGACGGAATCCTGATCGCGGCGCAGTTGGTCCATATAGGCTTCCAGCTCCGGCACTTTGTCCGGGTCCGGGCTGAAGAAGGCATTCTGCTCGACCGAGTCCCAGGTCTTGAACGGGATTTCGATCGGGCCGAGCTGGCTCATGTAGCCGCGAATGACGATGCCCTGGCTGGCCAGGTACTTCTTGGCGATGGCACCGGCCGCGACGCGCATGGCGGTTTCCCGCGCCGAGCTGCGACCGCCGCCGCGATAATCGCGCTCGCCGTACTTGTGGTGGTAGGTGTAGTCAGCGTGGGCCGGGCGGAACAGGTCCTTGATCGCCGAGTAGTCCTTGGACTTCTGGTCGGTGTTGCGAATCAGCAGGCCAATGGAGCAGCCAGTGGTGCGGCCCTCGAACACGCCGGAGAGAATTTCGACTTCGTCGGCTTCCTGCCGCTGGGTGGTGTGGCGGCTGGTTCCCGGTTTGCGACGGTCGAGATCGCGTTGCAGGTCCTCAAGGGAAATCTCCAGGCCCGGCGGGCAGCCGTCGACAATGGCGACCAACGCCGGACCATGGCTTTCGCCAGCGGTGGTGACAGTGAACAGCTTGCCGTAGGTATTGCCGGACATGCAGGACGCTCCGTGAAATCGAACCCAAATTCGTGATGCGCGCCAGTATACGCAGGCTAACCGAGTAGTTCATCCTCGAACCTTAGCGGTGCGGGTGAGTCCAACCGGCATCTTGGCAAATGATGGCGTGATGATGCTGCGAGTTTTGATCTTGAGCCTTTCCCTGTTTACCGGCTTCGTCCAGGCGACTGTCCTGCAACGACCGGTCACGTTGACTACCGACAACGGCGAACTTTTCGGCTCGCTGTTGCTGCCCAAATCCGACAACCCCGTGCCGGTTGTCCTGATCCTTTCCGGCTCGGGTCCTACCGATCGTGACGGAAACAACCCCGACGGCGGACGCAATGACAGCCTCAAGCGCCTGGCCTGGGTGCTGGCCAAACACAACGTCGCCAGTGTGCGTTTCGACAAGCGCGGGGTGGCGGCCAGCCTGGCGGCAACTCCGGACGAGCGAAACCTGTCGGTGGAAGCCTACGTGGCGGACGCGGTGGCCTGGGGTCAGAAGCTGAAAGCCGATCCGCGCTTCGGCCCGTTGATCCTGCTCGGCCACAGTGAAGGCGCGCTGATTGCCAGCCTTGCGGCGCCAAAAGTCGACGCCGCGGCGGTCATCTCGCTTTCCGGCACGGCCCGGCCGATCGATCAGGTGCTGCGCCGGCAACTGGCCCGCAGCCTCCCTCCCCCGTTGATGCTGCGCAGCAACGAACTGCTCGACAGCCTCAAGGCCGGGCATACCGACGACAATGTGCCAGCCCCGTTGCAGGTGATTTTCCGTCCGAGTGTGCAGCCGTACCTGATTTCGCTGTTCCGTCAGGATCCGGCAGCGGCCTTCGCTCAACTGAAAATGCCAGCGTTGATCGTGCAAGGCAGCAACGACATCCAGGTCCAGGTCGATGATGCGAAATTGCTCAAGGCTGCCAAACCGGACGCAGAGCTGGCGCTGATCGAGGGTATGAACCACGTGTTGCGCATCGTGCCCAACGACGTGAAGCGGCAACTGGCCTCCTACAAGGACCCGAATTTGCCGCTGGCGGTGGAACTGGGAACACGCGTTCTTGAATTTATTGACGGACTTCGCACCCGTTAAACGCTAGGGGGCGTTCTCAGCTAGTTTTCACGCCGCGCCGGGTCTGCTGTTGTGCAGGGCAAGGCGCGAGAAGCGTGGTTTGGTCATTCCAAATAAGCTTCGAGCAACGCAGCCCTGCACAACAGCAGGCCCGGCCCTTCGGGTTGTGCCTTAAAGCGGGCCAGCCTGCGTTGCAGGCCTTGGAAAGGGAACAACCATTTCCAGTGGCCTACGCCTTGCCTGGCCCGCTTTAAGGCGACAACGCGGCGTAAAAACTAGCTGAGAACGCCCCCATACCCTCTAGGACTTTAGAAAACGGCCGATAAGCCTTTGTCGCCAGCGTACTGGCTGGCGGCAAGCAGCTTGGACAGGATCTCGCCGTTATGACCGAAACCCAGACTTCACCCGACACCACCGCTGAAAAAGACGCACCGCCAGCGGTCGAGCTGCCTTGGGCGGATGTCCACGTCGAGCACCACAAGATGCTCCGCCTGGCGCCGTTGCAGACCGACCGCAACACCGGCGGGCGGCCACTGCGCTTCGTTGAATTCGGTTACGCGGAACGCAACGGCAAAGAACACAGCCTGATGCGCATGGCGATCAAGTTGCCTGCTCAGCGCGTGCGTAAAGAACAGAATCAACTGGATATATGGGTCGACCACACCACCAAACGCGTGCATTTCGGCCCGGACAGCGGTTTGCAGATCGAACCGCTGAACCGTGGCATCGGCCGTTTCATGGCTGCCCAAGGCATCAACTGGGCAAAAAAGCGCTGGCCCACCTACACCGTCGACGGCATGGACTTGAACAACAAGGACGCGCTGAACGAAGACACTCGCCTGCGCCGCGATCACTTTCTGCGGGTGCATGGCTTTGATGTGGTTTACGCCGATGCCCAGCATTTGAAGGGCAGCGTCAAGGAAGTGAAGGTCGGCGACCTGCTGGGGGACTGGAACAGCGAAAAGCTGCAGATCGTCGAAATTCTTGAAGCTGCGCAGATGTTGCAGCAGGCCGAGCAGAACCTGGCCGAGCAGGAAGTGAAGCTGAAGAAGCAGGAAGACAAGGTCAGCAAGTTCAAGCGCGAAGACGCCGGGCTGCGTTTCACCATTACCTGTCTGGTGGCGTTTGCGGTGTTTCAGGCCGGGTTGCTGATCTGGATTGCAACCCACCGGTAAAGACTTCAGACCGAGGCGCCCCCATCGCGGGCAAGCCACGCTCCCACAGGTTTTGTGTCGTATCCGGGTGTTGCGGTACACACGGAAACTGTGGGAGCGGGCTTGCCCCGGACGGCGTTCCGACGATGCTTTTGAGGGTCAGACGCGGGAAGCGAACAGTGCCTGATGGGCGCGGCACTGTTCGGCGGTCAGCATGAACACACCGTGCCCGCCGCGCTCGAACTCCAGCCACGCGAAGTCGACCTCCGGGTACAGCGCTTCGACGTGGACCTGGCTGTTGCCCACCTCGACAATCAGCAAACCCTTCTCGGTCAGATGATCCGCCGCTTCGGCGAGCATCCGGCGTACCAGGTTCAAACCATCGTCGCCACAGGCCAGGCCCAGTTCCGGCTCGTGCTGGTATTCGTCCGGCATGTCGGCGAAATCTTCCGCATCGACGTAGGGCGGGTTCGACACGATCAGGTCGAAACGTTGACCCGGCAGACCATCGAAACCATCGCCCTGCACCGTGAACACCCGCTCATCGACGCCATGACGCTCGATGTTCTGGTTTGCCACTTCCAGCGCTTCGAACGACAGATCCGCCAGCACCACTTCGGCGTTCTGGAACTCGTAGGCACACGCGATGCCGATGCAGCCGGAGCCGGTGCACAGGTCGAGAATCCGCGCCGGTTCGTCACCGATCCATGGAGCAAAACGGTTTTCGATCAACTCGCCAATCGGCGAACGCGGGATCAGCACACGCTCATCGACGATGAACGACATGCCGCAGAACCAGGCTTCGCCCAGCAGGTAAGCGGTTGGAATACGTTCTTCGATGCGGCGCTTGAGCAGGCGCTGAAGGTTGACCAGCTCGTCGTCTTCCAGTGCACAATCCAGATAGCTGTCGGCGATTTCCCATGGCAGGTGCAAGGCACCGAGCACTAGCTGCCGGGCTTCGTCCCAGGCATTGTCGGTGCCATGGCCGAAAAACAGATCCTCCCCATGGAAGCGGCTGACGGCCCAACGGATGTGGTCGCGCAGGGTACGAAGTCGGGAAGTGATCACGGGGCAGAACTCCAGAAAAAACGACTGGCGATTCTAGCAGCCAAAACGCGCCGCGACGACGCAGGAAAGATTCCTGTGCGACGGTAGGACTCTTCCGATTTTCCCCTCAGCTATTGAACAGATCGTGTAACTTGACAAGGCTGCAGGCCAGCAACGACGGTGCCTACGATGGTAGCGATTCACAGAACCGCTCAGCCAGAGGACAATGTCGCAAAAGCCCCACCCGAAGGAGCCCCAGAATGTCCGTTCCAAAAACGATGTTTCAACTCAGCGGTCGCGGTTACGCAGCGGCCACGTTGAGCCATGCCACCGTGGTCATCATCGATGCCCAGAAAGAGTACCTCAGCGGCCCGCTGGCCCTGAGCGGCATGGACGCGGCTGTCGCGAACATCAAACAACTGGTTGCCGCCGCCCGCGCAGCCGGTCGGCCGATCGTGCACGTGCGTCACCTCGGCACCGTCGGCGGTCTGTTCGACCCGCAGGGCGAACGCGGCGAGTTCATCCCCGGTCTGGAACCCCAGGGCGATGAAACCATCATCGGCAAGTTGCTGCCGAGCGCCTTTCACGGCACCGAACTCTATGATCGTCTGCAAACCATCGGCTCGCTGGACCTGATCGTCTGCGGCTTCATGAGTCACTCCAGCGTCAGCACGACTGTGCGCGCGGCGAAAAACCTGGGCTTCCGCTGCACCCTCGTCGAAGACGCCTGCGCCACCCGCGATCTGCCGTTCAAGGGCCGCGTGCTCAGCGCCGAACAGGTGCAGGAAGCGGAAATGGCAATCATGGCCGACAACTTCGCCACCCTCGCCCTGACCCAGGATCTGATCTGATCGACCGTAAATGAGCGGCTCTGCCCGCCGCTCATCTGCAAAAACCTCGCATTTGCTTCAATTACCCTAGCCTCAGGAACAACCCGGTCAACTCCCGGTCGAAGGGCCGATACCCATTGAGGAAGGTCGGAATGAAGTTATCCGATGGATTTGACGCACGCCGCTTGCGGCCCAAAGGCCAAAGCAACTGGCGATTTCGATTCGGCGCGGCGATCGCTGCCATTCTGGCGACGTTCGGCGTGCTGCTGGCGATGGCCGGGGCCGCCAGCCTGCTGGGGCGCCCACCGGCGCTCGGCGATCTGAACGCAACACCGCTCGGCTCGGCGATCATTCTCGCGGTCGGCCTGCTGTTCCTGTATTTCGGCGTGGCCCTGTGGCGTCGTTGCCGGCGTCGCGCACGGCAATCGCGAGAATTGAACATGTCCCCGCACCTGATGAAAAAACACGATTGAATTGAGGGCCTGGCTTTTTGCCGGGCCGTTTTTTGTCCGTTTGGGTAAACTGGCCGCCCTTCGCGGAGGCTGACATGCAAGACGACGATTTTTCCCTGTTCAAAAGTGCGATTCAAGGCGTCAAGCCGATCAAGCACGACCGCGCCGACACCGGCAAACCCAAGACTGACCGTGACCGGATCGCCAAGCTGCGCCAGTCCGCCACCGTGCGCACCGACACCACCACCGTTGATGGCCTGTCCGATCAGTTCGTGATCGACGTCGGTCCCGAAGACGAGTTGATGTGGGCCCGCGACGGGGTGCAGGAAAGCCAGATGCGCAAGCTCAAGATCGGGCAGATCCCGTTCGAAGGCAGCCTCGACCTGCACGGCATGAGCGTAGAAAAAGCCCGCGAAATTCTTTGGGCGTTTCTCGCCGAAGCCACCAGATTCGAAATCCGCTGCGTACGCGTCACCCACGGCAAGGCCGTGCGTCTGGACGGCAAGCGGCCGATGATCAAAAGCCACGTCAACACCTGGCTGCGCCAGCATGCGCAAGTGCTCGGTTTCTGCTCGTGCCAGGCGAAACATGGCGGCGCCGGCGCGGTTTACGTGATGCTGAAACGCACCATGATGGAAGGCCGCGACGAATAAACCCGTCACACCGAACTTGCAGGGTCGTGTCCGCCACCGTACCCTTGCCCTTTGCGAAAATCCCCACAGGTAGTTTCATGTCCCTGGAACAGAATTACACCGCGATTCTCGGCCAACTGGGCGAGGACGTCTCCCGCGAGGGCCTGCTCGACACGCCAAAGCGTGCCGCCAAAGCCATGCAGTACCTCTGCCGCGGTTATCAACAGACGCTCGAAGAGGTCACCAACGGTGCCCTGTTCAGCTCCGACAACAGCGAAATGGTGCTGGTCAAGGACATCGAGCTCTACTCGTTGTGCGAACACCACCTGCTGCCGTTCATCGGCAAGGCCCACGTCGCGTACATCCCGAGCGGCAAAGTGCTGGGCCTGTCGAAGGTCGCGCGGATCGTCGACATGTACGCCCGCCGCCTGCAGATCCAGGAAAACCTCAGCCGCCAGATCGCCGATGCGGTCCAGCAGGTCACCGGCGCGCTGGGCGTGGCCGTGGTGATCGAGGCCAAGCACATGTGCATGATGATGCGCGGTGTGGAGAAGCAGAACTCGTCGATGATCACTTCGGTGATGCTCGGTGAGTTCCGTGAAAACGCGGCGACCCGCAGCGAGTTTCTCAGCCTGATCAAGTAATGCGTGACAAAAAAAACCGGCGTTGATCGCCGGTTTTTTTTCGTCCGTGAAAAATCGGGTAAGCTGCGTGCCTTCTTCAATGTCCCTGTGAGGCTTGTAACGTGTTCGTCAAAGCGCTTCGTGTCGGCCTCGGCCAACTGATCATCTTCGTTGACTTTCTGACCCGCCCGGGCAAGAAACAGCGCCCCGCCGCTGCCCAGGCCCAGGTTGATGCCGCCGCCAAGGACCTGACCCTGTATCAGTTCCACGCCTGCCCGTTCTGCGTGAAGACCCGCCGCAGCCTGCGTCGCCTGAACGTTCCGGTGGCCCTGAAGGATGCGAAGAACAACGAGCAGGATCGTCAGACCCTGCTGGAACAGGGCGGCAAGATCAAGGTGCCGTGCCTGCGCATCGAAGAGAACGGCCAGACCACCTGGATGTATGAGTCCAACACCATCATCGAGTATCTGAACAAGCGGTTCGCCGCAGTCTGATCCAAAAAAACCGGCCTGATGGCCGGTTTTTTCATGCAGCCTGCGCGGCCTGTGCCTGGCGCACCACCGCCGCCAGACGCTTGAGCCCTTCATCGAGTCGTGCCGGATCGATGTGGCTGAAGTTCAGGCGAAGATGACCGGGATTGCGATCCGGCTCGGGGAAGAATGGTTCGCCCGGCATGAACGCCACATCGTTGGCCAGCGCGGTGTTCAGCAAGGTGCGGGTGTCCAGCGGTTGCTTCAGGGTCAGCCAGAAAAACAGCCCGCCCTGCGGCGTGTTCCAGTCCGCCAGATCGGCGAAATGGGTTTCCAGCGCCGCTTGAAAGGCGTCGCGGCGCTGACGGTAGAAGCCGCGCAATTCGCTCAAGTGCTGTTGATATTTCTCACTGCCAATCCACTGCAATGCCTGCCACTGACCGATGCGGTTGGTGTGCAGATCCGCCGACTGCTTGAGCTTGAGCAGATGCGGGAAAAGGTCCGGGCTGGCAATCAGGTAGCCGACGCGCAGTCCCGGCAACAGGGTTTTCGACACGGTGCCGGTGTAGATCCAGCTGGATTTCTTCAGGCGTCCGGCAATCGGTCGGGCGCTGCCGCCGTCGAAGGTCAGTTCGCGATAGGGTTCGTCTTCGATCAGGGTCACGCCGAATTCGTCGAGCATTGCAGCAACGGCCTCGCGCTTGGCCTCGCTGTAGCGCACGGCGGATGGATTCTGGAAGGTCGGGATCAGATAGATGAACGCCGGGCGGTGCTGTTCGAGACGCTGACGTAATTGCGCGAGGTTCGGACCGTCAGCCTCCAGCGGCACGGTCAGGCAATCGGCGCCGAACAGCTGGAAGATCTGCAGGGCCGCCAGATAAGTCGGCGCTTCAAGCAGGATTTCGGTGCCCTTGTCGATGTACAGCTTGGCCGCCAGATCCAGGGTTTGCTGGGAACCACTGACCACCAGCACCTGGCTCGCCTCACACGGCAAACCCAGCGCCCTCGCCTCTGCTGCCAGCGCTTCGCGCAATGCCGGCTCGCCTTCGCTCATGCCGTACTGGCCGAGAGACAGTGGCATGTCGGCCCATTCAACCTTCGGCAGCATGGCTTCAGCCGGCAAACCGCCAGCAAACGACATCACTTCCGGGCGCTGGGCCGCGGCAAGGATTTCACGGATCAGAGAACTTTTGAGGCGCGAGACACGTTCGGAAAAAGCCATGGAGGTCACCGCTAGCGAGGCATGGGAAAAATGAGTCAAACTTGTTGACTGAAATTACGACACCTCAACCGGAAACGTCAACATGCTTGACCTTAAAAACTGCGCCAGCCAACAACAGGCCATGGAAGCCTTCTTCTTCGGTTATCAGGCGTTCACCGCCAAGGCCGACGAAATGCTCGAGCGTCGTGGCCTGTCCCGCGTGCATCAACGCATTGTGTTTTTCATAGCTCGCTATCCGAACCTGAGCGTCAAGGAGTTGCTCGCGCTGCTCGGCGTCAGCAAGCAGGCGCTGAACATGCCGTTGCGGCAATTGCAGGAAATGCACTTGGTGGACAGCGTGGCGTCCGAGACCGACAAGCGTAAACGCCTGCTGGAGCTGACCGTTGAAGGCGCAAAATTTGAACAGGCGCTGCGCCGGGAACAGGTGAAATTGCTTGAACGCGTCTTTGCCGAAGCCGGCGAAACGGCGGTCGACGGCTGGCTGGCGGTGAATCTGGCGTTGGGAACCAATCGCCCGAACGAGTGATATAGCTCGATCACCTGTCTTTTCGTCTACAAAACCAAAAACAATATTTGCTTTATTTGTACACAAAAGCATAATCCACAGCGTGCGAGTTCCTGACCGCATGGTCAACAAATTCGCGTATGCCTCAAAGGACCGCTGCCACCCCCTCATGGGTCCGGTCCTGGAAATAACAATAAAACTCTTGAGGAGTACTCGCTGTGGAAAGCCGCAAATCCGAAGCATCGACGCTGGAACTCTCGCCGCCCTTACGCACGGGCCTGCTTGAGCGCATCTTCAAACTCAGCTTGCATGGCACCACGGTGAAGACCGAGCTGATTGCCGGTCTGACAACCTTCATCACCATGGCCTACATCATTTTCGTCAACCCGAACATCATGGCCGATGCCGGGATCGATCACGGTGCAGCCTTCGTCGCCACCTGTATCGCCGCCGCGCTGGGCTGCCTGCTGATGGGCCTCTACGCCAACTGGCCGGTGGGCCTGGCGCCGGGCATGGGCCTCAACGCGTTCTTCACCTACACCGTCGTCGGCACTATGGGCTACAACTGGGAAACGGCCCTCGGTGCGGTGTTCGTCTCGGGCGTGCTGTTCATGATCCTGACCTTTTCGCGGATTCGCGAATGGCTGCTCAACAGCATTCCGGTCAGCCTGCGCTATGCGATGGGCGCCGGCGTGGGCCTGTTCCTCGGGCTGATCGGCCTGAAAACCGCCGGCATCGTCGTCGATAGCCCGGCCACCCTGATCAAGCTCGGCTCGCTGCGTGAACCCGGCCCGCTGCTTGCAGCCATCTGCTTCCTGATGATCGCGATCCTCAGTTATCACAAAGTGTTCGGCGCAATCCTCATCAGCATCATCACCGTGACCCTGGCAGGCTGGGGCCTGGGCATCGTGCACTATGAAGGGATAATGTCCACCCCGCCGAGCCTGGCGCCGACCTTCATGGCCATGAATGTCGCCGGCGTGTTCAACGTCAGCATGATCAGCGTGGTACTGGCTTTCCTGTTCGTACACATGTTCGACACCGCCGGCACCTTGATGGGCGTCGCACAGCGCGCCAATCTGGTGAACCCTGACGGCCGTATCGAAAACCTGTCCCGCGCCATGAAAGCAGACAGCGCCTCCAGCGTATTCGGCGCGGTCGTCGGCGTTCCGCCCGTCACCAGCTACGTGGAAAGTGCCGCTGGCGTAGCCGCTGGTGGTCGGACTGGTCTTACCGCAGTCACCGTGGGTGTGCTATTTATAGCCGCGATGTTCTTTGCACCGCTGGCCGGCATGATTCCCGCCTATGCCACCGCTGGCGCGCTGATTTACGTAGCGATGCTGATGATGGGCGGCATGGCACACATCGAATGGGACGAAGCGACCGACAGCATTCCGGCGATCGTCACCGCGATCATGATGCCGCTGACCTTCTCGGTCGCCGACGGTATCGCGCTGGGCTTCATTACCTATGTCGCGCTGAAGGCCGGCACCGGTAAATACAAAGAGATTTCCGTCAGCCTGTGGGTGCTCTGCGCGATCTTTATCGCCAAGTTCATCTTCCTGTAAGCGCTGCGCGGTTCACGCTTCAAAACAGCCTCACCCCATCGGGTGGGGCTTTTGCACATTCTTGATAACGATAAAAAGGAGCAAGTGATGAGTCTGGAAACCTGGCTGCTGTTCAGTGGCGCTGCGCTGGTGGTGATCCTGATTCCGGGGCCGCTATCGTTGCTGATGATCAGCAACAGTCTGAACTACGGTCTGCGTCGTTCGTACCCGGCGTTTCTTGGCGGCGTGTTCGCCTCGATCTGCCTGCTCAGCGCCTCGGCGCTGGGGTTGGGCGCCCTGTTGCTGGCGTCCGAGAAACTGTTCAGTGCCCTGAAAATCATCGGTGCGATCTACCTGTTCTACCTCGCCTGGCAGAGCTGGCAACAATCGCGCCAGCCGTCGGTGGGTGCCGAAGTGCCTCAGGCTGCACCGGTTCCGAAGTTCCGCGCATTGTTCAGCCGGGCCTTCGTGCTGGGCGCGAGCAATCCGAAAGACATTTTGTTTTTCGCCGCGTTTCTGCCGCAGTTCCTCAGCGCTGAACAACCGTTCCTGCCGCAGCTGCTGGTGATGATCGCCACCTGGACGCTACTCGACCTGTTGTGCAAGTTGACCTACGGCCTCGGAGCCCATGGCGCGGCGCGTTATCTGCGCAGCGGCAAGGGGCAGAGCTGGTTCAACCGCATCAGCGCCGGACTCTTCGGGGGGGCTGGTGCAGCTTCACTGCTGAGCAGCCACTGATCCGCGATCAGACTGACCGCCATTTCCGGGTGAAGTGGCGGTAGTTGTTCACCTGGAAACGTCCGGCATCAACTGCGTCACCGGATAGACATATGTACCGCACGGCAACGTGCAGGCCTGAGGATCATTGAACGCTCCCGTCATCTGGACCCCGTGAGCACAACAATCCATGAGCCCGAAGAAACCGATCCGCCCCAGAACCCCGCCCACTTCAGATCAAGGCATCCCGAGGGCCCGCGATACGTCGCCTGAAATCACCGTCAGGCAAGCGGCTCACATCGAACAGCCGCACCTCGATCAGACGACCGATCCGCTCACCGGAGCCGGCAATCTGCCGTCCGCCTCCTCGCCTGCGCACTTTCAGATCGCCGATCTGCCCCTCGGCACCCCTATCGCTCGCGTCACAAACGATCGCCCGATTGCCGGTTACTTTCTTCCACCGCGCCTGGTGGACAGATTACCCCAGCCCGACTCGCTGACAGGATTTCGCAAGGCCGGGCCGTATACCTACGTCGACCTGATCGACGGCGGAACGGTTTTGCTCGGCGCGGATTTACAAAGCAATATCAGAGCCCGAATGTCGAACGAACTCTGGGCTTCCGGCCCCCGACTCGAGCAGGTGGCAGGCACCCTGCAATGGCGCACGGTGGCCTCGAACGGTTCATCGACCATCGACGCTTCGCAACTTTTTATCACCCGCGTTCCCGCACCCGCTGACGAAGCGCACGCTACACCGCCCAAACGTCCTCGTATTGCGGGTGATGAACAGCAACCTACTGACCCCTCCAGCGCGAACCGCGCGATTGCCGACGCAGAGCTGGATGCGCTGATCGATCCCTGGAAGACCTGGGGCGTCATCGGCCAACCGGGCTCACCTGACGACATCAATATCAACGGATCCCGATACCGGACCCTGCCCCGCGGCCCCGCACACAACGATCCAATTGTTTACATCAAGCATCCGTATCACCTGATGTACGACTACGCCACGCTGGATCGGACACTGCGCACCGACTTCCTGCAGCAACCTCGCGGCGCCATTCGTGTTCCGCCTGCCCTGCATTGGGAAGTCGATCCGAGCCTGCCATTTCAGCGGCCGATGAAAGAAACCGTCGCCACCTATTTCCCCGAGTTGTCGGACGTCACCCTGCACAATGTCGCCAAACGGCAATTCACACTCGCCAATGGCTCCGAGCTGGCAACAGGCAGCGGTCTGACGCTGTTGCGTCAAGCGTTCAATGACTGGAAAACCGGCACCGTCAACCCGCGTCCGGAGTTGGTCGATCCGTTGTTGATGCTTGATTCACTGCCGCGATCCATAACGGAAGGCAACCAGAAGGTCGAGCTGCCCGTTGCCAACGTGAAAGCCGGTCTGCGTCGCCTGGACTTCGATCCGGCCCGGTTTCCAGAGCAATGGAGATACTTCATGCCGAGCCAGTCGGCGGTCGATATAAAACGCTTTGCGGCGGGGCTTCTGACGCGCAACGGCTACAGCGTTTTCGAACCGAGCCCTGCACAAAGCTTTGCGGCCGTTGTGTTCACACGGACAGGGCATGACTTCGTCTTTTTCCTCAGCCTGCATCGCGTCAGGGGACGCCAGATTCAGCAGCCTGCTAATCAGGATCCGAATGCCGCGAATATCAGGCTGATCGATCAGGTCGGTCCGGACGCCGCGCAAGCCGTGGAAGCGGCTCACCCGGCGAACAAGGTCGTCTGGCTCAGAGGGGGCGTGCAGACGCTCGCCCCTTATCCGGATACGTTTTTCATCATCAGGGATGATTACGCAAGGCTTTGATGCCTCACAGACCCGAGGATAAAAAAAGCCCGCAGTGTGAGCGGGCGAAAGACCAAAGAAGCTATATGCGCAGTCGCTTCCCGGTGGGGGCAGCTGCTTGGGGGTCAGCTGCCCCGATAGGTGGAATAGCTGTAGGGCGAGATCAGCAACGGTACGTGGTAGTGATCCTGTTCGGCAGAAATGCCGAACCGCAGTACCACCACGTCCAGGAATGCCGGCTCCGGCAACTGGACGCCACGGGCGCGGTAGTAATCGCCGGCGTGGAACTGAACCTGATAGACACCGGTACGGTAGTCATCGCCTTGCAGCAGCGGCGCATCGACCCGGCCATCGCTGTTGGTAAGCGCACTGGCGACCAATTCCAGGTGCGAACCTTCAACGCGGTACAGCTCGACCTTGATCGAGCTGCCCGGGCAACCGTGTGCAGCGTCCAAAACGTGTGTTGTCAAACGTCCCATTGATTCTGCGCGCCTGCCTGCGTGGAGCAGTCAGACTTCGCGCCTCCCGAAGTCAGTTGAAAAGGAGACCGCACCGTTTCGGAGCACGAAAAGCTGCGGCGAGCGATTGATTAAGACACTTTTCAAAAAAATTGTACACAATAAAAACGACATTTTTGCTGCTACCCCCGCCATCCTTCGATTTCCCGGTGATTTGCCCCATGACCTCGCATTCATTGAACCCCCAATCCATTAGCTGACTGGTCAGGCAGGTTTCTTGCAGGTTCACGCCATTAACAGCAAAAGATGACGGCCGGTGAAAAATGCGAAAATTCAGGCTTACAAATTGAGAATAAAGTTGTATACAATCAGCCCATCGCTGTGACGCCAGCCTGCCATCCAAACCTCAGGGCGCCACACAATCTGTCAACGAATAAGAAGGAAGACTGCAGTGAGCGCTGACTACCCACGCGACCTGATCGGTTACGGCAGTAACCCTCCTCACCCACACTGGCCGGGCAATGCCCGGATCGCCCTGTCGTTCGTACTCAATTACGAAGAAGGCGGCGAGCGCAACATCCTGCACGGCGACAAAGAATCGGAAGCCTTCCTCTCGGAAATGGTCGCGGCCCAGCCTCTGCAAGGCGCGCGCAACATGAGCATGGAATCGCTTTACGAGTATGGCAGCCGTGCCGGCGTCTGGCGGATCCTGAAACTGTTCAAGGAATTCGACATTCCGCTGACCATCTTCGCCGTGGCCATGGCCGCCCAGCGTCACCCGGACGTGATCCGTGCGATGGTCGAGGCCGGTCACGAGATCTGCAGCCACGGTTACCGCTGGATCGATTACCAGTACATGGACGAGGCGCAGGAACGCGAGCACATGCTCGAAGCGATCCGCATCCTCACCGAACTCACCGGCGAACGCCCGCTGGGCTGGTACACCGGTCGCACCGGCCCGAACACTCGTCGTCTGGTGATGGAAGAAGGCGGTTTCCTCTACGACTGCGACACCTACGACGACGACCTGCCCTACTGGGAACCGAACAACCCGACCGGCAAGCCGCACCTGGTGATCCCGTACACCCTGGACACCAACGACATGCGCTTCACCCAGGTCCAGGGTTTCAACAAGGGCGACGATTTCTTCGAATACCTCAAGGATGCGTTCGACGTGCTTTATGCCGAAGGCGCCGAAGCGCCGAAGATGCTGTCGATCGGTCTGCACTGCCGTCTGATCGGCCGTCCGGCGCGTCTGGCGTCGCTCAAGCGCTTTATCGAATACGCTAAAAGTCATGAACAGGTGTGGTTCAGCCGCCGCGTCGACATCGCGCGCCACTGGCACGAAACCCACCCGTACCAAGGGGCTGCCAAATGAGCACCTTTCAAACTCTGAAACCGTCGACCCTGAGCCGCGACGCCTTCGTCAACGCCTTCGCCGACATCTACGAACATTCGCCATGGGTGGCCGAGAAGGCCTTCGACCTGGGCCAGGACGCATCGATCGACCAGATCGAAACCCTGCACCAGCGCATGAGCGACATCCTGTTGAGCGCCGATCACGCCAGTCAGCTGGCACTGATCAACGCTCACCCGGACCTGGCCGGCAAAGCTGCCGTCCAGGGCGAGTTGACCGAAGCCAGCACCCATGAACAGGCTGGCGCCGGTATTCACCAATGCACGGCCGAAGAGTTCCAGCGCTTCACCGAGCTGAACGACGCCTACAAAGCCAAGTTCAAGTTTCCCTTCATCATGGCGGTAAAAGGCAGCAACCGGCATCAGATCCTCGCGGCGTTCGAAACGCGCATTCACAACCCGGTCGACACCGAGTTCAAATGCGCGCTGGCGGAGATCAACAAGATCGCCCTGTTCCGATTACTGACTCTCTAGCGAGCCTGGCCCGAGAAACCTCTAGAACGCTTGTGTTTCCCAGGGCCCTGCAAGCATCCCAAGCCACTTATTTAAAGGCAGACAAGAAGAATGAAAGCTTACGCCGTACCTTTCGAGAAGTTCGTCAACCTGGCCGATGCCCGTCTGGGCACCAAAATCATCTCGGTCACCGATGACTGGTTCGCAGACGCCAATCGTCTGTTTCAGCCGACCCCGGCCGTGTGGAAGGAGGGCGTGTTCGATGACAACGGCAAGTGGATGGACGGCTGGGAATCGCGCCGCAAGCGCTTCGAAGGCTACGACAGCGCGGTGATCCGCCTGGGCGTACCGGGTTCGATCAAAGGCGTGGACATCGACACTTCATTCTTCACCGGCAACTACCCGCCATCGGCCTCGCTGGAAGCCTGCTTCCTGGCGTCGGGCGAGCCGGACGAAAACACCCAGTGGACTGAAGTGCTGTCGGCCGTCGAGCTGCAGGGCAACAGCCACCACTACCACGAAATCAGCAACGACAAGGCGTTCAGCCACCTGCGCTTCAACATCTACCCGGATGGCGGCGTGGCCCGTCTGCGCGTGTACGGCATTCCGTTCCGCGACTGGTCGGCTGTTGGCGACAACGAGCAAGTCGACCTGGCCGCAGCCCTCAACGGTGGCCGCGCCCTCGCCTGCTCCGACGAACACTTCGGCCGCATGAGCAACATCCTCAACCCGGGTCGTGGCATCAACATGGGCGATGGCTGGGAAACCGCACGTCGTCGCACACCGGGCAATGACTGGGTGATCGTCGCGCTGGGCCACCCGGGCGAGATCGAAAAAATCATCGTCGACACCCTGCACTTCAAGGGCAACTACCCGGACACCTGCTCGATCCAGGGCGCGTTCGTCAAGGGCGGCACCGACAGCCAGATCGAAACCCAGTCGCTGTTCTGGCGCGAACTGCTGCCAAGCCAGAAGCTGGAAATGCACGCCGAACACACCTTCGTCGAGCAGATCAAGGCACTGGGCCCGATCACCCACATCCGTCTGAACGTGTTCCCGGATGGTGGTGTGAGCCGCCTGCGCGTTTTGGGCAAGGTCGCGAAGTAACACCCGATCGTTCCCACGTCGAGGCGTCGAACCGTCTGCGTGGGAATGCATACCGTGACGCTCCGCGTCACAGTGGACGCGGAGCGTCCATGGCAGCGTTCCCACGCAGAGCGTGGGAACGATCAATTTTCAAGAGATTAAGAAGAACAGCATGCGCACACTGACGATTGAACCGCTGACCAAAGAAGCCTTCGCCCCTTTCGGTGACGTGATCGAAACCGACGGCAGCGATCACTTCATGATCAACAACGGTTCGACCATGCGCTTCCACAAACTGGCGACGGTCGAAACCGCGACGCCTGAGGACAACGCGATCATCAGCATCTTCCGCGCCGACGCGCAGGACATGCCGCTGACCGTCAGCATGCTGGAACGCCATCCGCTGGGCAGCCAGGCTTTCATTCCGCTGCTCGGCAACCCCTTTCTGATCGTGGTCGCGCCACTTGGCGATGTACCTGTATCAGGCTTGGTCCGCGCCTTCGTCACTAACGGTAGGCAGGGCATCAATTACCATCGCGGCGTCTGGCACCACCCGGTGCTGACGATCGAAAAGCGGGATGACTTCCTGGTGGTTGATCGCAGTGGCACAGGCAATAACTGCGATGAGCATTTTTTCAAAGAGGATGAGCGTTTGATCCTCGCCCCCCACCAATAAGAGAAGGTCTGATCACTCGACAACAAGAGTGACAGGCGAGAGGTAAAGACTGTGGAAGCACATCTGTTGGAATGGCTGAACCTGAGCGTGCGCTGGGTTCACATGATCACTGGCGTGGCCTGGATCGGCGCGTCGTTCTACTTCGTCTGGCTGGAGAACAACCTCAACCGCGTCAATCCGAAAACCGGTCTTGCCGGTGATCTGTGGGCGATCCACGGCGGCGGTATCTATCACCTGGAAAAATACAAACTGGCCCCTCCGTCGATGCCGGAGAACCTGCACTGGTTCAAATGGGAAGCCTACTTCACCTGGATGTCGGGGATCGCGCTGCTGTGCGTGGTGTTCTACTCCAACCCCGTGCTCTACCTCGTGGCACCCGGCAGCGGCCTGACCGGCCCTGAAGGCGTGGCCATCGGCATCGGTTCGCTGATCGCCGGCTGGTTCATCTACGACTTCCTCTGCGATTCGCCCCTCGGCAAGAAACCGGCCCTGCTCGGCTTCATCCTGTTCGTGCTGATCATCGGCGCGGCGTATGGCTTCAGCAAGGTGTTCAGCGGTCGTGGTGCGTACCTGCACGTCGGCGCGATCATCGGCACCATCATGGTCGGCAACGTGTTCCGCATCATCATGCCGGCGCAGCGCGCACTGGTTGCCGCGATCGCCGAGAACCGCACCCCGGATCCGGCGCTGCCGGCCAAAGGCCTGCTGCGTTCGCGTCACAACAACTACTTCACCCTGCCGGTGCTGTTCATCATGATCAGCAACCACTTCCCGAGCACTTACGGTAGCCAGTACAACTGGCTGATCCTGGCCGGGATCGCGGTGCTGGCGGTGTTGGTGCGTCACTACTTCAACACCCGTCACGACAGCCACAAGTTTGCCTGGACCCTGCCGGTTGCAGCCGTGGGCATGATCAGTCTGGCGTACGTCACCGGCCCGGCGCCGATGTCGACCGCTCCGGACGTGGCCAAGGCGCCTGCGAAAATCGAGTACCAGCCGCTGCCGGAAACGGCTTTGGGTGGTGGCGCAAAACCGGCTGAAGCTGCACAACCAGCCGCCCCTGCTGCACCGGCCGCCGCTCCGGCCCAGGCGTCCAACGCCGGCCCTGCGTTCGACAAGGTGCACAACGTGATCCAGGAACGCTGCGCGGTCTGCCACTCGGCCAAACCGACCAGCCCGCTGTTCAGCGCTGCACCGGCCGGTGTGATGTTCGACACCCCCGAGCAGATCCGCCAGAACGCGGCACGGATCCAGGCGCAAGCCATCACCACGCAGATCATGCCACTGGGCAACATCACACAGATGACCCAGCAGGAACGTGACCTGATCGGTGCATGGATCGCCCAGGGAGCCCAGACCAACTAAGCAGTAAAAGCATCGCTGGCAAGCCAGCTCCCACAGGGTTTTGCACTGCCTGTGTGGGAGCTGGCTTGCCAGCGATTAGCCGCAACGCGGTTTACCCGATGCAAAAGAACAGCTGTGAGCAACCCGGCCGCTGTTCATCACAAGAATAAAAAAGATCCGAGGTGTTGCATGTCCGAGCTGTCCAAAGCGCGCATCCCCGACGCACCCGCCATTCAGCGTTTGCCCCTTTTGCAACTGATCCTGGTCGGTCTGCAACATGTTCTGCTGATGTATGGCGGCGCCATCGCGGTACCGCTGATCATCGGACAGGCCGCTGGCCTGAGTCGTGAAGAAATCGCCTTCCTGATCAACGCCGACCTGCTGGTCGCCGGCATCGCCACCATCGTGCAGTCCCTGGGGATAGGCCCGATGGGCATTCGCATGCCGGTGATGATGGGCGCCAGTTTCGCCGCCGTCGGCAGCATGGTCGCCATGGCCGGCATGCCCGGCATCGGTCTGCAGGGAATCTTCGGCGCCACCATCGCCGCCGGGTTCTTCGGCATGATCATCGCGCCGTTCATGTCCAAGGTCGTGCGCTTCTTCCCTCCCCTGGTGACCGGCACGGTCATCACCTCGATCGGTTTGTCGCTGTTCCCCGTGGCCGTGAACTGGGCCGGTGGCGGCGCTGGCGCCACTCAATTCGGTTCACCGATTTACCTGGCCATCGCCGCACTGGTGCTGGCCACCATTCTGTTGATCCACCGCTTCATGCGTGGTTTCTGGGTCAACATTTCCGTGCTGATCGGCATGTGCCTGGGCTACGTGCTCTGCGGCGCCATCGGCATGGTCGACCTGAGCGGCATGGCCAATGCGCCGTGGGTTCAGTTCGTCACCCCGCTGCATTTCGGCCTGCCGAAGTTCGAACTGGCACCGATCCTGTCGATGTGTCTGGTGGTGGTGATCATCTTCGTCGAGTCCACCGGGATGTTCCTCGCACTGGGCAAGATCACCGGCCAGGAAGTCTGCCCGCGCATGCTGCGTCGCGGCCTGCTGTGTGATGCCGGCGCGTCGTTCTTCGCCGGTTTCTTCAACACCTTCACCCACTCCTCCTTCGCGCAGAACATCGGCCTGGTGCAGATGACCGGCGTGCGCTGCCGGTCGGTGACCATCGTTGCCGGCGGCTTGCTGATCGTCCTGAGCCTGCTGCCGAAAGCGGCGTTCCTGGTGGCATCGATTCCACCGGCGGTGCTGGGTGGCGCGGCGATTGCGATGTTCGGCATGGTCGCGGCCACCGGCATCAAGATTCTGCAAGAGGCCGACATCGGCGACCGTCGCAACCAATTGCTGGTAGCCGTGAGCATCGGCATGGGCCTGATCCCGGTGGTGCGTCCGGAATTCTTCGCCCACCTGCCGTTGTGGATGAGCCCGATCACCCACAGCGGGATTGCCATGGCCACCCTCAGCGCGCTGACGCTGAACCTGCTGTTCAACATCCTCGGCGGCGCCGAACGCGCCGCGATCAACGACTGCCACGCACACTCGCACTGATCCGAAGAGTAAAAAAAGGGGGCTCGCCCAAGCCTGCCCCCTCGCGACAGCTTTGCCTCAAACAATAAAAACAAGAGGGAGCAACAGATGATCCGGACTCAAACCAATGTGTTGTTGAGCGGCGGCCTGCTGGCCGCATCGCAAGCCATGGCCGGCGATTTATTGCTGTGGCAGACCAACAGCCTGAGCTACCTGTACGGCAAGAACTTCGCGATCAACCCGTCGATCCAGCAGACGGTAACGTTCGAGCACGCCGACAAGTGGAAGTACGGCGACAACTTCCTGTTCGTCGACAAGATCTTCTACAACGGCCAGGAAGACCGTAACAAAGGGCCCCACGCGTTCTACGGCGAATTCAGCCCGCGCCTGTCGTTCGGCAAGATCTTCGACAAGAGACTGGAGTTCGGCCCGATCAGGGACGTGCTGCTGGCCATGACCTACGAATACGGCGAAGGCGACAGCGAGGCCTATCTGATCGGCCCCGGCTTCGACCTCAAGGTGCCGGGCTTCAACTATTTCACCCTGAATTTCTATCGCCGCCAGACCGAAGGCCCGCGCCCCGGCGACGGCGTCTGGCAGATCACCCCCGGCTGGTCCTACAGCATTCCCCTGGGCAATTCCGACCTGCTGATCGACGGCTATCTGGACTGGGTGGTCGACAACGATCAGAACTCACGCGGTACCTATCACGCCAACCTGCACATCAACCCGCAGATCAAATACGACCTGGGCAAAGCCCTCGGCTGGGGTGAAAAGCAGGTGTACGTCGGCACCGAATACAGCTACTGGAAAAACAAATACGGCGTCGAAAGCACCCACAGTTTCGACACCAATCAGAACACTGCCAGCCTGCTGGTGAAGGTGCACTTCTAAGATGGCCCGCAACCGTGCCCCCTACCTGTCGTCGGTGCTCTGTTGCGGGGCACTTGAGGCCTGGCCGTTGAGTCAGTATTCTCCGCGGCCTCCTGAATTCGGTCTAAAAAAAAGCCCGAATTTAATTTCTGACCGAAAAGCCAACTTATCCCGGCCGCGGTCGGTACCGAGGCATCCCGAAAACACGCTCAATCGACTGTTTTTCAGCAGCCGACGGGCGTTTTTTTGCTTTTCGAAAAGCCTTGGCTCAGCTCTTGCTAACAGCACTAAAGCTGACCGTATGGATGACTTTTGCAGCAACGAAAAAAGGCGCCACACCAGAGCGCCGACTCAAAAAAACAAACGTGGAACACCTACTTTGGGAGCAACCGAATGAAACGTATGTGCACCAGCCTGATGCTTGCGGGATCGCTGCTGGCAGGGGGTCAGGCCATGGCCGACGGCCTGCTGCAATGGCAGAACAACAGCCTGACCTACCTCTATGGCAAGGACTTCCAGGTCAACCCGCGCATTCAGCAGACCGTCACCTTCGAGCACGCCGATGCCTGGAAGTACGGCGACAACTTCGTGTTCGTCGACAAGATCTTCTACAACGGCAAGGATGACGGCGGTGTGGGTTCGAACACCTACTACGGCGAAATCAGCCCGCGTCTGTCGTTCGGCAAGATCTTCGATCAGAAACTGGCTTTCGGTCCGGTCACCGACGTGCTGCTGGCCATGACTTACGAGTTCGGTGAAGGCGATACCGAGTCGTACCTGATCGGTCCGGGCTTCGACCTGGCAATCCCGGGCTTCGACTACTTCCAGCTGAACTTCTACCAGCGCCACACCGAAGGTTCCCGCGCCGGTGACAACGTCTGGCAGATCACCCCGGTCTGGTCCTACACGATTCCGGTCGGTGACTCGAACATCCTGATCGACGGCTTCATGGACTGGGTGGTCGACAACGACTCCAACTCCAAAGGCGATTACCACGCCAACCTGCACTTCAATCCACAAATCAAATACGACCTGGGCAAAGCGCTGAGCATTGGCGAGAAGCAGTTGTATGTGGGTGTCGAGTACGACTATTGGTCGGACAAGTACGGGATCAAGGACAGCCAGTATTTCAAGACCGATCAGAGCACCACGAGCTTCCTGGTGAAGTTCCACTTCTGATCCTGGTGTCAGTGGCGTCTGAAAGGACGCCTTCGCGAGCACGCCCGCTCCCACACAGGTTTTGTGTCGTTCACAGCGGTTGTGGACACCCGAAAACCTGTGGGAGCTGGCTTGCCAGCGATGGCTGCACCACACATCTCAGGCCGGGACCAGCGCCTCGCCAATCCCGAGAAACCGGCACAGTTCATCGCGCTTGGCCAAGGCATCGCGCCTGCCCAGATCGATCAATTCGCTGCAATACCCCGCCTCGAACAGCAAGTAACTCAACACCCCTGCCCCGCTCGTCTTGGTCGCCCCCGGCCCACGCAGAAACAGACGTAACGCCGCCGGCAATTCCTGGCGATGCCGCGCCGCAATTTCATCGATCGGCTGGCTGGGTGAAATCACCAGCACGTCCACCGGCGCCACACCCAACGCGCGGGTCGGCGTACCTTCAGGCATCAGACGGCTGAACTGGTTCAGACGCTGAAGCAGCTCGATATCGCTTTCCAGGCTGTCAATGAAGGTGCTGTTGAGCATATGCCCGCCGATCTGTGCCAGCGTCGGTTGCTGCCCGGTGTAGGCGCGCTCCAGCGGTTGCGCCGGATCGAAACCGCGCGGGTTGCCGCTGACACCCACCACCAGCACCCGGCTCGCGCCCAGATGCAGCGCCGGACTGATCGGCGCCGATTGCCGCACCGCGCCATCGCCGAAATACTCATCGCCGATCTTCACCGGCGCGAACAACAACGGGATCGCCGAACTGGCCAGCAGGTGCTCTACCGACAACTGTGTCGGTACGCCGATGCGCCGATGACGCAGCCAGGAGTCGATGGTCCCGCCGCCCTGATAGAAGGTCACGGCTTGCCCCGACTCGTAACCGAACGCCGTGACCGCCACTGCGTGCAATTGCTTGCGCGCGATGGACTCGGCGATGCCGGGCATGTGCAGTTTTTCATTGAGCAGATGGCGTAGCGGCGAACTGTTGAGCAGCGCCACCGGCATTTGCCGGCCCATGCCCAACAGACTATGGGTGACAAAACGACTGGCCTGGTGGATCACTCCTGGCCAGTCGCTGCGCAACACGCGATGGCTGCGAAAGCCTTGCCAGAACAGCGTCAGGCGCTCGATGGCCGCGCGAAAATCGGTCGCACCGCTGGCCAGGCTGACCGCGTTGATCGCACCGGCCGATGTGCCGACGATCACCGGAAACGGATTGTCCGCCCCCAGCGGCAGCAATTCGGCAATTGCCGCCAGTACCCCCACCTGATACGCCGCCCGAGCCCCGCCGCCGGAAAGAATCAAACCTGTGACCGGTTCAGCTGGGCTCATCGCAACGCTCCGTGGTGCTTGTGGGAATGGGTCAATCAACCGCGTTTGGCGTACAGCTTCGGCTCGCCTGGCGGACGACTCTTGAAGCGCCGATGTGCCCACAGGTATTGCTCGGGACACTCACGCAACACGCCTTCGACCCACTGATTGATGCGGATGCAATCTTCTTCTTCGGTCTCACCCGGGAAGCCTTCCAGCGGCGGATGAATCACCAGACGATAACCGCTGCCGTCAGCCAGACGTTCCTGGGTGAACGGCACCACCAGCGCCTTGCCCAGCCGGGCGAACTTGCTGGTGGCAGTGACCGTTGCGGCCTGAATACCGAACAGCGGCACAAAGATACTTTGCTTGGCGCCGTAGTCCTGATCCGGTGCATACCAGATCGCCCGGCCTGCGCGCAGCAACTTGAGCATGCCGCGCACGTCGTCACGTTCCACCGCCAGCGAGTCGAGATTGTGCCGCTCGCGGCCCTGACGCTGGACGAAGTCGAACAGCGGGTTCTTGTGTTCGCGGTACATGCCGTCGATGGTGTGTTGCTGGCCGAGCAGCGCCGCGCCGATTTCCAGGGTGGTGAAATGCACCGCCATCAGAATCACGCCCTTGCCTTCGCGCTGGGCCTTCTGCAAATGCTCAAGACCTTCGACGTGAGCCAGTTTCGCCAGGCGCTGACGCGACCACCACCAGCTCATCGCCATTTCAAAGAAGGCGATGCCGGTGGAGGCAAAGTTTTCCTTGAGCAGGCGCTTGCGTTCGGCGGCGGACTTTTCCGGGAAACACAGTTCCAGATTGCGCTTGGCAATGCGCCGCCGGTCGCCGGCGAAGCGATACATCAGGGCACCAAGAAAACGACCGATGGCCAGCAAGGCCGGATACGGCAACTGCACGATCAGCCACAACAGCCCGAGGCCGCACCAGAGCGGCCAGAAGCGTGGGGCAAGAAATGCTTTTCGAAAACGCGGGCGATCCATTAAAGCTTCCGTAAATACAATGGCCGCGCATTCTACATCGTTCGACCCGGCTTGCGGCCTGCGGGCGTTCTCGTTATAAGTCTCGGCACTTTTAGTGACAAGCCGTTGTATGCCGACATGAGCCAAACCGAACCGAAAGACCAAGATCCCGTGTTCCAGCTGAAGGGCAGCATGCTCGCCATTACAGTGCTGGAGCTGTCCCGCAACGACCTGGACAGCCTCGATCGGCAATTGGCCGCCAAAGTCGCCCAGGCACCGAATTTCTTCAGCAACGCGCCGCTGGTTCTGGCGCTGGACAAACTGCCGCCAAGCGAAGGCGCCGTCGACCTGCCGGGCCTGATGCGCGTGTGCCGTCAGCACGGCCTGCGCACCCTGGCGATCCGCGCCAGCCGCATCGAAGACATCGCCGCCGCCATCGCCATCGACATCCCGGTGCTGCCGCCGTCCGGCGCCCGCGAGCGACCGCTGGAAAGCGCTGAACCCGTTGCACCGAAGAAGCCGGAAAAGCCGCCGGAGCCGGCCGTCAAACCGACCCGCGTCATCACCACGCCAGTACGTGGTGGCCAACAGATATATGCCCAAGGTGGCGATCTGGTCGTGGTGTCCTCGGTCAGTCCGGGGGCGGAACTTCTCGCCGATGGCAACATCCATGTATACGGCCCGATGCGCGGTCGTGCGCTGGCCGGGGTCAAGGGCGACACCAAGGCGCGGATCTTCTGTCAGCAACTGAGCGCTGAACTGATCTCCATCGCAGGCCATTACAAGGTTTCCGAGGACCTGCGTCGCGATCCGATGTGGGGTTCGGGCGTACAGGTCAGCCTGTCGGGCGACGTGTTGAACATCATTCGGCTTTAACGGATACTGCCGCATTTTCCAAGCATCTCTAAAACGTAGCGAAAACGGCTCAAACGAAGTAGGAAAAAGGCCAAAAGCCGGATTCCAGCCAAGGCTGTCCGACTGCAGTAGTTTTCTAGAGATGTTTTTCAGGGGCTGAACAGTCCTTCTTCCTTAGGGGTGAAACACCTTGGCCAAGATTCTCGTGGTTACATCCGGCAAGGGTGGTGTGGGTAAGACCACCACCAGCGCCGCTATCGGTACCGGCCTCGCTCTGCGCGGCCACAAAACAGTGATCGTCGACTTCGACGTGGGCTTGCGTAACCTTGACCTGATCATGGGTTGCGAGCGCCGCGTGGTGTATGACTTCGTCAACGTCGTGAACGGCGAAGCCAACCTGCAACAGGCCCTGATCAAAGACAAGCGCCTGGAAAACCTCTACGTGCTGGCCGCCAGCCAGACCCGCGACAAAGACGCGCTGACCCAGGAAGGCGTGGAAAAAGTCCTGATGGAGCTCAAGGAACAATTCGAGTTCGTCGTCTGCGACTCCCCGGCGGGTATCGAAAAAGGCGCGCACCTGGCCATGTACTTCGCTGACGAAGCGATCGTCGTGACCAACCCGGAAGTGTCCTCGGTACGTGACTCCGACCGCATGCTCGGCCTGTTGGCCAGCAAGTCCCGTCGCGCCGAGCGCGGTGAAGAGCCGATCCAGGAACACCTGCTGATCACCCGCTACCACCCGGAGCGCGTCGAAAAAGGCGAAATGCTCGGCGTCGAAGACGTCAAGGAAATCCTCGCCGTACGCCTGCTGGGCGTCATTCCGGAATCCCAGGCCGTGCTCAAGGCCTCCAACCAGGGCGTACCTGTGATCCTCGATGATCAGAGCGACGCCGGCCAGGCCTACAGCGATACCGTTGATCGCCTGCTGGGCAAGGAAAAAGAACACCGGTTCCTGAATGTCGAGAAGAAGGGATTCTTCGAGCGTCTGTTTGGAGGTAGGTAATGAACCTTTTTGACTTCTTTCGTGCCAACAAAAAGCCAAGTACCGCCTCGGTCGCGAAAGAGCGTCTACAGATCATCGTGGCGCATGAACGCGGCCAGCGCAGCACCCCGGACTACCTGCCATCCTTGCAGAAGGAACTGGTGGAAGTGATCCGCAAGTACGTCAACATCGGCAACGACGACGTGCACGTGGCACTGGAGAGCCAGGGCAGCTGCTCGATTCTGGAACTCAACATCACCCTGCCAGACCGCTGAGTCGATCCGGCAGGAACGACGGCGGCTCAGGGCCCTTCCGACACCGGAGGGGCCCTGAGCCGCCGTTGGCATTTGTTACGAGGCTGTTTTAATGCCGTTGTCCAACGTCCAAATCATTCATCAGGACGCCGCCGTTCTGGTGGTGAACAAACCGACCCTGTTGCTCTCCGTCCCTGGCCGGGCCGACGACAACAAGGACTGCCTGATCACCCGCCTGCAGGAAAACGGCTACCCCGAAGCGCGTATCGTCCATCGCCTGGACTGGGAAACCTCGGGGATCATTCTGCTCGCCCGTGACGCCGACACCCACCGTGAACTGTCGCGCCAGTTTCACGATCGTGAAACAGAGAAAGCCTACACTGCGCTCTGCTGGGGTCAGCCGGAACTGGACAGCGGCAGCATCGATCTGCCCCTGCGCTACGATCCGCCGACCAAGCCGCGCCACGTGGTCGATCACGAACTCGGCAAACACGCCCTGACCTTCTGGCGCGTGCTGGAGCGCTGCGACGACTGGTGCCGCGTCGAGCTCACACCAATCACCGGCCGCTCGCACCAGTTGCGCGTGCACATGCTGTCGATCGGTCATCCGCTGCTCGGTGACGGGCTGTATGCCCACGAACAAGCCCTGGCCGCCTGGCCCCGTCTGTGTCTGCACGCAAGCATGCTCAGCTTCACCCATCCACAGTCCGGTGAGCGTTTGCGCTTCGAATGCCCGGCGCCTTTCTGACGCGCCACAATGTCCCAAGCATCAGGCCGATGCGTTAAACTCCCGCCCATTGCTGTCTGGAGCTTCTTATGCGCGAAGAGTTGAACCAAGGCCTGATCGACTTCCTCAAGGCCTCCCCTACCCCGTTCCACGCCACCGCCAGCCTTGTTCAACGCCTGGAGGCCGCCGGTTATCTGCGCCTCGACGAGCGCGAAACCTGGCACACCGAAGCCAATGGTCGTTACTACGTCACCCGTAACGATTCCTCGATCGTCGCGATCAAGATGGGCCGCAACTCGCCGCTGCACGACGGCATCCGTCTGGTCGGCGCCCACACCGACAGCCCGTGCCTGCGGGTCAAACCACAACCTGAATTGCAGCGCCAGGGCTTCTGGCAGCTCGGCGTCGAAGTCTACGGCGGTGCGCTGCTGGCGCCATGGTTCGACCGCGACCTGTCGCTGGCCGGCCGCGTCACTTTCCGCCGCGACGGCAAAGTCGAAAGCCAGCTGATCGACTTCAAGGCCCCGATCGCGATCATTCCCAACCTGGCCATCCACCTTAACCGTGAAGCCAACCAGGGCTGGGCCATCAACGCCCAGACCGAACTGCCACCGATTCTCGCGCAGTTCGCCGGTGACGAGCGCGTGGACTTCCGCGCGGTGCTCACCGACCAACTGGCCCGCGAACACGGCCTCAACGCCGACGTGGTACTGGATTACGAGCTGAGTTTCTACGACACCCAGAGCGCTGCGGTCATCGGCCTGCATGGCGACTTCATCGCCGGTGCGCGCCTGGACAACCTGCTGTCGTGCTACGCCGGCCTGCAAGCCCTGCTGACCGCCGACACCGAAGAAACCTGCGTGCTGGTGTGCAACGACCACGAAGAAGTCGGCTCCTGTTCGGCCTGCGGCGCCGACGGCCCGATGCTCGAACAGACCCTGCGCCGCCTGCTGCCGGAAGGTGATGAATTCGTACGCACCATCCAGAAGTCCCTGCTGGTTTCTGCCGACAACGCCCACGGCGTGCACCCGAACTACGCCGAGAAGCACGACGCCAACCACGGCCCGAAACTCAACGCCGGCCCGGTGATCAAGGTCAACAGCAACCAGCGCTACGCCACCAACAGCGAAACCGCCGGTTTCTTCCGCCATCTGTGCATGGCCGAAGAAGTGCCGGTGCAAAGCTTCGTGGTGCGCAGCGACATGGGCTGCGGCTCGACCATCGGCCCGATCACCGCCAGCCATCTGGGCGTGCGCACGGTCGACATCGGCCTGCCGACCTTCGCCATGCACTCGATCCGCGAATTGTGTGGCAGCCATGACCTGGCACATCTGGTCAAAGTGCTGAGCGCGTTCTACGCCAGTCGCGAATTGCCGTAAAACACAGCAGGGATCGCAGCGCCTGGCTGCGATCCCTCGACCTGTAGAACCGGCTCATTTCTGATACACATCAGCACCGTCCATCGAAAACCCACCTAGACTTGAATAATCCCTTTCGACAAGGCTGTCGCCATGATCTCGATGTCTGCGTTTCACTCCATGCTCATTCCCATCCTGTGCGGAATGATTCTGCTGGCCATCGGCTTCAACTTCCGTGACAAGAACGCCGGTGTGTTCGCCATGTGGATCGGCATGCTGATGATCCTGGCCACCGTGGTCTACAAGATCCTGGCCAAACTCAACGAATAAATCCGCGCCCGGCTCGCATTGAATCTGGCGGGCTCGTACACTCGCCCGATCCGCCCCTTGCGAGGTTGACCGCCTAGTGTTCGCTCGTCTTTTTGCCCTGCCCTGCCTCTTTCTTGTCTGCCTGATGACCCTGATGTCGCCGGCACCTGCCGACGCCGCCGGTCTGCCGGGACTGCTCACGGGTTCCGGCAAGACTCAGCCCGAAGCTCAGGAACCGCTCGGCCAGTCGCTGGACGAAGTCATCAAGTCGCTGGAAAACGACAAGCAACGTGCCCAGTTGCTGACCGACCTGAAGAAACTGCGCGATGCCACGAAAAAAGCCCAGGCCACCCCGGAAGAAGGGGTACTGGGACTGATCGGCGGCACCCTCGCCACTTTCGAAAAACAATTCTCTGGCGCCGACAGTCCGCTCAATCGCTGGTCTGCCGAATTCGACATGGCCCAGGACGAACTCAAAGGCCTGATGCTGCCGGCCAGCGAATGGCTGCCGATCATCTTCGCCTTCGCCGTGATCCTTGCCGTCTGGAGCCTGCTCGCCGCCGCGCTGATCTGGCTTGGTCATCGGGTACGCATGCGCTTCGGCCTGACCGAAGAACTGCCGCAACATCCCCGAGCCCTCGACATGCTGCGCTTCGCCCTGCGCAAGCTCGGACCGTGGATGATCGCCCTGGTCATCACCGTGTACATGAGTTACGCGCTGCCATCGTCGCTGGGCAAAAGCCTGGCGATGGTGCTGGCTTATGCGCTGGTGGTCGGCACCTGCTTCTCGGCCATCTGCGTGATTGCCTTTTCCGTACTCGACGGCCCGCACCGTCATCGCGCGCTGTACATCCTGCGTCACCAGGCCTTTCGGCCGCTGTGGCTGATCGGCAGCTTCGCCGCGTTCGGTGAAGCCCTGAGCGATCCGCGACTGGTGGCCGGTCTCGGCGTGCACCTGGCCCACACCGCCGCTACAGTCGCCAACGTCCTCGCGGCGCTGTCGACCGGTCTGTTCATCCTGCGCTTCCGCCGGCCGATCGCCCACCTGATCCGCAACCAACCGCTGTCCCGCCGCCTGACCCGCCGCGCCCTCAGCGACACCATCGAAATCCTGGGCACCTTCTGGTACGTCCCGGCACTGGTGCTGGTGGGTATTTCGCTGTTCGCCACCTTCGTCTCCGCCGGCGATACCAGCACCGCCCTGCGCCAGTCGCTGATTTGCACCGTGCTGCTGGTGTTGTGCATGGTCATCAACGGCCTCGTCCGCCGCCATGCCCTCAAACCCCAACGCGGGCCGAAACGCCACGCGCTGTATTCCGAGCGTCTGAAAAGCTTCTTCTACACCCTCGCCCATTTGCTGGTGTGGCTGGCCTTCATCGAACTCGGCCTGCGGGTGTGGGGCATGTCACTGATCGGCTTCACCGAAGGCGAAGGCCACGACGTCAGCGTCAAACTGTTCAGCCTGATCGGCACGCTGATCTTCGCCTGGCTGATCTGGATCCTCAGCGACACCGCCGTGCACCACGCCCTCACCCGTTCACGCAAAGGCCTGGCCAACGCCCGCGCGCAAACCATGATGCCGCTGATCCGCAACGTGCTGTTCGTGGCGATCTTCATCATCGCCCTGATCGTCGCCCTGGCGAACATGGGCATGAACGTCACGCCCCTGCTGGCCGGTGCCGGCGTGATCGGCCTGGCGATCGGCTTCGGCGCCCAGTCACTCGTAGCAGACCTGATCACCGGCCTGTTCATCATCATCGAAGACTCTTTGGCCATCGACGACTACGTCGACGTCGGCGGCCACCTCGGCACCGTCGAAGGCCTGACCATCCGCACCGTACGCTTGCGGGACATCGACGGCATCGTCCACACCATCCCGTTCAGCGAAATCAAAAGCATCAAAAACTACTCACGGGAATTCGGCTACGCCATCTTCCGCGTCGCCGTGCCGTTCAACATGAGCATCGACGAAGCCATCAAACTGATGCGCGACGTCGGCCAGAAAATGCGCACAGATCCACTGCAGCGGCGCAACATCTGGTCACCGTTGGAGTTTCAGGGCGTGGAAAGTTTCGAGTCCGGCAACGCGATATTGCGTGCAAGATTCAAGACCGCACCGATCAAACAATGGGAAGTTTCACGGGCGTTCAATCTGTCGCTCAAACGACATCTGGATGAAGCCGGCCTGGACCTGGCGACGCCGAGGATGAATGTGCAAGTGATCACAGCGGGTGGTGGTGGCCAAACTCAAGAATAGGCCGGAGAATCGGGCCGACCTCAAGGCCCTCATCGCTGCAAGCCAGCTCCCACAGAGAGCAAAAGCAACACATATGCCCTCCCACCACTCAAAACAATGAGCGTTAGCTCGAGTTCCGCTCTTGACGTGCCGGCCCCATCGGCCGGCTGAGTGGAGGGATTCATCCGGGGGTGGGAGCGCAGCGACCGTGCGGCGCAGCCGCATGCATCGAGAGGAGGTGCAGCGAAGCAAACCGTAGGCGATGCCCCCGGATGAATCCCGGAACGAAGGGACGCCGAGCCACAGCGAGGGGCCGAACGCAGGGGCCCAGACCTTTTGGTTACTTTTGGGGCGTTTGCCAAAAGTGACCCGCCGTAAGGGCGGAACCATAAGCCGCAACACCCGAAGAAACGGATATTCACCCCAAACGATCAAACAACATCAACCCCAACGTGAATCGCATCATGCCGCCAAAACTCCAGATCACAATCAATCAACCGCCCAAACTGATCATAATTAACCCGAGCAATCCTCAACCCCGGACTCCCCACCGACACCCGCAACGCCGCCGCCGCATCGACCGATAAAGACGTAGGCACAATCTCGAACCGCACCCGCCCATAGTGCAAATCGTAATGCCGCGCATACAGCTCGGTAATCGACTGATTCAGATCAAACTCAAGAATCCCCGGAAAAAACTGCGGATTCAGATAATGCTCCACATACAACACCAGTCGTCCATCGATCCGCCGCGACCGGCAAATCTGAATCACGCTCGACAACGCCGGCAACTGCAACCACGCACACACCGCTGCTGACGCCGGCTGCAAGCGCGCCGAAATCACCTCGGTCGACGGCACCCGCCCCTGCGCACTGACCATCGCGTGAAAGTGACTGCGCTGCATCAGGTTGTAAGCCAGACGCGGCGGCGACACGAACCAGCCCCGACGCTCCTCGCGATAAATCTGGCCCTGCGCCTCCAGCTGCAACAAGGCTTCACGCACCGTAATCCGGGTCGTGCCGAACAACTCGCTGAGCTTGCGCTCCGCTGGCAGTTTGCTCCCCGCTGCGAGCAACCCATGGTCGAGTTGTTCCTGAAGGATCTGGCCAATCGCTGTCACCGCTTTTGTTGCCTCATCGCGCATCAACGTTACCTATCTGGACTAGACCAGCACTGTTTCGGGGCAAAAACCGCACAGCGATAGCGCCGCTTGGTCGTGTTGCAAGCCTAGGCAGTGCAGATGACCGAGAGATGACAAAACTACCGAACGGTCGCCCTGACAACTTGCAATACATCGGCCAAGTCCCTTGTCCACCGGGACTTTGCGGGTGGTCTACGCTTACCGGGCACTCGTCGATACCGGAGAAAGAAAAGGCTGGGCGACCCATCGCCGACATCAAAGTGTCATCCGGCCACCTTAAATTGGCTCAGGTATTGCTGACCTAGACCAACACAAACCGCAATCGCAGCGTTGAACACGACCAAGGAGCTTCGGAATGAAACAGCTTTTCCTGGCAACACTGTTAGGCTCGACCATTGCCATGTGCACCGCCGCCATGGCGGCTGATGATCTGAAAACCCTCGAAGCCGCTGCGAAAGCGGAAGGTGCCGTCAACAGCGTCGGCATGCCCGATGACTGGGCCAACTGGAAAGGTACCTGGGAAGACCTGGCCAAGAAATACGGCCTGAAACACATCGACACCGACATGAGTTCGGCCCAGGAAATCGCCAAGTTCGCCGCCGAAAAAGACAACGCCACCGCCGACATCGGCGACGTCGGCGCGGCCTTCGGCCCGATCGCGGTCAAGCAAGGCGTGGTGCAACCGTACAAGCCGAGCACCTGGGATCAAGTGCCGGACTGGGCCAAGGACAAGGACGGCAACTGGGCACTGGCCTACACCGGCACCATCGCCTTCATCGTCAACAAGAAGCTGCTGCACGGTTCCGAAGTACCGACCAAATGGGCTGACCTCAAGGGCGGCAAATACAAGGTTTCCATCGGTGACGTGAGCACCGCTGCACAAGCTGCCAACGGCGTGCTCGCCGCAGCGCTGGCCAACGGCGGTGACGAGAAAAACCTTCAGCCGGCCCTGCTGCTGTTCGCAGACATCGCCAAGCAGGGTCGCCTGTCGATGGCCAACCCGACCATCGCCACCATGGAAAAAGGCGAGATCGAAGTTGGCGTGGTCTGGGACTTCAACGGCCTGAGCTACAAGGCCAAGATGGCCAACCCGGATGACTACGTGGTGCTGATCCCGTCCGACGGTTCGGTGATTTCCGGCTACACCACCATCATCAACAAATACGCGAAGAACCCGAACGCCGCCAAGCTGACCCGCGAATACATCTTCAGCGATGCCGGCCAGACCAACCTCGCCCGCGGCAACGCTCGCCCGATCCGCGCCGAGCACCTGCAACTGCCGGACGACGTGAAAGCCAAGCTGCTGCCGAACGAGCAGTACAAGAAGGTCACACCGATCAAGGACGCCGATGCGTGGGAGAAAACCTCCAAGGCCCTGCCGCAGAAGTGGAACGAAGAAGTGATCGTAGAAATGAAGTAAGCCCGTAAACCCAACAGGGTTTGACGCAAAACTCTGTGGGAGCGGGCTTGCCCGCGATGGCAATTTCACATTCAACAAATGTGTTGAATTGCATGACGCCTTCGCGGGCAAGCCCGCTCCCACAGGATCCGTGTCGATTTCGAGTTTTCCGATTTATTGTTTCGCGGAGTTTTTGCCCCTATGAAGCACACCGTCATCCTTGTCGTGCTCGACGGCCTCAACTACGAGGTCGCGCGTCACGCCATGGGGCATCTGCAGGCTTACGTTGGCGCAGGACGCGCCGCGCTCTACCAGTTGGAGTGCGAGTTGCCGGCCCTGTCCCGACCGCTTTACGAATGCATCCTCACGGGCGTACCGCCGATCGACAGCGGCATCGTCCACAACAACGTCTCGCGCCTGTCCAATCAGCGCAGCATCTATCACTACGCCCGCGATGCCGGTCTGAAAACCGCCGCTGCGGCGTACCACTGGGTCAGCGAGCTGTACAACCGCTCGCCGTTCGTAGCCGCCAGAGATCGTCATACCGATGACCCGACGCTACCGATCCAGCATGGCCACTTCTACTGGAACGATCACTATCCGGACTCGCACCTGTTCGCCGACGCCGAAAACCTGCGCCTGCGCCATGCCCCGGATTTTCTGCTGATCCATCCGATGAACATCGACGACGCCGGGCACAAGCACGGCCTCGACACCCCGCAATACCGCAACAGCGCACGCAGCGCCGACATCATCCTCGCCGACTACCTGCAAGGCTGGCTCGACGCCGATTGCCAGGTGCTGGTGACCGCCGACCACGGCATGAACAACGACCGCTCGCACAACGGCCTGCTGCCGGAAGAACGCCAGGTACCGTTGTTCGTACTCGGTGAAGCCTTCAGCCTGAAAGCCGATGCCGCACCGAAGCAGACCGACATCTGCGGCACGGTCTGCGAGCTGCTCGGCGTGCCCCACGACAAACCTGTGTGCCGGGAGTTGCTCAAGTGAACTCAATGACTCGCGGCAAATGGCTCGCCGCCCTATGCCTGGTGCCTTTCGCACTGTTCTTTATCGTGTTCGAAATCGCCCCGCTGATCTGGGTGATGATCAACAGCCTGCAATCGGAAGAATTCGGTTGGGGCTTTGCCAACTTCAGCAAGATCTTCAATTCGAAGTTCTATCTGCAGGCGATCCAGTACAGCCTCGAAATCAGTTTCTGGTCGAGTGTGTTCGGGATCATCATCGCCGTGCTGGGCGCCTACTCCCTGCGCCGGGTCGATTCAAAACTGCGCAACTTCGTCAACGCCTTCGCCAACATGACCAGCAACTTCGCCGGCGTGCCCCTGGCGTTTGCGTTCATCATCCTGCTCGGCTTCAACGGCAGCATCACCATCATGCTGAAGCAGGCCGGGATCATCGAGGACTTCAACCTGTATTCGAAAACCGGGTTGATCATCCTCTACACCTACTTCCAGATTCCCCTCGGCGTGTTGCTGCTGTACCCGGCATTCGACGCCCTGCGTGAAGACTGGCGCGAATCCGCCGCACTGCTCGGCGCCGACAGCTGGCAGTTCTGGCGCCACATCGGCCTGCCGGTACTGACCCCGGCCCTGCTCGGCACCTTCGTGATCCTGCTGGCCAACGCCCTCGGCGCCTACGCCACGGTCTACGCCCTGACCACCGGCAACTTCAACGTATTGCCGATCCGGATTGCGGCGATGGTCTCCGGTGACATTTCCCTCGACCCGAACCTGGCCAGCGCCCTGGCCGTGGTGCTGGTGGCGCTGATGACCCTGGTGACTGTCGTGCACCAACTGCTGTTGAAGAGGAGCTACCATGTCTCGCGCTGAATCCGGCCCGGCCGGCGTCTACCACCGCGTCGTGGTCTATCTGTTGTTCGCCATCCTGCTGCTGCCGCTGGTGGGCACGCTGATCTACTCGATTGCCAGCAGTTGGTCGGCCACCATCCTGCCCAGCGGTTTCACCCTCAAGTGGTACATCCAGTTGTGGAGCGATCCGCGCTTTCTTCACGCCTTCGGCCAGTCGCTGCTGGTGTGCGTCGGGGCGCTGATCCTGTCGGTGGTGCTGATCCTGCCGCTGCTGTTCGTAGTGCATTACCACTTCCCGAAACTCGATGCGCTGATGAACATCCTGATCCTGCTGCCCTTCGCGGTGCCGCCGGTGGTGTCGTCGGTGGGGCTGTTGCAGCTTTACGGTTCCGGGCCGTTTGCGATGGTGGGAACGCCGTGGATCCTGATCGGTTGCTACTTCACCGTGGCGCTGCCGTTCATGTACCGGGCGATCACCAACAACCTGCAAGCGATCAACCTGCGCGATCTGATGGACGCTGCCCAACTGCTCGGCGCCAGCACCTTTCAGGCAGCCTTCCTGGTGGTGCTGCCGAACCTGCGCAAAGGCCTGATGGTCGCGTTGCTGCTGTCGTTCTCGTTCCTGTTCGGTGAATTCGTGTTCGCCAACATCCTGGTCGGCACTCGCTACGAAACCCTGCAGGTTTATCTGAACAACATGCGCAACAGCAGCGGCCACTTCACCAGTGCGCTGGTGATCTCCTACTTCTTTTTCGTGCTGGTCCTGACCTGGGTCGCCAACATCTTGAACAAGGACAAAAGCGAATGAGCTATGTCAGCGTCCAACACCTTCAGAAAAACTACGCCGGCACCACGGTGTTCAGCGACATCAACTGCGAAATCCAGAAGGGTGAATTCGTCACCCTGCTCGGCCCGTCCGGTTGCGGCAAATCCACCCTGTTGCGTTGCATCGCCGGGCTGACGCCGGTGGATGGCGGCAAGATTCTGCTCGATGGTGTCGACATCGTGCCGCTCACCCCGCAGAAGCGCGGGATCGGCATGGTGTTCCAGAGCTACGCGCTGTTCCCCAACATGACCGTCGAACAGAACGTCGCCTTCGGTTTGCGCATGCAAAAGGTCAATGCCGACGACAGCCACAAGCGGGTTGCCGAAGTGTTGAAACTGGTTGAACTCAACGATTTCGCCAGTCGCTATCCGCATCAGCTGTCCGGCGGTCAATGCCAGCGTGTCGCCCTCGCCCGTTCGCTGGTGACCCGTCCGCGCCTGTTGCTGCTGGATGAACCGCTGTCGGCCCTTGATGCGCGGATTCGCAAACACCTGCGCGAACAGATCCGTCAGATCCAGCGCGAACTCGGCCTGACCACGATCTTCGTCACACACGATCAGGAAGAAGCCCTGACCATGTCTGACCGCATTTTCCTGATGAATCAGGGAAAGATCGTACAAAGCGGCGACGCCGAAACCCTCTACACCGCCCCGGTCGACGTATTCGCCGCCGGCTTCATCGGCAACTACAACCTGCTGGATGCGGAGAGTGCGTCGAAACTGTTGCAGCGGCCGATCAATCACCGCATCGCGATTCGCCCGGAGGCCATCGAACTCAGCCTCAACGGGGAGCCCGACGCGCAAATCCGCAGCCACAGCCTGCTGGGCAACGTGATTCGCTACCGCGTCGAAGCCCGCGGCGTGGAACTGGTGGTGGATGTGCTCAACCGTTCGGCGGCGGATCTGCATCCTGACGGCCAGCGCCTGTCGCTTTCCATCGATCCCACCGCCCTGTGTGAGGTAGCTTGAAAACAGCTGCAAGCTTCGAGCTACAAGCTTCAAGCTGTAGACTGCGGCATACCTGATTCCAATTCTTGCTGCTCGAAGCTTGTAGCTTGCAGCTGTTCTCGGAGAGAACCGATGGCCCTGGCAATTTTTGATCTGGACGAAACCCTGATCCACGGCGACTGCGCCACCCTCTGGAGCGAGCAGATGGGGCGCCTGGGCTGGGTCGATCCCGAGTCGTTCATGCGCCGGAACAACGAGCTGATGGACGCCTACAGCCATGGCAAGTTGCGCATGGAAGACTACATGGACTTCAGCCTCGAACCGCTGATCGGTCGCACCCCGGAGGAAGTCGAGCACTTGGTTGGCCCATGGGTTGAAGATTTCATCGAGCCGATCATCTTCAGCGACGCCACCAAAACCATCGCCGCCCATCGCAAGGCCGGTGACCGGATTCTGGTGATCTCGGCCTCGGGCACGCACCTGGTCAAACCGATTGCCGATCGGCTGGGCATCGACGAGGTGCTGGGAATCGAACTGGAAGTGGCGCATGGCGTGTACAGCGGCCGCACCGTGGGCACGCTGACCTACCGCGAAGGCAAGATCACCCGCTTGCTGGAATGGCTGGATGCCGAAGAGGAAAATCTTGAGGGCGCGAGTTTCTATTCCGACTCACGCAATGACCTGCCGCTGCTGCTGAAGGTGGATTACCCGCATGTGGTCAATCCGGATCCGGTGTTGCTGGCAGAGGCCGAGAAGTCCGGCTGGCCGATCCACCTCTGGAAGTAAGCGATGGTCTTGTGGGAGCAGCCCTGCTCCCACAAGCATTGATGATCAGCTCAGGCTTTCGTCGATCACCAGCACCAGCTTCCCTGCCACGGTGTTGCTCGCAAGTTCTGCAAACGCAGCCTCGGCATCCTTGATCGGGAACGCCTTGGCCAGTTGCGCCTTCAGGCGCCCTTCGGAAAACAGCGGCCACACGTGCTGGCTCAGATCGCTGAACAGATCGGCCTTGAACTGATCGTCACGGCTGCGCAGGGTCGAGCCCAGCAGTTGCACGCGCTTGGCCAGCACCTGGGCCAGATCCAGTTTTGCCTCACGGCCGCCCATCAGACCGATCAGCACCCAGCGTCCGTCCTGGGCCAGCAACTTCAGATTCAACGCCGAATAATTGCCGCCCACCGGATCCAGAATCACATCGAACGGCCCGAAATCCCGCAGGCTTTCCAGATCGTCGGTGCGCACCACCCCGCCCTGGGCACCCAGCGATTCGCAGTAGGCCAGCCGCTCGGCCGAGCCGACGCTGACCCAGCACGGATTGCCGAAAGCCTTGCACAGTTGAATGGCGGCTGAGCCGATGCCACTGGCTCCGGCGTGCAGAAGAACTTTCTCACCCGGTTTGAGCGCAGCGAGTTGAAACACATTCAGCCAGACGGTCGCGTAAACCTCGGGCAACGCCGCCGCTTCAATCAGCGACACGCCTTCCGGAACCGGCAGCACATGCCGTCCGTCGACGACCACCTCTTGCGCCATCCCGCCCCCGGCCAGCAAGGCGCAGACCCGGTCACCGACCTGCCAGGACGAGCCCGCGCCGACCTCGCTGATCACCCCGGAGCATTCAAGACCCAGCACTTGGCTGGCACCTGGAGGGGGTGGATAAAGTCCGGCTTTCTGTAATAAATCCGCGCGATTGAGGCCCGCTGCCGCCACCCGGATGCGAACTTGTCCTACATCACATGTAGGACTTGGTTCATCAACCCATGCCACTTGACCTTCAACGCCTTGCAATGCCTTCACAGTGCCTCCATAGTGAGTCTGGACTGAGCCCGAAGCTGTAGCGCCGGGCTTTTTGCATTATGCGACCGGCCCTGGGGTCTGAACGAACGCTGAACAGCAGTTATCGTACAGAGCGTAGAGGTACCGGCGACTTCAAAGACGGCCTAATATGCGTTATCAATTGTCCCCGCGTCGAATCAGCATGAAGCATCTGCTCCCCAGCACCGCCCTCGCTCTTTTCATCGGTATCGGTCTGTTGCCGGTGTCGGGCACCACATTCGCAGCCAACAGCTGGGACAAGTTACAGCCTGATCGCGACGAAGTGATCGCCAGTCTGAACGTCGTCGAGTTGCTCAAGCGTCACCACTACAGCAAGCCGCCGCTCGACGATGCGCGCTCGGTGATCATCTACGACAGCTACATCAAGCTGCTCGACCCGTCGCGCAGCTATTTCATGGCCAGCGACATCGCCGAATTCGACAAGTGGAAGACCCAGTTCGACGACTTCCTCAAGAGCGGTGACCTCAACGCCGGGTTCACCATCTACAAGCGCTATCTGGATCGCGTGAAGGCGCGTCTGGACTTCGCCCTTGCCGAGCTGAACAAAGGCGTCGACAAGATGGACTTCACCACCAAGGAAACCTTGCTGATCGATCGCAAGGATGCTCCGTGGCTCAAGTCCACCGCCGAACTCGATGACCTGTGGCGCAAACGCGTCAAGGACGAAGTGCTGCGGCAGAAGATCGCCGGCAAAGAGCCGAAGCAGATCCAGGAAACCCTGACCAAGCGCTACAAGAATCAACTGGCGCGTCTGGACCAGACCCGCGCCGAAGACATCTTCCAGGCGTACATCAACACCTTCGCCATGTCTTACGATCCGCACACCAACTATCTGTCGCCGGATAACGCGGAGAACTTCGACATCAACATGAGCCTGTCCCTCGAGGGCATCGGCGCCGTGTTGCAGAGCGACAACGATCAGGTGAAAGTCGTGCGTCTGGTGCCGGCAGGCCCGGCCGACAAGACCAAGCAGGTTGCTCCGGCCGACAAGATCATCGGCGTTGCCCAGGGCAACAAAGAGATGGTCGACGTGGTCGGCTGGCGTCTGGACGAAGTGGTCAAGCTGATCCGTGGCCCGAAAGGCACCGTGGTGCGTCTGGAAGTCATCCCGGCCAGCAATGCGCCGAACGATCAGACCAGCAAGATCGTGCCGATCACCCGCGAAGCGGTGAAGCTCGAAGACCAGGCCGTGAAGAAGTCCGTGCTTAACCTGAAACAGGACGGCAAGGACTACAAGCTCGGCGTGATCGAGATTCCGGCGTTTTACCTCGACTTCAAGGCCTTCCGTGCCGGCGATCCGGACTACAAGAGCACCACTCGCGACGTCAAGAAACTGCTGACCGAGCTGCAGAAAGAGAAAGTCGACGGCGTGGTCATCGACCTGCGCAACAACGGCGGCGGTTCCCTGCAGGAAGCGACCGAGCTGACCAGCCTGTTCATCGACAAGGGCCCGACCGTGCTCGTGCGTAACGCCGATGGCCGGGTCGATGTACTTGAGGATGAAAACCCGGGCGCGTTCTACAAGGGCCCGATGGCGCTGCTGGTCAACCGCCTGTCCGCCTCGGCTTCGGAGATCTTCGCTGGCGCGATGCAGGACTACCATCGTGCGCTGATCATCGGTGGCCAGACCTTCGGCAAAGGCACCGTGCAGACCATTCAGCCGCTGAACCATGGCGAACTGAAACTGACCCTGGCCAAGTTCTACCGGGTTTCCGGTCAGAGCACCCAGCATCAGGGCGTACTGCCGGACATCGATTACCCGTCGATCATCGACACCAAGGAAATCGGCGAAAGCGCCCTGCCGGAAGCCATGCCGTGGGACACCATCCGCGCGGCGATCAAACCGGCGAGCGATCCGTTCAAGCCGTACCTGGCCCAGCTGAAATCCGAGCATGACACCCGTTCCGCCAAGGACGCGGAGTTCGTGTTCATCCGCGACAAGCTGGCCTTGGCGCAGAAGCTGCTGGAAGAAAAAACCGTCAGCCTCAATGAAGCCGAACGCCGTGCCCAGCACGCCGACATCGACGCCAAGCAACTGGCGATGGAAAACATCCGTCGCAAGGCCAAAGGCGAAGAACCGCTCAAAGAGTTGAAGAAAGAAGACGACGACGCCCTGGCAGCCGCCGAGCCTGACAAGGTCAAACCGGAAGACGACGCCTACCTGAGCGAAACCGGGCGCGTGCTGCTGGATTACCTGAAGCTGAGCAACCAGGTCGCAAAGAAGTAAGGTGATGGCAATTTAATGCTGGCGATCCCCGGATCGTCATCAAACAGTCATCATTCTGTCGTGCAATAAAGGACTGGGAGCTGTTCTCTTCATCGAGAACGCTCCCAGTCCTTTTTTTATTGCCAGAGATTGCCATGACCACGACCGAACAGCTGAGTGCCTTGAGCTCGATACTGACTCAAAGCGGATTACACAGCCTGTTCCAGCCGATCATTTGCCTCTCCGAACGGCGCATTCTCGGCTACGAAGCCCTGACCCGCGGCCCGTCCAACAGCCCACTGCACTCCCCCATTGCCCTGTTCGCCGTGGCCCGCCAGGCCGGGCGCTTGAGCGAACTGGAAATCGCCTGCCGCCAGAGCGCCTGTCGTCGTTTCAACGAACAGCAATTGCCGGGCAAGCTGTTTCTCAACGTCTCTCCCGAATCCTTGCTTGAAGCCGCGCACCAGCCGGGGCGCACGCTGCAGCTGCTTCAGGATTTCGGCATTCCACCGAGTCAGGTGGTGATCGAACTCACCGAACAGACGCCAATCGATGATTTCCAGTTGCTGCAAACAGCACTGCATCACTATCGGGCGATGGGGTTTTCGATCGCCCTCGATGATCTTGGGGCCGGTTATTCGAGCCTGCGCCTGTGGTCGGAATTGCGGCCGGATTACGTGAAGATCGACCGGCACTTTATCGACGGCATTCATCAGGATGCGTTGAAGCGCGAGTTTGTCGGATCGATCCTGCAAATCGCCAAGGCCTCGCGAGCTCAAGTGATTGCCGAAGGCATCGAGTTGCCGGAAGAGTTGGCGGTGCTGACCGAGATGGGTGTGGATCTGGTGCAGGGCTACCTGCTGGGTCGCCCTCAGGAACACCCGCCGCGCGATGCCCGCGCCTTGATGCCCAAACACGATAGCAGCGCCGTTGCACTGAACGATGAAGGCAGCGATCTCAGCGCTCTGCTCAACGATCAACCGGCCGTGAATCGCGACACACCGACTGCCACCGTACTGGAAGCCTTCCGCCGCCAGGCCAACCTGAACTCGCTGGCGGTGCTCGACGAACAGGGTCAGCCGTGCGGCATCGTTCATCGTCACTCGTTATCCGATGCGCTGCTAAAACCCTTCGCCACCGACCTGTTCGCCCGCAAACCGATCAGCCGCCTGATGAACGACGACTTCCTCGCCGTGGAAATGAGCCAGTCGCTACAACAGGTCAGCCGCCTGATCACCAGCCGCGCCCGGCAACGCATCGAAGAGGATTTCATCATCACCCTCAACGGCAGCTACTTGGGCCTGGGCCGGGTGATTGACGTGCTCAAACTGATTACCGAGCTGAAAATCCAGCAGGCCCGCTATGCCAATCCGCTGACGTTGTTGCCGGGGAATGTGCCGATTCAGCAATGTTTGACTCGATTGCTGCAACAGGGGCGCGAGTCGGTCATTTGTTATGTCGACATCGACAGCTTCAAACCCTTTAACGATATCTATGGGTATGGGCGTGGGGATGAGGTATTGCTGTGTCTGGCGCAATGCCTCAACGAACGCGTCGACCCGTCCCGCGATTTCGTCGGGCATATCGGCGGCGACGATTTCCTGTTGGTGCTCGGCCCGGAGGATTGGCGCAAACGGCTAAACCAATTGCTTGATGACTTCCAGAGCCAATGCCGGCGTTTCTACCGCCCGGAACATCTGGAGGCTGGGTGTTTTGTTGCGCCGAACCGCCAGGGTATTCGTCAGGAGTTTCCGTTGCTGTCATTGTCCATTGGCGTGGTGCATCTGCATCCTGAAGCGTGTGCGCAACTGGATGCGAGTCAGTTGGCAGAGATGGCTTCGCAGGCGAAGCATCATGCGAAGAATGTTCCTGGGTATAGCGTGCATGTTATCGATAGCATACGTGCGCTACCTTTTAACGAGGCGCTCGTTTCAGGTCATCGCTGATTTAAAGGCTCGATAACTACCATGTTGACCGATCCTCTCCAGCGGCTTTCGCAAGATCCTCCCTCCAAGCTTCCTTCGCAAACTTATAGATATCTTGGAAGAAGCCGCGTGGATCTTCTAGAGAGTACCACTCTCCCCGCGGCCAACTTGCTGCTTCGTATTCATCGACCTCGAATAACTCTTGAAAGTCATAATTTTGCTCCAAGAGCAGCAACTCCAAACTTTCAACTAGCACTAGCTTATGCCTATAGGAGAGGTATGGCAGATTAAGACAATACTTCCTGATAAGAAGCTCTCCATCAGCGGAATCATTAGGATTGTAAACCTCGAGTTCGGCACCTCGAGTTCCCTCCCGATCATAAACGTCGAAAACGCCTATAAACCACATCAAATCCGGTTCAAACTCTTCATTTAAATATGGATCTTTTAACATCACTTCATCGCGATTGGAAACGTGGCGAACTGGCTTTGGTTAAATAAATTAGCTCCCACAATTTTTACCATCATTATAAAGACCAAATAAACAACCAACCTACCAAAAACCCTAAATACAAAAACCTCAAAGGTAGATTGTAATTCTATAAATCTTTAACTTTACCTATCTCAGCCTGATATAAGGAAAGACATTCTAGCAACACGCGCATAAAGCCACGCCCATCGACTATCTCGTCAGAAAATAAAAAACTCCTCTTTTCCAAAACCTCAACAAATGTTTCTCCTCTTTCCAGATAATAGGAAATCGTATCAATTATCCAACACCTATCCGATTCAGAGTAACCAACAAATTCCGGTTTCAGAGCAGCATCAAAAACTCTAATCAAATCAGAAGAGTCATTTACATCAGCCAGACATATTAGTTCTTCAACGGCCCCTTCGTGAGGATAGTCAATATCGAAGATAAATAGAAAGCCAGGCAAAATTGAAAGATTTGGATTACGTTTCATTTTATATCAATCCACATAAGCCGTTATAACCTCACCATGACTATTGAGTATAACGACAGTTCTTGTTGGCTCTATATATTCCACTTGCTTCCCTCTATACCCCTCTCCAACCTTTCTTCCCATTTCTACTGGGAGCGATGAAAGCGATAGACTCCCAGTCCGTCGGAAAATTAATTTAGCACGATTAATTGCATTCAATTGATCCCTATGACTCATAAATTTAGTTGCAGCTCGCGGAATGCTTGGCTCCAAAAGCTTAGTTTTTTTATTTAGTTTCATCTCAACTTTACCCGTAGTAGGGTTTTTAGCATATAGCAGACGTTCTTGCTGCGAAGCAAGAGTAGTTTGGGCGCCATGTTTTTGTAAAAAATGAGATTTTTTGTTAGCGCTTTCCATATATCTCAACTCTTTTAATGCAATATTTTCTGCCAACTCATCAATTCTCGCCCTCCGCTCTTGCGCCGTCATCTTCGGTAGCGCCGGCTCGCCCTCATCAACAACCGAATCGCTCACCCCATCCGGCACCGGACATCCCGGCTTATTCGGCGGCGGACAGTTGGAGCTCAACCCCAACGGATCCACCCACCCCGTCGGATTCGGCACGTACTGGTACTGGTTCAGTCCACCCGCCAGCTTCACCGGATCCGGCGTCAGATACCGCCCCAAGTCAGGGTCGTAGTACCGGTGCCGGTTGTAATGCAGTCCGCTTTCCTCATCGAAGTACTGCCCCTGAAACCGTAGTGGCTGGTTCAGGTAGTCCTCGGTCGCCAGTTCCAGCGAGGTGACCTTGCCGTAGGCGCTGTATTTGGCTGACCAGACGATCTCGCCGCTGTAGTCGGTCAGTTCCTGCGGGGTTCCGAGGTGGTCGAGTTGGTAGTAGAACGGGCAGGCGCGTTTCGGGCCTTTGCCGTCGAGCATGGCCAATGGGCGGAAGGTGCCGGGTTCGTAGATGAAACTTCGGTGCTGTTCCTGGCTGCTTTCGGCGATCAGGTGGTCGCCTTGCCAGAAGAATTCGGTGGTCTGGCCGTTGACGGTTTTGCGGATGCGCCGGCCGAAGGCGTCGTATTGGTAGGTCGCGCTGGTGCCGTCGGGGCGGGTGAGGCCGATCAGGCGGTGCTGGCTGTCGTAGCGGTATTCGGTGACGAGGGTTTGCGCACGGCCGCGGCGTTCGCGGATCAGGTTGCCGAAGGCGTCGTAGTCGTAGTGGCGGTCGCCCTGCATCAACAGGCGGTTGCCTTTGATCTGCATCGGGCCGGGGCGATCCTGCATCAGCAGGTTGCCGGCCGGGTCGTGGGCGAAGGTTTCCGGCACATCGTTGCGGGTGTGGCGTACGCGGATCAGCCGGTCGAGGGCGTCGTACTGGTAGCTGCGCTGGCCGTGGCGGGTGTCGGCGATGTGTTCGAGATTGCCGTTGGCGCTGTAGGCAAAGTCGCGACGGTACAGCGCACTGCGTTGATGGCCTACGGCGTGGGCGCGTAAGCGGCCCTGTTCGTCGTAAGAGTATTCGCTGAGCAGCAGGCCTTGCTGGCGCTGCTGTTCGCGGCCGTTCTGGTAGACGTGACGGGTAAGCAAGGCGCCGTTGAGGTCGATCGCGGTCAGCGCGCCGCCCTTGGCGTAGTGATAATCGAGCTTGCTGTTGTCCGGCAGGCGCAGGCGGGAGAGCTGGCCGCAGGCGTCGTAGGTGTAACGCAGGGTGCCCCAGCCCTGATGCTCGCGCACCAGCCGGTCCTGCAGGTCGTATTCGAAAGCCAGCGGGTGATCCTGGCCGTCATCCACGCCGACCAAACGGCCGAGACGGTCATAGCGGTAGCTGACCTCGACCCCGTCCGGCAGGGTCTTGAGCAGCAATCGCCCAGCAGCATCACGTTGATAGCCGGTGACCAGCGTCGAGCCGTCGTCGCCGAACTCGGTCTTTTCCAGCAGGTGGCCGTTGCGGTCGTAGGCGTAGGCGGTGCGCCGCCCATCAAAACCGGTTTCCTGTCGGATCAGTCCGGTGGGCGTGTAGTCCAGCCGATACTTTTCGCCGGACTCGTTCTCGATTTCCGTGAGCAACAGCTGCGCATGGTCGTAGCGGTATTGCAGGCGCGTGCCGTCGGGGTTGATCCGCCGGCTGACCAAATGCAGGTCGTCGTCATATTCGTAGCGGGTGATGCGCCCCAGTTCATCGCGTTCGGCGGTGATCTGGCCGTAGGCGCTGTAGGACCAGGCGCGGGTGGCACCGTTAGGCAGCGTCGTCTGGATCAGCCGGCCAACGGCATCCCATGCATGACGGGTGACCGCGCCATGCTCGTCCTGCGCCGTAATCCGCCGCCCTAGCGCATCGTAGGAAAACTTGCGAACCCCACCGTCCGGCAGACTTTCTTCGACCAGTTGGCCCAGGTCGTTCCACACGAACACATGCCGACCCGAATCCGGATAACGGATCGACAGCAACCGGCCCTGTGCATCGTGGTGGTAATGGGTGACATGGCCGTCCGGGTCGACCGCCTCGGTGATGTCACCCTGGGCATTGCGCCGGTACGTCCACACCGCATCGCCGCGTGAACGGCTGTGCAGGAAACCATTGCGGTACTCGTAGGACGTCGGCGCATCGTCCGGCGGAATAAGCGCGATCAGCCGTCCGGCATCGTCGTAGAGGTATTCGGTGACCGCCCCCAGCGCATCCTGCTCGGCGACCAGCCGGCCTTGCGCGTCATAGGCCTTGAGCTGCTCGCCACCGTCGGCGGCGACCTGACGCACCAGCCGCGCGGTGTCGTCGTGGACGTAAGTTTCCTCAGTGCCATCGACGTAATGCACCGTGACACGGCCGGCGTCATCCCAGACGTAACGCGTATCCATCTGCGAAAACGACGCCCAGTGCCGCACGCAACGCGCCGCCTTGCCGGCACGCTCCCACGCCCAAAAGAAGCTCGCGCCGCCGGCCAGTTGCCGTTGCAGGATGACGTGCTGGTCGTCGTAGTCGTAACGCTCGCTTTCGCCGACCGCATTGGTCGCCTCAATCAGCCGATGACGGGCGTCGTACCTATAACGGGCGAGGGTCTGCTCGGTGCGCCAGGCAGACTCCCGAAAAACCTGATAATCGACCGCGACCAGATGCGCCCGCTCATAGCGCAGCAACAAGGAACGACCAGCGCCGTTGTCGAGGCGCTCAATGCGATCCAGGCGATCCCGCGTAATACGCAACCGGTTACCGTAGGCATCGCTGACCGCCGTCAGACGCCCAGCCCGAAAGTGATAAAACCGCGCCGCGGCTCGGATCGTCTGATCGAAAGCCGCGTTGCTTGAATGAATGGCTTGACCGCAACAACCCAGAAAAAACCCGGCTCCCGTCAGCCGGGTTTTTTTATACCTTTTTGATCGTCCTCAGCCCTTGGCCATGCAGCGCCGATAACGCTCGTCGACCCGTTTGGCAAACCACGCCGTGGTCAGTTTGCGGGTGATCTTCGGGCTCTGCAGCACGATGCCCGGCAACACCGCACGGGGCAGTGACTTGCCTTCCGCACGCTCCGCCAGCTCGAAGACCCGTTGATACAGTTTGGTCTCCTCGAAGGCCAGGCTATCGCCCTTCTCCAGTTGATCGCGGATCACCGGATTGCGCATGCCCAGTGATTTGCCGAGGGCGCGCACCGCCAGTTCAGTGCTGCCCGGCATGATCGCGCCCGGGCGGATCAGGTCGCCATCCAGCGCCAGCGGAATCCCCGACGCCCGGCTGACCGCGTTCTGAAACGCCGCATTGCGACTGGCGTACCAGCCGGCGTTGAAGTCGGCGAAGCGGTACAAAGGTTCGCGGTAACTCACCGGATAACCGAGCAAATGGGCGATGCCGAAATACATCCCGCCGCGACGGCTGAATACCTCGCGGCGAATCGTCCCGTCCACCGGGTACGGATAGTCCTTGGCGTGCTGTTCGGCGAATTCGATGCTGACCTGCATCGGCCCGCCGGTGTGCACCGGGTTGAAACCGCTGAACAGCGTGCGGCCCATCGGCACCGAGCCGATGAAGTCGTCAAAAATCGCACTCAATTCCTTTTCGCTGCGGGCGGCGCTCAGGCGTTCGCTGTAGGTCTTGCCGTTGGGCGAGCGCACCTGCAAGGCACCGCTGACCAACAGGCTCGGGATATGCACCTTGGCGGCGCGGCGGTCGATTTCGTCACGGGCGATCTTGCCCAGGCCGGGTACCGGCGGATCGACTTGGAAAGTGGATTCCTGCTCGGTGACGGCCAGCACCGAACACAGATTCTGTGTGGTCGGGCTGATGCCCTGGGCCGCGAACGCGGCGTAGATGTCGGTGGCCCAGCCTTGGCGGTCAACGGTTTTTGCTGGCAGCAGGCGCACGATCTGCGCCTTGACCTCGGCGGGCGGGCGCGGCGCCGGTTCTTCGCTGCGTTGACCGGCGCAACCGGCCAGTACCAGCAGCGCGGCGAGGCTGACGAATAATCGAGGGGTGTGCATAACGCTTCATCCAGTCCGTTGAGCCGGGTTAACCCTACGCTCAATCGCAGGGTGCAGGATAGGACTGCGGGCCGGCGGCGCTGTTCCATCGTCCCGTCTGGCAGGCCGACTGGCCGCCCTCGCCGTCTGATCCATACTTGCTGCTGCACACTTAGTTGCACGTCTCGGATCAGGACACGCGAGGAGGACAGACCATGAACCGCAGTGATGTTCTGATCATCGGCGCGGGCCCCACCGGGCTGGTGCTGGCCCTGTGGCTGAGCAAACTGGGCGTGCGCGTGCGCATCATCGACAAAGCTTCCGCTCCGGGCACCACTTCGCGGGCGCTGGCGGTGCAGGCGCGCACCCTTGAGCTGTACCGGCAACTGGATCTGGCCGACGCGGTGGTGCGCAACGGTCACCGGGTGGCGGCGGCGAATTTCTGGGTCAAGGGCAAACCCGTGGCGCAGCTGCCGCTCAACCGCATCGGCGAAGGCCTGACGCCCTATGCCTTTCTGGAAATGTACCCGCAGGACGAACACGAGCGGCTGTTGATAGACCGCCTCGAAGACTACGACGTGACCGTCGAACGCAACACCACGCTGGAGAGCTTCACGGAAAACGGCGATGGCCTCACCGCGCATTTGCGCCTGCCGGATGGCGAGCAGGAAATCTGCCAGGCCTGCTATCTGGCCGGGTGTGACGGCGCTCGTTCGGTTGTGCGCAAAACCCTCGACACCGGTTTTCCCGGCGGCACCTATCAGCAGATTTTCTACGTCGCCGATGTGCGGGCCAGCGGCCCGGCGCTCAATGGCGAGTTGCATCTGGATCTGGATGAGGCGGACTTTCTCGCGGTGTTCCCGCTGGCCGGTGAAGGCCGTGCGCGCTTGATCGGCACCGTGCGCGACGAACGTGCGGATCGCGCCGAAACCCTGGAATTCTCGGATGTCAGCAATCGCGCCATCGAACACCTGAACGTGCACATCGAGGACGTCAACTGGTTCTCCACCTACCGCGTGCATCATCGGGTGGCGGATCACTTTCGCCAGGGCCGGGCGTTTCTGCTCGGCGATGCGGCGCATGTGCACAGTCCGGCCGGCGGTCAGGGCATGAACACCGGCATCGGCGATGCGATCAATCTGGCGTGGAAACTCGCGGCAGTGCTCGGCGGCGCAGCCACGCCCACACTGCTCGACAGCTATGAAACCGAACGCATCGCCTTCGCCCGGCGACTGGTGTCGACCACCGACAAGGTCTTCAGCTTCGTCACCGCCGAAGGCCGCATGGCCGACCTGTTACGCACCCGGCTGGCGCCGTTCCTGATTCCGAAAATGGCCTCATTCGAGAGCAGCCGCGAGTTCCTGTTTCGCACGGTGTCGCAGATCACCGTCAACTATCGGGGCATGGCATTGAGCGAAGGCGTGGCCGGGCACGTCCACGGCGGTGACCGCTTGCCGTGGGCCCATGATGGCGAGGGGGACAATTACGAGCCGTTGCGCCATCCGAGCTGGCAGGTGCATGTGTACGGCGACACCAGCGACGAGATGATCGCCTGGTGCAATGAACATCACTTGCCGCTGCACGTGTTCGACTGGCGTCCGGCGTTTGAAACGGCGGGCCTGGGGCGCAACGGCTTTTACCTGCTGCGCCCTGATACCTACGTGGCGATTGCCGACAACAGCGCGGATCCGAAGGTGATCGAGCGGTATTTCCGTGACCACGGGATCCGGCCGTTTTTCACCTGATTCAGAACACCACAAACCACTGTGGGAGCGAGCTTGCTCGCGATAGCGGTCTGTCAGTCAATGCAGGGTTGTCTGATACGCCGATATCGCGAGCAAGCTCGCTCCCACATTGGGTTTTGTGGTGTTGCTTAAATCCCGGCCAGGGCCAGGTCCATCGCAAAGTAGGTGAAGATCAGATCCGCACCCGCGCGCTTGATCGCGCCGAGGCTTTCGCGCACCACGCGATCTTCGTCGATGGCCCCGGCCTGGGCGCCGAACTTGATCATCGCGTACTCGCCGCTGACCTGATAAGCCGCCAGCGGCAGGTTCGAGGCTTCGCGGATGTCGCGGATGATGTCCAGGTACGCGCCGGCCGGTTTGACCATCAGCGCGTCGGCACCTTCCTGCTCGTCGAGCAACGATTCGCGCAGGGCTTCGCGGCGGTTCATGGGGTTCATCTGATAGCTTTTGCGATCGCCTTTCAACGCGCTGCCACCGGCCTCGCGGAACGGGCCGTAGAGCGCCGAGGCGAATTTGGTCGAGTAGGCCATGATCGGAATCTGCGTGAAGCCGGCGTCGTCCAGTGCCCGGCGAATCGCCCGCACCTGACCGTCCATCGCTGCCGACGGCGCGATCACGTCAGCACCAGCACGGGCTGCTGCCACCGCTTGTTTGCCGAGGTTGATCAGGGTCTGGTCGTTGTCGACCTCATGGTTGTGCATCACGCCGCAATGGCCATGGTCGGTGTACTCGCAGAAGCAGGTGTCGGACATCACGATCATGTCCGGCACGGCGTCCTTGGCGATTCGCGACATGCGCGACACCAACCCGTTTTCGCGCCAAGTGTCGCTCCCGTTGGCGTCCAGGTGATGGGACACGCCGAAGGTCATCACCGATTTGATCCCGGCGCGGGCGTAACGCTCGATTTCGCCGGCCAGTTTGCGCTCGGGAATGCGCATCACGCCGGGCATGCTCTTGATCGGCACGAAGTCGTCGATCTCTTCTTCGACGAAGATCGGCAGCACCAGATCGTTGAGGGAAAACTCGGTTTCCTGGAACAGGCTGCGCAGGCTCGCATTGCGGCGCAGACGGCGTGGACGTGCTTCGGGGAACTGACTGGACATGGGGCCTTTCCTGAAAACAGCGGATGAGACGAAAGTCGTAGGGGGCGAAGCTTATGCCTTGCGGGGGACGGGGTACAAACCTGGATCAATCAACAGTGCATTACCCAAGACGCAATAATCATCAGAACCACCCGATGACCTGTGGGAGCTGGCTTGCCAGCGATAGCAATGGGTCAATCAACATCGATGTTGACTGTGACAGCCTCATCGCTGGCAAGCCAGCTCCCACAGGGTCGGGTGTTTAACCTTGAAATCAGGAAGGAATGGTCAGGCCGCGCACAACCGCCGGCCGCGTGAGGAAGCGCTCCAGCACCCGGGTGACGTTCGGGAAGTTGTTGATGCCGACCAGATCGCCTGCCTCGTAGAACCCGATCAGGTTGCGCACCCACGGAAACGTGGCGATGTCGGCGATGGTGTAGCGCTCGCCCATGATCCAGTCGCGCCCTTCCAGGCGGGTGTTCAGGACGTTGAGCAGGCGGCGGCTTTCCTCGACGTAGCGGTCACGGGGACGCTTGTCTTCGTAATCCTTGCCGGCGAATTTGTTGAAGAAACCGAGCTGGCCGAACATCGGGCCGATGCCGCCCATCTGGAACATCAGCCACTGAATGGTTTCGTAGCGCAGCGCGCCTTCCTGGGCCAGCAACTGGCCGCTCTTGTCGGCGAGGTAGATCAGGATCGCGCCGGACTCGAACAACGGCAGCGGTTTGTCCTCGGGGCCGTGGGGGTCGATGATCGCCGGAATCTTGTTGTTCGGGTTCAGCGACAGAAATTCCGGAGACATCTGGTCGTTGGTATCGAAGCCCACGCGATGCGGCTCGTAGGGCAGGCCGATTTCTTCGAGCATGATCGAGACCTTGACGCCGTTGGGGGTCGGCAGGGAATAAAGCTGAATCCAGTCAGGGTACTGCGCCGGCCATTTCTGGGTGATCGGGAACGCGGACAGATCAGTCATGTGTAGCATCCAGTCACAAAATGAAAGGCCTGAGCATAATCCACGAACAGCGCTCTGGCTCGGGTTCTTTACGCCCTCGCCCGCCGGCTTACTTAAATCCGCAACATCCTGTGGTTAACCTTCCCTCCAACCGCGCAGCCTCAACGGTAAAGTGCGGCGCACTCAAGCGGATCGAACCAAACGGGCCTCAGGGGGCTCCAAGCAAGCCAGTGATGACAGGGAAAACAGCCGGCGCGCGTGCCCCGGTGCAGAGGTTTGTCAGCCTTAACCGAACAGACTGAAGACGCCTTATCCCATGACGAACTTGATGAAAGTCGCCAACCGCTTCAAACATCGCGCGTATGTGGCCCTGCCCACCCTGCTGGCGGTCAGCGCGCTGTTCCTGTCGCTGGAATCCAGCGAAAGCCGTGCGCAACCGGTGGACGGCACCCAGACCCTGGTGTTCCTGCGCCATGCCGAGAAACCGGCCGGTGGTCTCGGCCAGCTCAACTGCCAGGGCCTGAACCGGGCGATCGACCTGTCGACCCTGCTGCCGGAAAAATTCGGCAAGGCCGACTACGTGTTCGCCGCCAACCCAACGCGCAATGTCGAGGAAGGCGAACTGGACAACTCCTACAGCTACATCCGCCCGCTGATGACCATCAGCCCCGCCGCGATCAAACTCGGCCTGCCGGTGAACATCGAGTTCTCGGCCAACGACACCAGCGACCTGGCCCGGGAACTGACCGACGACAAGTACCACAACTCGACCATCTACACCGCATGGTCCCATGGTTACCTTCCTGAATTGATCAACAAGGTTGCCGGCAATGCGGTAGGCGGAAAACAGAAAATCACCGATGACTGGGAATCCAGCGACTACGACTCGCTGTATGTGCTGACCCTGACCTGGCACAACGGCAAGGCCAGCCTGCAGAGCCACAGCTACAAACAGGGGCTGGATAACGGCCAGGAAAGCTGTCCGACCTGAATTTGCCCGGGGCCTGCTCGGGCCCCTTCAGGCCGGGGGTTTGACCCGTTGACGCAGGTACTCGATAACAGCCCGCCGCTCCCCCGCAAACTCGATCCGCCCGCCCTTCTTCTCGCGCTGAAACACATACATGGGGTCGTAATACTCGCGCAGCAAACCCTCGATCCAAGCGCGATGCAACTCCACTGCCCCACTGCGGCCCTGCTCTGCCAGCGCCTCTTCCATCAACACCCGCATCCGTCGGTGCCGCTCGCCGCCCAGGCGTTTGTGCACGTTGTCGAGGCTCTCCAGCAAGCGCTCGCAAAACCGCCCGAAGCCTTCGTCCCCATGCACAGCCTGAAACTCGGCAGACAAATCCACCACGTAATCGCGCAGGATCCGCTCGACGCGCTGCTCGAAACGATCTTCCAGCCAGACCATCGGGTACTGCTGCATGCCCTGATACAACGGCAAGGGCAGCGCGCAGCTGCCCACCACCCGGCTCTCATCCTCCAGCACAAACTGATCGATGCCGGCGGCGCGTTTTTTCAGCAAGTCGATGGCCAGCCGATTCTCGAAATCGATGTTCGACGGCTGACCGGTGGCGCGCTTGCCGAAACTTGAGCCCCGGTGATTGGCATGGCCTTCCAGATCCACGCTGTTGCGCAGTTGCGCCAGCACTTCGGTCTTGCCGGTGCCGGTCATGCCGCCCAGCAACACGAAATCACAGTCGGTCAAGGCTGATTCGAGGGTGTCGATCAGAAAACCCCGCAGTGCCTTGTAGCCACCGCCGATACGCGGGTAATCGATGCTGGCTTCCGACTTCAGCCACTGCTGCACGATTTGCGAACGCAGGCCGCCACGAAAGCAATACAGATAACCCTCGGGATGCGTCCGGGCAAACTCCGCCCAGGCCTGGATACGCTCTTCCTTCACCGGGCCGGACACCAGTTGATGGCCCAGCTCAATGGCTGCCTGCTGACCGTGATGCTTGTAGCAAGTGCCGACCCGCTGGCGCTCGATGTCATTCATCAGCGGCAGATTGACCGCCCCTGGAAACGCGCCCTTGTGAAACTCGACCGGCGCACGGGCGTCCATCAGCGGCCGGTCGTTGAGGAAGATGTCGCGGTAGTCGGTGACGTCGATGGACATCAATTCACCTCGACCGCATGGCTCTGTCGCCCGATCAACTCACCGATCGGCTCAAGCGCGAGGCCGAGTTCGGCAGCGACGGCGAGGAATTCGGCATTGCCTTCAGGCGTCACGGCCACCAGCAGACCGCCGCTGGTCTGCGGATCGCACAGCACTCGCTTGTGCAATTCCTGGACCCGCCCGACGCGGCTCGAATAGCTGTCGAAATTGCGCAAGGTGCCACCCGGCACGCAGCCCTGTTCAAGGTAATACTCCACACTCGCCAGACGCGGTACCCGGTCGTAAAAAATGCGTGCTGTCAGGTGACTGCCGTCGGCCATTTCCACCAGGTGCCCGAGCAGCCCGAACCCGGTGACGTCGGTCATGGCGGTGACCCCGGCCAGTTTGCCGAAACGGCTGCCGGGCTTGTTCAGCGTACACATCCAGTCCCGGGCCACGCCGATGTCGTCGGGGCGCAGCTTGCCCTTCTTTTCGGCGGTGGTGAGGATGCCGATGCCCAATGGTTTGGTCAGGTACAGCAGGCAACCGGCGGTGGCGGTGTCGTTGCGTTTCATGAAGCGCTTCTCCACCAGCCCCGTGACGGCCAGACCGAAGATCGGCTCCGGCGCATCGATCGAATGCCCGCCGGCCAGTGGAATCCCCGCCGCATCGCACACTGCTCGCCCACCCCGTATCACGTCCCGCGCCACTTCCGGCGCCAGCACATTGACCGGCCAGCCGAGGATCGCAATCGCCATCAACGGATCGCCGCCCATGGCGTAGATATCGCTGATCGCATTGGTGGCGGCGATCCGGCCGAAGTCGAACGGGTCATCAACAATCGGCATGAAAAAATCCGTGGTCGAGACCACCCCGCGCTCGGCATCGATTTCATACACCGCCGCGTCATCGCGCGACGCGTTGCCGACCCACAGTTTCGGATCAAGGTTCTGCGCCCCGCTGCCGGCCAGAATCACTTCCAGCACCTTGGGCGAAATCTTGCAGCCACAGCCGGCGCCGTGGCTGTATTGGGTCAGACGGATGGGCTCGGGCATGGGGGCAGTCTCCGGGAGGCAGTGGGAGGGATTCTAGCAGAGGGGCCGGCGGGCAAAAAAAAGCCGCCCTTACGGGCGGCTGAAGTGCTTCGCTCCTGAATCAGAACCCGAGGCTGAAGCTGATGGTCATCGCATGGTCGTTGCTCTCGTTCGACAGCTGCCCCGAGTAACCGATACCGAGTTTGCCGGTCGGGCTGATCTGGAAGTCCACACCCGCTTCGACCACCGCACTGTCCTTGGCAATCGGCACGCCCTGGGTGTTGAACGAGGCGCCGCCGTCGATGAAGGTCAGGTCGGCGTCAGGCTTGGTATCACCGAAGGCATGCCGCCAGCCGAGGGCTGCGCGCGGGGTGAATTGCCCGCCGTTGGCCAGGGTGATGACCTTGCCGGCGCGCACGCCCAGGGTCGAGAAGGTGATGTCCTGATCGGACTCGGCGCGCAGGCGCCCCACTCCACCTTTCTCCTTGGCCTTGTCGCTGTCGTAGTTGACGTACGCCAGACCGGCGAACGGTTCCAGAGCGATCCCGGCCGCTTCGATGGCATAGCCGACTTCACCGAACACCTGGGCGCTGCGGGCGTCGTAATTGGCCTTCAACCGATCGTTGTAGGCGCCGACGCTGACGTCGCGTTTGGTCTCGATGTCATGCCAGCTGTACGCCGCGCCGAGGCGCACTGCCAAAGCATCGAATTGCGAGTTGAGGTACGCCGCCAGGTGGTAGCTCTCGACCGTGGCATTCGAACGACGATCATGGGCATCCAGATCGCTGCGGGTGTAGCCGGCGGCCATGCCGACGCGCCATTGGTCGTCGAGCTGCTTGTCGGTGCCGAGCATGAAACCGCTCAGGTTGCGATCCAGTTTCGCGCTGTTGCTGTCGCCGTCCGACTCGCCCCAGGCGCCGAGCGCGCGGGCCCAGCCGACCATTTCGCCGTGGCAACCATTGCTGCTCAGCTGGTTTTCGCTAGGAGCCAGGGCGCGACGTGGATCGTCCGGCGCGCTGCACGACGGCTGGCGCATACGGTCGTTGACCGCGTCCCGCACGTAGCGCGAATCCTCGAGGATTGCGCTGGCGGTGCTGGCATGGATTTCCCCCGACAGGTTGTCGAAGGCGTTACGTGCCCCGGCCACGCTGAGGTTGATGATTTCGTTCTGCAACGCAGCGCCCGCCGCGCCGTTGCGCATCAACGCCGAGGCGGTATTGCGCTGGTTGCGGGTGGCGGCGACGTCGACGAACGAATTGCCGTTGCGGCTGACCACCAGGTTCACCGCGTTAGCGTCGTACACCAGCGCAGTATTGAGGAACGCGTATTGCGGCAGGTCGGCGGCGCTGAAGGTGCCGGTCACTCCGCCACCGGCGGTGATCAGCGAGTACACGGTATTGCCGGTGAACGGCGCCAGGCTGTTGACCTGCAGACCGCCGCCCAGGGTGGCGGTACCACCGACCGCCAGTGGTGTGGCGGTCGGCGAGCTGACCGTCAGGGCCAGCACACCGTCAGCGGCGTTGCTCAGGTTGCCGGCGACACTCAAGGTGCCATCCTCGCCACCGGAAGCCACCACGCCATGGTTGACTACCGAACCGACGCTGCCATTGCCGCTCAGGCCCGCGCCGTTGGCCACGGTGACCTGCCCGGCAAGCGAGGCCCGCGCCGCGCGGCTGCCGACTTGCAGCACGCCCTGGTCCACCGCCACGGTGCCGCTGAAGGGTTGATCACCGGTCAGCAGCAGGCGCGCGGCACCGCGTTTGGCCAGGGCGCCGACACCGCTGAGGCGTCCGTTGAACTGGCCGTTGGTGTTCTGCTGGAACACCAGCGATGCGTTGTTGAGGATGTTGCCTTGCAGGCTGGTGGTATTGCCGATCAGCGTACCGCCGCTGACCGTGGTGCCGCCGCTGTAAGTGTTGGCGCCGCTGAGGATCAGAGTGCCGGAATCCAGCTTCTCGATACCGCCAGTGCCCACCAGCGGTGCGGAGATTTCCGCGCTGCCACCGGCATTCACCCGCACCGGCGCGAGGCTGCCGGCCGGGCCGTTGACCGGGGTCAGCGTACCGCCAGCGCCTGGAACCAGGCTGTAACCGCTGGACAGGAACTGCAACCCGGTGAAGTTCTGATTGCCTTGCACCGTGACTGTGCCGCTCTGCCCGCCGAACACAGCGAACTGACCGTTCGATGCCAGCGCCTGGGTTCCGCTCGGATCGGTCCAGTTGGTGCCCGGGCCCCACACGCCACTGCCGCCACCGATGCTGCCATCCGGATTGGTGGTGCCGCCGTTCCAGAACTGCACTTCACCCGGAGTGTTCTGCACCAGCAGGTTGACCTGATTGGCCAGCGCGGTCTGCAGGGTCAGATTGGCCGCCGACACCGGCAGGCTGCCGTAGACCAGACCGTTGTCGGTCAGGCTGCCGCCGTAGCTGAACAGTTGATAGACCCCGGTGCCGAAGCCGCCGGCATTGCTGATGTTCAGCGTGCCGTCGAGGGTCAGGTTGCCCGCGACGTTGACCACGGTTGTGGAGCTGGCGGCCGAGCCGAGGCTGAAGTCCAGGTTGGTGCCTGAAGACAATGCCAGCGAACCCACCGACAACGGCGTTGCAGCGCCGCCACCGGTCAGCGTCGCACCGTCGGCCAGTTGCACGGTGCCTGCGAACACGCCGCTGCCGCCGATTTTCGCCCCGCTGGCCACGTTGACGTTGGCACTGTTGAGCACACCGTTGACGTTCAGCGCACCGGCCTGCACCGCGGTGTTGCCGGTGAAGGTGTTGTTGCCGGTCAGCAGCAAGGCGCCGGTGCCGGTTTTGTTCAGGTTGCCGGCGCCGGTCAGATTGCCGGTGTAGCTGCCGTCGCTGTTCTGCTCGAAGGTCAGCGCTGCGTTGTTGACGATGGCGCCTTGCAGGCTGCTGGTGTCGCCACGGGTGCTGCCGCCGTTCAGCGTGGTGCCGCCGCTGTAGGTGTTGGCGCCACTGAGAACGAGGTCGCCACTGCCGTTTTTCACCAGGCTGCCGCTGCCGGTGATCGCACCGAGCAGCGTGGTATTCTGGTTGCCGGCCAGGGTCAATTCCGCACCCAGGTTGATGGCGTTGGCCAGTTGCAGCGCGCTGGTGCTGTCGAGGGTGCCGTTGCCCAGCACGCTGAGGGCGCCGCTGCTGATCGCGCTGTTGTTGCCCAGGATCAGCGAGCCGCCGGACAGTTGAGTGCCGCCGCTGTAGGTGTTGCTGCCGTTGAGGGTCAGGCTCGATGCGCCGGTCTTGATCAGACTGCCGCTGCCGCTGACCACACCGCCGAGGGTCAATGCGTTGGCGCCGGTGACGGTGAGTCCGCCGTTGAGCACCACGGCGTTGGCCAGGCTGACCGCGGTGTTGCTGTCCAGCGCCGTGCCGTTGGCGGCGGTCAACACGCCGGTGCCGAGGGCGGCGTTGTTGCCGACCACGATCTTGCCGCCATTGAGCGCGGTGCCGCCGGTGTAGCCGTTGGCGGCGTTGAGCACCAGGGTGCCGGTGTCGTATTTGCCCAGTGTGCCGGCGCCGTTGAGCGCCACGCCCACGGTGGCGGTGACGTTCGGATCGACCCGAACGGTGGCATTGCCCAGCGACCCGTTGACCAGATTCAGCGAACCGGCCGTGCCGTTCTGCAGGTTGTAGCCATCGGTGACGAATTGCATGCCAGTGATGGTTTGCGCGCCGTTGACCGTGACGGTGCCCGCCGTGCCCTGGAACACCGCGAAGTTGTTGGTCCAGGCCTGATTGGTGGTGCCGTTGACGTCGGTCCAGTTGGTGGTGCCGGTACCCCAGGTGCCGCTGCCGCCATCCACCGAGCCGTTGGCGACCAGTTGGTTGCCGTCCCAGAACTGCACGGTAACGCCTGGTGCGGTGACCAAAAGGTTGATCTGGTTGGCCAGTGCGGTTTGCAGGGTCAGGTCGCCCGGGGTGACGCTGCCCGGCACGGTGCCGATCAGCATGCCGTTGTCGGTCAGGCCGCCGGTGTAGTTGATCAACCGGTACACGCCGCTGCCGAAGCCGCCGATGTCGCTGACGTTGAGGGTGCCGTCGAGGGTCAGGTTACCGCCGACGTTGACCAGCGCGTTGCCGCCACCGGACACCGGTGTGCCGAGGCCGACATCGAAGTTGGAGTTGGCGTTGAACACCAGCGAATTCACCGACAGCGTGCTGCCGGTAGCGCCGGCCAGATGACCGCCATCCGCCACGGTCACGGCCCCGCCGAGCGAACCGCCGCCGGTCAGAGTGCCGCCGCTGTTGACCAGCACACTGGCGCTGTCCAGCGAGCCGCTGACGTTCAAGGTGCCGGCGTTGACCGTGGTGTTGCCGGTCAGGCTGTTGAGGCCGGTCAGGGTCAGCGTGCCGGTGCCGAGTTTGCTCAACTCGCCGGTGCCGGTGAGCACACCGCCGAAAATGCTGCTGGCGTTGTTGCCGCCGATGCTCAGCGTGTTGCCGCCGCCGATCAGTGCAGTGCCGCTGCCGGTCAGGCTGGCGAGGCTGCCGGAACCGCCGAGGTTGAGGGTCGCCGCAGCGCCGAGATTGACTCCGGCGTTGGTGCCCAGTGCCGAGTTGCCCAGGGTGGTCAGGCTGCCGGACTGCACATCGAAAGTGCCGCTGAAGGTGTTGTTGCCGGACAGCGTCAGGTCGGCCAGACCGTTTTTGGTCAGGGTGCCGGCCCCGGCAATCACGCCACCGAGGGTCAGGTTATTGTTACCGGCCACGCTCAGGTTGGCATTGACGTTGACGTTGTTGGCCAGCACCAGTGGCGCCGTGGTGTCGAGGGTCGAAGCGCCCGCCACGGTCACTGCGCCGGAGCCCAGGCCCGCCGCGGTGCCAAGGGTCACGGTGCCGGCGTTCAGCGTGGTGCCGCCGCTGTAGGTGTTGATGCCGTTGAGGGTCAGGTTGGAGGCGCCGTTCTTGATCAGACCGCCGGTGCCGCTGACCACGCCGCTGAGGGCTACGTCGCTGTTGCCGGTATTGGTCAGATTGGCGTTGAGCACCACGTTGTTGCCCAGCGACACCGAAGTGTTGCTGTCCAGCGCCGAGGCACCGGCCACGGTCAGGTTGCCCAGTCCGAGGGCGCCGTTGCTGCCGGCGGTCAGGGTGCCGGCGTTGAGGGTGATGCCGCCGAGGAAGTTGTTGGCCCCGCTCAGGATCAGGTTGGCCGCGCCGTTCTTGGTCAGGCTGCCGGCGCCATTGATCGCGCCGCTGAGTGTCAGATCGTTGCTGCCGACGATGCCGAGGTTGCCCGCCAGGTTGATCGCGTTACCCGCCGTGACAGCACTGTTGGCATCCAGGGTAGTGCCGTTCGCCGCGTTCAGAGTGGCCGAACCCAGCGCGCTGTTCGACGCCAGAACCAGTCCGCCCGCGTTCAATGCCACCGGGCCGAGGAAGGCGTTGTTGCCGCCGAGGGTCAGGTTGGCCGAGCCGTTCTTGATCAGCCCGCCGGTGCCGTTGATCACGCCGTTAAGGGCCAGCGCGTTGCTGCCAACGATCGTGAGGTTACCGTTGAGCGTGGCCGCGTTGGTCAGGGTCACGGCGGTGTTGCTGTCCAGTTGCGTGCCGGCATTGGCGATCAACGCACCGCTGCCCAGCGCGGTGTTGCTGCCGACCACGATTTTGCCGCCATCGAGTTGCGTGCCGCCGGTGTAGCTGTTGGCGCCGTTGAGTACCAAGGTGCCCGCGTCGAGTTTGTTGAGGATGCCGCTGCCGTCGATGTTCACCCCAACCGTGGCGGTCACGCCCGGATCAACGCGCATCGCCGTGGTGCCGCCGGCGCCGTTGACGGCGGTCAGCAGTCCCGAGGTGCCGTTGACCACGTTGTAGCCATCGGTGAGGAACTGCATGCCAGTGAACAGTTGCGTGCCGTTGACCGATACCGTGCCGGCCGTGCCCTGGAATACCGCGAAGTCGCCGGCCCAGGTCTGATTGACCAGACCATTGGCGTCGGTCCAGTTGGTGCCGGCGCCGTTCCAGGTACCGCTGCCGCCATCGACAGTGCCGTTGGGGATGGTCTGGCTGCCATCCCAGTAACGAATGTCCGAATTCGGCGCCGAGACCTGAATGTTGATCTGATTGGCGACCCCGGTCTGCACCACCAGATCGCCCAGCCCATAACCGACCGGCACGCTGGCAACGTCCAGGCCCAGATTGGTCAGGGCACCGGTGTAGTTGAACAGACGATACACACCGACGCCGAAACCACCGGCATCGGTGACGTTGAGATTACCGTCGAGGGTGAGGTTGCCGCCGACGTTCATCAGCGACGTGGTCGATGGCGTCCCCAGCGCCGCATCGACATTGCTGCCGGCTGCGAGCGTCAATGATCCGGCCGAGAGTGTATTACCCGACGACAGGGCCAGGTGACCGCCGCTGTTGATGGTCATCGCGCCGAGTGCCGAACCGTTGCCGGTGAGGGTGGCGCCGGTATTGACGTTGACCTGGGCACTGGCCAGCGAACCGCTGAGGTTCAGGGTGCCGCCGTTGACGGCGGTGTTGCCGACGATGCCGTTGATCCCGGTCAGGTTCAGGGTGCCGGTGCCGACCTTGGTCAGGCCGCCGTTGCCGCTCAGGTCGCCGTCGAAGGTGCTGGTGCTGCTGACTCCGCCCACGGTCAATGTGTTGCCGCCGCCGATCTGTACGCTGCCGCTGCCGCTCAGGCCGTTGAGGCTGGCGTTGCTGCCCAGATTGAGGCTGGCGCCGGCGCTGACGTTGGCGCCGGAGGTGTTGCCCAGCGCCCCGCTGCTCACGGTGGTGACGCTGCCGGCGGCAATGTTCAGCGCACCGGTGAAGGTGTTGTTGCCGCTGAGGGTCAGGTCGTCCAGGCCGGTCTTGGTCAGGCTGCCGGCGCCGTCGATCACGCCGCTGAGAGTCAGGCCGTTGTTACCGGCCAGGGTCAGCCCGGCATCAAGGGTGATGTTGTTGCCGAGGGTGAAGGCGCTGCTGTTGTCCAGTGTCGCGGCGCCACCGACGGTGAGCGTGCCGCTGCCCAATGCGCCGGGCGCGCCGACGGTCAGGTTGCCGGCGTTGAGCGTGGTGCCGCCGCTGAAGGTGTTGGTGCCGTTGACGGTCAGGTTGGCCGCCCCGTCTTTCACCAGTTGGCCGGTGCCGCTGAGCACGCCGCCGAGGGTCAGGTTCTGCGTGCCGCCGACGCTCAGCGCCGCATTCAGCACGACCGCGTTGGCCAGACTGACCAGCGGCGAACTGCTGTCGATTGTTGCCGCACCGCCGACGGTCAAGGCGCCGGTGCCGAGCGCCGAGCTGTTGCCGACGGTCAGGGTACCGGCGTTCAGGGTGGTGCCGCCGACGTAGGTGTTGGTGCCATTGAGGTTCAGATTGGCCGCACCGTCTTTCACCAGGCTGCCGGCACCGGCGACGGTGCCGGTGAGGGTCAGGTCCGCGCTGCCGCCGACATTGAGCGCGCCTGCGAGGTTGACCTGATTGCCCAGAGTGACGGCGGTATTGGTATCCAGCGTGGTGCCGGCCGCTGCGTTGAGTGCACCGCTGCCCAGCGCGGTGTTGCTGCCGACGATCAGTTTGCCGACGTTCAGCGCGGTGTTGCCGAAGTAGGTGTTGGCGCCGTTGAGGATCAGGTCGGCCGGGCCGCTCTTGGTCAGGCCACCGACCCCGGAGACCACGCCCGCGAGGGTCAGCGCGTTGCTGCCACCGATGGTCACGTTGCCGCCGAGGTTGACGTTGTTGGCCAGGCTCGCCGCTGTGCTGGCATCCAGCGTGGTGCCATTGGCGGCGTTGAGTACGCCAGTGCCGAGGGCGGTGTTGGAGCCGACGACCAGAGTCCCGGCGTTCAGCGAAGTAGCGCCGGTGTAGGTGTTGTTGCCGGTCAGGGTCAGGGTTGAAGCACCGGTCTTGATCAGGTTGCTGGTGCCACTGATCACGCCGCCGAGGGTCAGCGGGTTGGCGCCGCCGGTGGTGAGGTTGGCGTTCAGCGCGATGGCGTTGTTCAGCGCCACGTTGGCGCTGCTGTTGAGCGTGCCGCCCGCCCCGCCCACGGTCAGCGTGCCGGTGCCAAGTGCCGCGCCGTTGCCGACGGTCAGGCTGCCGGCGTTGAGTGCAGTGCCGCCGGTGAAGGTGTTGGCGCCGTTGAGGGTCAGGTTGGCCGTGCCGTTCTTGATCAATTGACTGGCGCCGCTGATCACCCCGCCAAGGGTCAGTGCATTGCTGCCGCCGATCCCCAGATTGTTGTTGAGAATCACGTTGTTGTTCAGCGTCACCGCGGTATTGCTGTCGAGGGTCGCCGCGCCGCCGACGGTGATATTGCCGCTGCCCAGCGCAGCGTTGGCACCCGCGGTGATGGTGCCCGCGTTCAACGCAACAGCACCGAGGAACGTATTGGTGCCGTTGAGAATCAGGTTCGCCGCGCCGTTCTTGGTCAGCCCGCCGCTGCCGCTGACCACGCCGCCGAGGGTCAGGTTGGCGCTGCCGCCAATGTTCAGGTTGCCGCCGAGGGCGACGGCGTTGCTCAGCGCCACAGTGGTGCTGGCATCGAGGGTGGTGCCCGCCGCCGTGGTCAGCGCGCCGGTGCCCAGCGCGGTGTTGGAGCCGACGATCAGTGTCCCGGCATTCAGTGCCGTGCCGCCGGAGAAGGTGTTGTTGCCGCTGAGGGTCAGGTTCGCGGTGCCGTTCTTGATCAGGTTGCCGGCGCCGCTGATGACCCCGCTCAAGCCCAGCGCCTGAGTACCGCCGATGGTCAGATCCGCCGCCAGCGCCACCGCGTTGGCCAGGGTCACGGCGGTGGTCGCATCCAGCGTGGTGCCGGCCGCCGCGTTCAATGCGCCCGTGCCGAGGGCGGTGTTGCTGCCGACGAGCAAGCTGCCGCCGTTGAGCGCGGTGGTGCCGCTGTTGGTGTTGTTGCCGGTCAGGGTCAGGCTGGCGCTGCCGCTCTTGGTGATCGCCCCGGTGCCGGACACGACGCCGGCCAGGGTCAGGGCATTGCTGCCGAGCACGTTCAACGCACCGGTGATGCCGACGTTGTTGGCCAGGGTCACGTTGCCGGTGCTGTCGAGGCTGGTGCCGTTGCTGGTGTTGAGCACCCCGGTGCCCAAGGCGTTGTTGTTGCCGACGCGCAAGGTGCCGGCGCTGAGGCTGGTGTTCCCGGTGTAGGTGTTGATGCCGTTTAGGGTCAGGCTGCCGCTGCCGGTTTTGGTCAGGTTGCTGGCACCGCTGATCACCCCGCCCAGGGTCAGCGCTCCGGTGCCGGTGGCGGTCAGGGTGCTGTTGAGCGTGATCGCGTTGGCCAGCGAAATCGGCGTCGTTGCCGAGATGCTCGAAGCGCCGCCGACCGTAATGCCGCCAGTGCTGAATGCCGAGTTGTTACCCACAAGCACTGTGCCGCCGTTGAGCACGGTGTTGCCGGTGTAGGTGTTGATGCCATTGAGGTTGAGCTGGCCGCTGCCGATCTTGGTCAAGCCGCCAGTACCGGAAATCACGCCGTTCAGGGTGGTGCCGTTAATGCCCTGCAAGGTCAGGCCGCTGGCGCCCAGGTTGATCTGGTTGGCCAGCGACAAACCGGCGTTGCTGGCCTGGAGGATCCCGCCATTGGACGTCAGTACACCGCTGCCGAACGCGGCGTTGTCGTTGAACTGCGCGACACCGCCATTGAGGGTTGTCGCCCCGCTGACCAACGGCCCCTGCAAGGTCCAGGTGCCGCTGTTGAGGGTCAGGTTGTTGAAGTTGACGTAGGTCGCGCTGGACGCAGTGCCGGTCCCGGTGACGCCACCACCGACGCCGATCGGGTTTTGCAGGATCAGCGTGTTGGTGCCCCCCGCGCCGCCATCGATGGTGCCGGTCGGGGCGAAGGTCAGGTTGATGCCGACCAGGCCACCGAGGCCGACGGACACTTGCACACCGTCACCGACGTTAACGCTGGAACCGGTGATCGCGTAGAAGGTGTTGGTGCTGCCCGCGCCCATCGACACGCCGCCGGTGATGTTACCGGCGTTGGTGAAGGTGTTGCCTGCTGCCGACGTCTCGAACGCAATCCGGCCGTTGATCGTGCCGCTGGCACTGTTGGTCATGTTGACTTGCGAACCACCATACACCCCGACCACCGGGGTGTCGGCCAGGGTGATCCCGCCGACCGACAGCCCCGTGGACGTAATGGTGCCGTTGTTGGTGATGGTCGTGGTACCCGCCGCCGCGTTGTTCACGCCGATAGCCAGGCCGTCAATGCTGGTCAGGTTGAGGCCGAGCAACATCCCGGTGCCGCGCATGATTCCGCTGGCGTTGTTGACCACGCTGACCGTGCTGGTGGCCCCGGTGCCGATGAATGCACCGCCACTGAGGATCGACACCAGGCCCAGCAAGGCCGGGTCGACGGTGCCGGAGTTGTTCAGGTTGATATTGGCCCCGGTCAGGTTGATGACCTTGCCGCCCAGCGTCGCATTCATCTGCGCGCCCGAGTTGACGTTGACCGTCAGGCCGCTGGTGGCACTGCTGTAGTCATTGAGAAACAGCGGCAGGGTCGGGACGCCCGAACAGGTAATCGTGGAGCCCGCCGCCGAGCAAGTGGCGAACGCCTGCTCGCTGACACCACCGAACAGCAGTCCGGCGACGCTCAGATGCACAGCAAGGGACAGTGGGGAAAAACGCGAAACGAGGGCGACACCAAACCTTGCTTCCACGGGCTACTCCTTTCGTGGTCGATTTCGTCCTTGAAGCGTGCAACTGCGGCAAGATTCAGCACGCGTATCAAGCGTATGACGGTCATCAGATAAACCGTCCCATTCCAGACACACGCTAGTTGATGCCCTGCGATGGGGCACCGGTTAAATAGTGTTAATACTTTTGTGCGATAAGGCCCTGCGCCGATACTTCCGGCCGTTCTGAGCAAGGGCTTGAGGACGATTTGAGGCGCTTTTGAGGGGAGTTGATCGAATCGCCAGGTAAACCCGTGAATCAATCGATTTTTCAGTGACTTGGAAAACTGGTACGGCTTGTGCAAACGTTTGCGAGTCGCTAATGACCGCGTTTTCGTTACAAAACCGTACAGGGCCCATCATTTCGGGCCTTGATCTGCAAAAAGGACTTTGAATGTACGTTTCTTACTGCCACCGCCGTCGCGGTGCATGCACCTTTGCTGTTTCCCTGCTACTGGCCGGCGTTACCGGAGTTCTCAGTCACACCGCACTGGCGCAACCTGCCCTGCCCGAGGAATCCGCCCAGGGAGAAGCCCTCAGCCCTGAAGCCAGCCCGCCGCAAAAAGGCGCGTACCTGTCGGACTGGTACAACCAGGACCTGATGCTGATCGGCAGCAAGGACATCAGCTTCGGCCCGCAACCGGCCGACGACATTTACCTGGAATACGAGTACTTCGGGCGCAAGGGGCCGTTCGAGCTGTACGGCTACATCGACATCCCGAAGATCTTCAACATCGGCAACAGCCACGACAAAGGCGTGTGGGACCATGGCTCGCCGGTGTTCATGGAGCACGAGCCGCGTATCTCCATCGACTACCTCGCCGGGCGCAGCCTTGCCATCGGGCCGTTCAAGGAATGGTACGTGGCGTTCGACTGGATCTACGACCACGGCAGCCGCAAAGAGAACCGCGCCAACACGCTGTACAGCGGTTTAGGCACCGATATCGACACCCATTCGCGGGTCAATCTGTCGGCCAACCTGTACGGGCGCTACCAGTGGGAAAACTACGGGGCCAGCAACGAGTATTCGTGGGACGGCTACCGCGCGCAGCTCAAGTACATCGTGCCGATCGACAAATTCAGCAACGGCGCTTCGCTGACCTACATCGGCTTCACCAACTTCGATTTCGGCTCGGACCTGCACAAGGACAACCCGGCACGCACCGCCAATGCCACGGTGGCGACCAACGTCTTGCTGTACTCGTTCACCCACTTGCGTTTCACCCTGGTCGGCCGTTATTTCCACAACGGCGGCAACTGGGAGGATGGCAGCGAGCTGAACTTCGGCGACGGCAACTTCCGGGCGCGCTCAAATGGCTGGGGGTATTACGCGGGGGTCGGTTATCAGTTCTAGGTACGCTCTGAAATCACCAGGGTCCCTGTGGGAGCGGTCTTGCTCCCACAGGGTTGTAGCGCATTACGGGATGAGGATGACCTTGTCGCCACTGCCCTGATTCACATCGGCATACCGCGCCAGCCCTTCGGCCAGCGGCGCTTCCACCAGCCCTTGCGGCAGTGGCAGCAGGTCTTCGTCGAAGAACCGGCCAAACTGATCCAGCATCGCCGCGCAGGCTTCAACGCCATACAGCAACGAGTTGATGCCGACCACCGAACCGCCCTTGCGATAGAGCGCCAGCGCGGGCAGTTGCACATGCCCGTCCACCGGCGCAGCGATGATCGCAATGCGCCCGAACGGTGCCAGCGCCGGCACCGACGCTGGCAGCCAGAACCCGGTGGTGTCGAAGATCACATCGGCACCGCCGCGATACACCGCATCGACCTGCGCCCCCAGCTCCTCGGGCTTGTCCAGCTGAATCGTCTGATAACCCTGCGCCTGCAGATCCTTGACCTGCTCCGGCCGCCGCGCCGCCGCCAGCAACTGCGCGCCGCGCACCTTGGCCAGCGCCAGCGCCGCCGTCGCCACCGCCCCGCCGCCGATCACCAGCAGACGGGTTTGCGCACTGACCAGACTGCGCTCGAGCGCATCCCACGCCGTGGTGTAAGGCACCCCGAGGCTGGCGGCCTGAGTGAAACTCAAATGCGAAGGTTTATGCGCCACGCCCTTGGCCGGCAGTTTGACGAACTGCGCGTGGGAGCCATCGGCGAAAAAGCCCAGCTCACGCCCGGTGCCCCAGACCTCCTGGCCGATCAACGCCTGCGGCCCTTCGACCACCACACCGGCAAAATCCCGACCGGGAATACGCGGCAGCGTGGTGTACGGAAAACGCCCGAGCACATTCTTCACATCGCTGGGATTGAGACCCGCAGCCTTGATCTGCACCAGCACCTCGTCAGCGCCCGGCACCGGCGTCGGCACCTCGACGAAGCGCAGGGACGACAGGTCGCCGGTTTTATCGAATTGCAGTGCTTTCATGAGTTCATCCACCGAATGGGAAAAAGGAAATTCAGGACAGCCAGCCACTGACCAGTTGCCGGCCCATCGGCCACAACTGCTCGCCCGCCAGCATGCCCAGCAGGCCCACCAGCGCGATGGTCGGCGGCGCCGGAGAACGGACATCCAGCGCGCCATACAGCAGGCCGACACCCAGACCGACGCCCAGTGAAATCAGGTAATTCATGGGATCACTCCGCCACACAAAGGGAATGGGCAAAGTCTAGGGAAAGGCGGCGACCGGCATCGGCCAAGGACTTCTGAATTTCGGCCAAATCAGTCGGCGAGCGGCCCGCCATCGAATTGCGAAGGCGCGACACCCAGCTCGCGGCGGAACATGTCGCTGAAACTGCTCGGCGAATAACCCAGCTCACGGGCAATCGCGCTGACCGGCACGCCCTGAATCAACTCCGCCACCGCCGTCGCCAACTGCACCTGACGCCGCCACTCGGCAAAGCCCATGCCCAACCCTTCCTTGAACAACCGCGCCAGGGTGCGCACGCTGGCCCCGGCGTTTTCCGCGTGCTGCTCGAAAGGAATGTCCAGCGACGGCGCCGCCATCACCGCCTGACACAGACTCATCAACCGCCGGTCGGCATCGTCCGGCAACGGGATCTTCAACTGCGAACGCCTTGCGCGTTTCAGCTCCAGCAGCGCCAGCCCGACCAATGCCTCGTAATACTCGGCATCACCGCTGTCGCCCTGCGCCACCAGACCGACAATCAACTCGCGCAGCAGCCCGCCGACCTCGATCACCTGCACCGTCTCATCCAGCGTCGCCGCCAGCGCCGGGCGCAGGTAGATATTGCGCATCTGCAAATCCGACACCACCCGAATCCCGTGCGGAACCCCCGGCGGCAACCACACCGCCCGCTGCGGCGGCACCACCAGCGCCTCGTGCGGCGTCTCGACCCACATCACCCCGCTCATTGCATACAGCAACTGCCCCCACACATGCTCGTGCGGCTCGATAAACAACCCACGCGGATAGGTGCGCGCCAGCGGCTGCACCGGCACATCGGTATCACTCAGATCAGGGGGCGCAGCGAGGGCCATGGCGAACATTCATCGGGGTGGGCGAAAGCGCCATGGTAACCAGTCCGACCGGAACCTCGCCATTGATAGATACCGTCGGACAATCCGAGTGAATTTTCCCGCAGCCCAGCGATCCTTCTATTACCACAGGGAGGAAGATGGGCTTTATGAACAACGCAAAACTGTACGTCATCGATTACACCCTTCACGGCGCGCCTAAGTCGTTCATTATCCGCTCGGACAAAATGGACAACACCGAGGCGTGGCACTGGGCAAGCTGCGACGCAGGGGTCGGCCGCATCCCGCGTTTCGGCCGGGAGAAAGTGCAGAAGACCAGCAAGCCGATGGCAGAAAAATTCGGCGTGGAAAACGTCACATGGCGACCGGCAAGCTAAGCTTGCGCGCAGGCGGGGACTCTTTTGGGGGATTACACATGACAACCATCAACAGCCCGGCGCACCTGGACTACGGCCTGGACACCCTCTTCGGCCGCATCACCAAAAGCGTCGACTGCCCGGTTGGCCTGGAACCCGTCGAAAACGACCCCTACCGCTTCGCCCTGCGCGTCCCGCCCCCCTTGCCGGAAGACCTCGAAAAGGCCAAAACCATCGTCGTCAACGTCGAAGGCCGCCGCCTGCATGGCAACGTCCGCCACACCGAACGCCTGGACGACGACAGCCTGAAACTGGAAGTGGAGCCTGACTAGGCTCCACCTTTTCAATACCCGAGATTACTTGGGATGCGCACACTGACACCCCTTGCCCGAACACTCCTCACCACTTTTGTGATGATGCGCACAAGCCTCACAGCAATAATGCTTACCGTGCGCCACATAAGAATGCTCACCCTCCTTGATCGTGCAACGACATCCCGGACAATCGCATTTTCTATCTGCCATGAAACAGACTCCTCTGGTGGTGGTTGCCTGAGGCCGAAAGAACAGCCGTGCTACCAGTGTAGAACGTGAAAACCACCTAACCTCCCACCCCACCCCACACCACTCACCAGTCACCAGTCACCAGTCACCAGTCACCAGTCACCAGTCACCAGTCACCAGTCACCAGTCACCAGTCACAACGATGAGCGTTAGCTCGAGTACCGCTTTTGACGTGCCGGCCCCATCGGCAGGCTGAGTGGAGGGATTTATCCGGGGGTGGGCGCGTAGCGCCGTTCGACGAAGTCGAACACATCGAGAGGAGGTGCAGCGAAGCAAACCGGAGGCGATGCCCCCGGATGAATCCCGTAACGAAGGAACCCCGAGCCCCAGCGAGGGGCCGAACGCCGGGGCCCAGACCTTTGGTTACTTTGGGGCGTTTGCCAAAGTGACTCGCTGTAAGAGCGAAACCGCCAGCAGCCGCACCCGAAGAAACGGATATACACGCAAAACGAACAAAAGCCTGGTCGGCCCAAAGGCCGCCACGCTCAAACAGCCTGCCGCACGCTACTGCGATACATGAACACCAACGCCAGCCCCAAACAAACCATCGCCAAAACCCGACTCGAAGACAACTCAATAGCGGGATTCCCCAACCACCCAAAATTATCAATCAACATCCCCATCCCCAACTGCCCGACAATCACCGCCACCGTCGCCACAGCCGCACCAACGCGCGGCACTGCGCCAACCATGACCATCATGTAAACCACACCGAACAGCGCCCCACTCAACTGCCACTTCGGCACCTCCAGCAAACTCACCGCCTGAGCAGGCTCAAAAAACAAAATCAACAACCCCGTAGAAACGGCGCCGACGACAAACGTCAACAAACTGCTGCGCAACACCCCAACGGTTTCCCCAAGACGCCCATTGATCGCCGCCTGAACACTCAACACCGCACCGGCCAACACCACCACCGCCAACAAAATAACCAGACTCATCACTCACCCCCGCGCAATCAAAACCAAAGCCGCCACAATCAACCCCAACGCCAGCCAACGTTCGGCATTGACCTTCTTGCGCGTAGCCCCAAACCACCCGAAATGGTCGATCAACACACTTTTGCCAACCTGCCCAGACAGAATCGCAATCATCGTCATCGCAATCCCGATATGCGGCGTCGCCAGCGTCAACACCACCACATACATCGGCCCCAGAAACCCGCCGATCAACTGCCAGCGCGGCAGATCCGTCAGCGCCGGCCCCTTCTGTGGCCCCGCAAACAGCAACAGCAAAAACAGAATCGCCGAGCCGACTCCGAAGATGCTCAAGGTCGCCCACAAATGCCCGACCTGCTCACCCAACGGCCCCAGCAACCCGGCCTCCACCGACAAACCCATGCCGGCCAGAATCACCAGCGGCAACAGCAATAAACGCAAACCCGGCCGGGCGACCGGGGCCGGCGCGGCACTCACTTCATCAAACGACTGCATCCAAAAAACCTCTGAAGAAACGGTGGCATGGATTATCGGCTGGCGCAGCTGTGCGATAAATGGGAGCATCCGGACAACACTTTTGCGCAACTCGCACAGCAGGACAAACGATGCACGGGCTCAACGAACTGGGATTCAAGGCGCTAAGGCTGTTTGTGGCGGTGCTCGACCACGGCAGTTTTTCCGAAGTCGCCCGCCGCGAGGGCGTAGCGCCCTCCTCGATCTCCCGGCAGATCCAGTTGATGGAGCAGGCGCTGAACCAGCAACTGCTCTACCGCCACACCCGCGCGGTGACGCCGACCGAAGCCGGACGCATGCTCGGCCACCACGCGCGGCTGGTGCTTGTGCAGCTGGAAGAAGCCGAACAGGCGTTGCAGGAACAGCAAAGCGAACCGACCGGCCTGGTGCGGATCAACGCCCCGGTGGTGTTCGGCCAGCGCCACCTGACGCCATGGCTGGGCCGTTTGTGCGAGCGTTATCCGAAGCTGCAACTGGATATCCAGCAGACCGACCACTACATCGATCCGCTGCAGGAAGGTGCCGATCTGCTGTTTCGCATCGGCCCGCTGCACGACTCGAGCATGCAGGCGCGGATCCTCGCGCCGCACCGCTTTCAGGTCGCGGCCAGCCCGGCGTATATCAAGCGTTTCGGCGCGCCCCGGCATCCCGAAGACCTCGCCCGCCATCAATGCCTGGCCTACAAGGGCGCGGCCGGCTTGCAGCGCTGGTTCTTCCGTCAGGATCAGGGCGAGTGGACGCCGTATGCAGTCAAGGGCCCGATCACCGGTAACCACGCGGACACGTTGACTCAAGCCGCTGTGCAAGGGCTGGGGCTGGTGATGTTTCCGTCATGGCTGATCGGTGAGGCGGTGCGTGAGGGCACGCTGGTGCCGGTGCTGAAGGATTATCAGGTGTCGAACAGTGTCGAGCCGCAGCAGATTGCGGTGCTGTGGCCGGGGAGCCGGCGGTTGTCGGTGAAGGTGCGGACGGTGATTGATTTCTTTATTGAGTGTTTTGGAGAGGTGCCGTATTGGGACAGCCCCTAAATACTCAAGCACCACACCCCCTGTGGGAGCTGGCTTGCCAGCGATGAGGCCGGCAAATCCGGCATTGATATTGACTGACTTGCCGCCATCGCCGGCAAGCCAGCTCCCACAGGGTTTTGTGTCTGGACCAAGGTAGCTTCAGATACGGAACTGGCCGACCAGCTTGCCCAACCGCTGCCCCAACTCCGCCAGACTGCGCGAGGTCTGCGCCCCCAACTGTGTCTCATCCGCCACGTTATCCACCGCCACCGCAATCTGGTGCACGCTGCGGTTGATCTCTTCCGCCACCGCCGTCTGCTCTTCAGCGGCACTGGCAATCTGCGCGTTCATCGAGTTGATGGTCGCAATCAGATCCGCCATCGCATCCAGCGACGCCCCCGCCTGATTGGCCTGCGCCGAAGTACCATCACCCGCCTCGCTGGAACGGCGCATGGCCTCGACCGCCGACTGCGTCCCCGCCTGCAAGCGGTCGATCATGCCCTGAATTTCCTGAGTGCTGATCTGCGTGCGCGAAGCCAGCGCCCGCACTTCATCCGCCACCACCGCAAACCCGCGCCCGGCCTCGCCGGCCCGCGCCGCTTCAATCGCAGCATTGAGCGCCAGCAGGTTGGTCTGTTCGGCGATCGAGCGAATCACCCCGAGCACGCCGACAATCGACGACACGTCCTGTTGCAGGCTGTCGAGGGACACACCGCTGCTGCGGATGTCGTCCACCAGCGCATGAATCTGCTTGATGCTGCCGGCCACCACGCGCTTGGCGGTCTGGCCTTCTTCGTCGGTCTGCTGCGCGGCGACGGCGGCGTTCTGCGCGCTCTTGGCGACTTCCTGCGCAGCGGCGGACATTTCGTTGATCGCCGTGGCGACCTGATCGGTTTCGTGGCGCTGACGTTCCATGGCCTGATCAGAGCGCTGGGCCTGATCCGACACTTGCGTCACCAGCCCGGTCAGTTGCGAAGTCATTTCGGTGATCTGCCGCACAAGACCATGGATCTTGTCGACGAAACGGTTGAACGAGCCGGCCAGTTCGCCGAGTTCGTCCTGGCTGGTGATGGTCAGACGCCGGGTCAGGTCGCCCTCGCCCGCCGCGATGTCATCGAGGTTGGCTTTCATCAGGGTCAGCGGTCGCAGGATGGTGTTGGCCAGCAGCATCCCCGCCGCTGCGATCACCAGCAGCACCACCACCGCCACGCCGACGATGCTCAGCACCACGCCCTGCATGCGTTCCTGCACCTTGGCCTCGACCACCGCCACTTGCGCTTCGATGCCATCAAGGTTGACCGAAGTACCGACCGCCATGTCCCACTTCGCCAGGTATTCGGTGTAACCGAGTTTCGGCACCAGCACTTGCGCGTTGCCCGGCAGCGGCGAGCTGTATTGCAGGTAGTGAGTGCCGTCCTTCGCGACTTTCACCAGGTCGCGGTTGACGTAGACGCCGTTCGGGTCGCGGTTGTCCTTGAAGCTTTTGCCCACGCCTTCGGGGTCGTTGGCCTTGAACAGGCGCACGGTCTCGGAGTCGTAGCCGAAGAAGTAGCCGTCCTTGCCGTACTTGATGCTCGACAGCAGCTTGATCACCTGCGCCCGCGCCTCGGCGTCACCGGGAGCGGCAGCGTCGTACAACGGTTTGATGGTAGTCATGGCCACGGCGACGTAGCTGGCCAGGGTGGCCTTGGCGTCGCCGAGCAGGCGTTCGCGGGTCTGCTGGACTTCATTGCGCGCCTGTTCCTGGAGGATGAACAGCGTGGTCAGGCTGATCACCAGCGCAAAGAGCAAAACCGGAAGGACGGCAAGGGACAGGACTTTAGCCTTGAGACTCAGGCGCATGGGGGCTCACTCTTTTGGTTTTATTGGCGTGGTTAAAGGCTTTAACGGCACGCGAAACCAAAAGTTGAGGTTTACCTCAGATCGTTCCCACGCTCTGCGGCCGATCGTTCCCACGCTCTGCGTGGGAATGCAGCCCGGGACGCTCCGCGTCCCAAAGCGTGACGCAGAGCGTCACAAGAGGCGTTCCCACGCAGAGCGTGGGAACGATCACGGGAGTTAAAGGACCATCGCGGCCACCCAGCCAAACGCCAGCAGCGGCAGGTTGTAGTGCAGGAAGGTCGGAACCACGGTGTCCCAGATGTGGTGATGCTGGCCGTCGATGTTCAGACCGGAGGTCGGGCCGAGGGTCGAGTCCGAGGCGGGCGAACCGGCGTCGCCCAGGGCACCGGCCGTGCCGACGATGCAGACAATGGCGATCGGGCTGAAGCCCAGTTGCACGCAAAGCGGCACGAAAATCGCCGCCAGAATCGGCACCGTGGAAAACGACGAGCCGATGCCCATGGTCACCAGCAGCCCGACCAGCAGCATCAGCAAGGCACCGATGCCCTTGCTGTGATTGATCCACGACGCCGAAGACTCGACCAAAGTCTGTACCTCGCCAGTGGCCTTCATCACTTCGGCGAATCCGGAAGCGGCGATCATGATGAAGCCGATCATCGCCATCATCTTCATGCCTTCGGTAAACAGGTCGTCCGTCTCGCGCCATTTGACGATGCCCGACGCCGAGAAGATCAGGAAACCGGCCAGCGCCCCGATAATCATCGAATCCAGCAGCAACTGAATAATGAAGGCTGCGGCAATGGCGACACCGGCGATCAACAGGCTTCGCGGGTTGTACTGCACCGCCACCTGCTCGACCTGCTCGATTTTCCCCAGGTCGTAGACGCGCTTCTTGCGATAACTGATAAAGGCGATGCCCAGCCCCACCAGCATGCCCAGCGCCGGAATGCCCATGGCATGGGTGACGTTGATCCCGCTGATGTCCACGCCACTGCGGGCAACGTTGGCCAGCAGGATCTCGTTGAGGAAAATGTTGCCGAAGCCCACCGGCAGGAACATGTACGGCGTGATCAGGCCGAAAGTCATGACGCAGGCGATCAGGCGTCGGTCCAGTTGCAGCTTGGTCAGTACATAGAGAAGCGGCGGCACCAGCAGCGGAATGAACGCAATGTGAATCGGCAGGATGTTCTGCGACGCGATCGCCACCACCCACAGCAGGCCGATCAGCAGCCATTTGACGCTGCCGCCACCGGTCGCATGCTGACGATCGACCATCGCCAGGGCCTTGTCGGCCAGCGCGTGGGCCAGGCCGGACTTGGCAATCGCCACGGCGAAAGCGCCGAGCAACGCGTAGGACAACGCCACCGTCGCCCCGCCACCCAGGCCACTGTTGAAGGCCTTGAGCGTGGCGTCGATGCCCAGACCACCGGTCAGGCCACCGACCAGCGCACCGACGATCAATGCGATCACCACATGCACCCGGGACAGGCTGAGGATCAGCATGACGCCGACCGCAGCAATCACTGCATTCATTTCACTACCTCGAAAACACGACGGTGAAGCCATTCACCGCCAGACAGAATGAGTCCGGCCGACAAGCCACGAAGGTCGCCAGCGGATTTGCATAGAGGGTCTTATTAGAAGGGCGCGCACTGTGCCGCAGCGCGGGCGCAGTGTCAAAGCGACGGGTCGCAACACTGTGTAACTTTCCATGATCAATGCGCTGAACAGGGCATATGCGCCACAACATGCGTCAATTCGCCCTATTGCATTTACGCCGTAAAGAAAGCCGAAACGCGGCCGTTACATTGCAAAGTCTCAGATATTTATCGAATAAGGACGTTTCCATGTCACTCAGACAACTTTCCATCCAATGGAAAATCACCCTGCTCGCCGGGCTCTGCCTGGCCGGTATCGTGACCCTGTTGGTGGGTCTTTCGCTGTATCGCATGGAGCACAGTTCCGAACTGGTGAAAGCTTCGAGCATGGAAATGCTCACCGAATCGGCCCAGGCCCGCATCGAATCCCAGGGCGAAGTCCAGGCGGCGGGCATTCGCCAGCAATTCATGGACGCCTATCAATATGGCCACGGTTTCTCGCGTCAGGTGCTGTTCCTGCGCGAACAGGCCGAGAAGCGCTTCCTCGATGCCTTCGACCTGCGCGAAGACATGACCCGTCAGGTGAAATCGGCCTTGCAAGCCAATCCGGATCTGCTCGGTCTGTCGCTGGTGTTCGAGGCCAACGCGCTGGACGGCAAGGACGAGCTGTTTGCCGGCCAAGCTGAACTGGGCAGCAACGACAAGGGCCGCTTCGCCCTGTACTGGTCGCAGCCGACCCCGGGCAAGGTGACCTCGATGGCCCTGCCGGAAAGCGACATGACCGACACCAGCACCGGCCCCAGCGGCCAGGCCGCCAACGCATGGTTCACCTGCCCCCGCACCACGCTCAAGCCGTGCGTGATCGAACCCTATTTCTATGTGATCGACGGGCAAAAGGTGCTGATGACCAGCATCGTGTTCCCGCTGATGGTCAACGGCAAAGTCATCGCCTCGCTGTCGGTGGACATCAACCTCAACAGCCTGCAAGCGATCAGCCAGAACGCCAGCAAAAAGCTCTACGACGGCCAGACCGCCGTGAGCATCGTCAGCCCCGCCGGCCTGCTCGCCGGTTACAGCCCGGACGCCAATAAACTCAGCCAGCGCCTGGATGCCGTGGACACCACCAGCGGCGCCGAACTGCTGCGTCTGCTCGCCTCGAACCAAACCGTCAGCAGCCTGCACAGCAACGCGCAACTGAAAGTGCTGTCGCCGTTCCAGCCGATTCCCGGCGGCCCGTCGTGGGGCGTGCTGCTTGATGTGCCGGAGAAAGTGCTGGTGGAGCGCGCCGAAGCGCTCAAGCAACAACTGGATGCCAGCAACACGTCGGGTACCCTGATCGAACTGAGCCTGGGCGTACTCGCGGCGCTGATCGGCCTGTTGCTGGTGTGGCTGATGGCGCGCAGCGTGACCAAACCGATCCTCGGCGTGGCCCACATGCTGGAAGACATCGCCAGCGGCGAAGGCGACCTGACCCGGCGTCTGGCCTATGACAAGAAGGACGAGCTTGGCCAGTTGGCCGGCTGGTTCAACCGCTTTCTCGACAAGCTGCAACCGATCATCGCCGAGGTGAAACGCTCGGTGCAGGATGCGCGCAACACTGCCGATCAGTCTTCCGCGATCGCCACCCAGACCAGCGCCGGCATGGAGCAGCAATACCGTCAGGTCGATCAGGTCGCCACCGCGTCCCACGAAATGAGCGCCACTGCCCAGGACGTGGCCCGCAGCGCTGCGCAAGCCGCCGAAGCCGCCAAAGACGCCGACCGCGCCACCCGTCAGGGCCTGACCGTGATCGACCGCACCACCGCCAGCATCGACACCCTCGCCGCCGACATGAGCGCGGCGATGGTGCAAGTCGAAGGCCTGGCCGCCAACAGCGAGAAGATCGGCACCGTGCTGGAAACCATCCGCGCCATCGCCGAGCAGACCAACCTGCTGGCCCTGAACGCCGCCATTGAAGCCGCCCGTGCCGGTGAAGCCGGACGCGGCTTTGCGGTAGTCGCCGATGAAGTACGCAACCTCGCCCGCCGCACCCAAGAGTCGGTTGAAGAAACCCGTCAGGTCATCGAGCAACTGCAGAACGGCACCCAGGACGTGGTCGGCTCGATGGGCAACAGCCATCGTCAGGCTCAGGGTAGCGTTGAACAGGTCGGTCAGGCCGTGACCGCGCTGCGCCAGATCGGCGATGCGGTGACGGTGATCAGCGACATGAACCTGCAGATCGCCAGCGCTGCCGAAGAACAGAGCGCGGTGGCCGAAGAGATCAACAACAACGTGGCGACGATTCGTGATGTGACGGAGTCGCTGTCGGGGCAGGCGAATGAATCGGCGCGGGTGAGTCAGTCGCTCAATAGCCTGGCGAATCAGCAGCAGAGCTTGATGGATCAGTTTCGGGTCTAGGGTTCATCGCAAAGTCCCTGTGGGAGCCCGCCTGGCTGCTCCCACAGGTTTGTGGAATGACGGAAATCAGCGTTTAGGCAATTCGATCACCACCTTCAAACCGCCCCACTCACTCTCACCCAACACCAGCAACCCACCCCAGGTGTCGACGATGTCGCGCACAATCCCCAGGCCCAAGCCATGCCCGTCGGTCTGCTCGTCCAGTCGCGTACCACGACTGAACACCTGAGCACGCTGCAATTCGGGAATCCCCGGCCCGTCATCTTCAACGTTCAGGGCGAAGCCATCCGTACGCTCGACCACGCTCAGCCGCACCTCGGCATCGGCCCATTTGCAGGCGTTGTCCAGCAGGTTGCCGAGCAACTCCAGCAGGTCCTCACGATCCCACGGCAATTGCAGGCCCGGCGGCGCCACATAACTCAGCTCCAGATGTTCGCCGTGGATCATGTTCAACGTCGACAACAACCCCGGCAGTTCGGCGTCGCAATCAAACAGTGCTCCCGGCAACGCATCGCCGGACAGGCGCGCACGATTGAGCTCACGGTTCAGCCGTTGCTGAACCTGCTCCAGTTGTTCCTTGAGAATCTTGCGCAGCTCCGGGTGTGCATCGAGCCTTTCACTCGACGCCAGACTGAGCAGCACTGCCAAAGGGGTTTTCAGCGCATGCCCGAGATTGCCCAGCGCATTGCGCGAGCGCTTGAGGCTGTCTTCGGTGTGCGCCAGCAAGTGGTTGATCTGCGCCACCAGCGGCTCCAGTTCCGCCGGCACTTGTTCATCGAGTTGTGAACGCTGGCCCTGCTGCAACTGGGCGATCTGCTCGCGGGCCTTTTCCAGCGGCCGCAAGGCGCGGCGAACGGTCAGACGTTGCAACAACAGAATCAGCAGCAACCCGGCCAGCCCGAGGCCAAGGCCGATCTGGCGCATGCGCTGGAAACTCTCGCGCACCGGCGTGTAATCCTGGGCCACGCTGATGGAAATCGACTGACCGAGCCGTCGATAGTCCGAGCGCAACACCAGCAGTTGCTGACCGTCCGGCCCCAGTTGCAGGTTGCTGTGCAGGCCGGAGCGTTCGAGAAGCGGCAGATCCTGATCCCACAGCGAGCGGGAGCGCCAATGGCTGTCGGCGAAATCGATACGGAAGTAATGCCCGGAAAACGGTCGCTGATAGGCCGGCGACAAGTGCCGCTCATCCAGCTGCAAGCCTTGCGGCCCGCGAACCAGCGCCACCAGCAGGCTCTCGCTGTCGTTACGCAAGCCGGCTTCGAGATAGCGCTGCAATCCGACTTCAAACAGCCACAGACTGGTTTGCGCCAGCAGTACGCCGACGACCACCAGCACGCTGATCAACCCCAGGCTCAAGCGGCGCTGGATCGATCTCACGAAGCCTGTCCGCCAAACAGATAACCCTGACCACGACGGGTTTCGATGACGCTCTTGCCGAGCTTGCGCCGCAGATGATTGACGTGGACTTCAAGCACGTTGGAATCGCGTTCGGTCTCACCGTCGTAGAGGTGTTCGGCGAGGTGGCTTTTGGAGAGGATCTGTTCCGGGTGCAACATGAAGTAGCGCAACAGACGGAATTCGGCGGCGGTCAGCTGAATGTCGGCACCGTCGCGCACGACACACTGGCGGCCCTCGTCCAGGTGCAGCCCGGCGGCCTTGAGCGTCGGCTGGTTGGCCTGGCCCTTGGAGCGGCGCAGCAGCGACTGAATGCGCAAATACAGCTCTTCCGGGTGAAAGGGTTTGGTCAGGTAATCATCGGCGCCGGCCTTCAGACCTTCGATACGCTCGGCCCAGGAATCGCGGGCGGTGAGGATCAGCACCGGAATCGTCAGACCGCCGGCGCGCCATTGCGCCAGCACCTCAAGCCCTGGCACGCCGGGCAAACCGAGGTCGAGGACGATCAGGTCGTAGGGCTCGCTGCTGCCCTGGTAGACCGCGTCGCGCCCGTCCGCCAGCCAGTCCACCGCGTAGCCCTGACGTTGCAGGCCGGCGAGCAGTTCGTCGGCCAGCGGTACGTGGTCTTCCACCAGAAGCAAGCGCATCGGTCAATCTTCCTTGTCTTTCACGAGTTCGCCGGTGTCGGCCTTCAGATGCAGCTCACGGGCCACACCTTCGACGGTCAGCAACTCGACTTCATAAATGTAGACGTCGTGTTTTTCTTCCAGCTCGACTTCCAGCAGTTTCGCGCCGGGATAACGGTCCATCGCCTGCTGCAATACCTGCTCCAGCGGCAGGATCACGCCCTGCTTGCGCAGATTGAGGGCTTCGTCGGGACCCAGGTCGCGGGCCATGGCCGTCGAGCAAAACATCACCAGCGCCAATGCTGTACAGCGGGTGGCACGAACATTCACCTTCATTACGTATCCTGATGATCCTTGAGCACTTGCCCGCTCACCGCGTCCAGTTCCAGATCCCATTCCAGGCCCTGCGGATCACGCAGTTCGATCTGGTAGATGTACTTGCCGTACTGCTCTTCCAGCTCGGTGTCGGTGATCGTTGAACCCGGGTGTTTGGCCAGCGCGGTGGCGTTGAGCTTCTCGAAGGAGACGATAGTACCAGCGTCGCGCAGACGCAGGGCTTCATCCGGGCCGAGATCGCGGGCGTGAACGGTGCTGGCGGCGAGGCCGATGATCGAGGCGAGGGTCAGGGCAGTCAGGGTTTTCATGGTGTCTCCGTATTTTTATGTATTGCTACGGGCGGCACCTTAACGGTGCGAACTTAACTGAAACTGAATGGCCATCATTGGGCCTGCTCCTGCAGTCACGGCAACATGTGCTTATAATCTTTCGCTTGCTAACGATCGAGACCGGTATGACCGCCATCCACATCAAGTTTCCTGCCCTCACCCTCAAGGCCGGCCCCCGGGCCATGGCGCGCATTCGTGCCCAAGGCCTGAACGCCGCCGACGTCGGCACCCTGCCCGGCGCTGCCGGTGGGCCGAAGGCGCTGGGGATTCAGGGGCTGGATCTGGCGTTGTTCGGCGAATGGTTGCCGGCGGCGCCACGCGAGCGTTCGCTGATCGGTGCGTCGGTGGGCTCCTGGCGCTTCGCCAGCGCTTGTCTGCCGGACGCCGCCGAAGGCATCCGCCGCCTCGGTCATCTGTACACCGAGCAGAACTTCAACAAAGGCGTGACCATTGCCGAGGTCAGCCGCAGCTCGCGACGCATGCTCGATGACTTGCTCGACGGACGCGATGCCAGCCTTTTGACCAACGCCCATTACCGCTTGAACATCATGGTGGTCAAAAGCCACGGCGGGCTGGCGGACGACCATCGCGGCCGGCTCGGGCTGGCGCTGGGCTCGGTGATCGCCGACAACCTGCGGGGCCGCGCGCGGCTGTCGCGGCACTTCGAACGGCTGATCATCCACGACCCGCGCCTGGCGCCGCCGGTGCATGCGCTGAATGACTTCCCGTCACGTTTCGTCGCCCTCGATGCCGGCAACCTGCGTCAGGCGCTGCTGGCGTCCGGCTCGATCCCGATGGTCATGGAAGGCGTGCGCGACCTGCCGGGCGCCGGTGCCGGCACGTTCCGCGACGGCGGTCTGCTGGACTATCACCTCGACCTGCCCTACAGCGGCGACGGCATCGTGCTCTATCCGCACTTCACCGACCGGGTGATCCCGGGCTGGTTCGACAAGACCCTGCCGTGGCGCAAAGCCTCGACCGAGCGCTTGCAGGACGTGCTGTTGCTCGCACCGTCGAAGGAATACCTGGCGCGCCTGCCCTACGGCAAACTCCCCGACCGTAACGACTTCAAACGCTTCATGGGCGATGCGCCGAGCCGACAGAAATACTGGCGCGCGGCGATGGACGAAAGTCGCCGATTGGGTGATGAGTTCCTTGAACTGACTGCCAATGGTCGCCTCGCCGAGCGCTTGCTGACCCTTTAGTCAGCACAGCCGAAGACAAGCTGGTAAACTCGCCGCCTGCCCGAATTCGCTGCGGCGAACGCCATCTGAACAGAGCTGAAATCACTGTGGAAATCTTCAAGGAATTTACGTTCGAATCCGCCCACCGCCTGCCCCACGTACCGGACGGCCACAAGTGCGGACGCCTGCACGGTCACTCGTTCAAAGTGGCGATTCACCTGAGCGGCGACCTCGATCCGCACACGGGCTGGATCCGTGATTTCTCCGAGATCAAGGCGATTTTCAAGCCGCTGTACGAGCGTCTCGACCACAACTACCTCAACGACATTCCGGGCCTCGAAAACCCGACCAGCGAAGTGCTGGCCAAATTCATCTGGAATGAATTGAAGCCCCTGCTGCCGGAACTCAGTGCGATCCGCATCCACGAGACCTGCACCAGCGGTTGCATCTATCGCGGCGAGTGAATCCCGCGACACAAAAAAACCACCGAGACCGGTGGTTTTTTTACGCCTTTGCTTTTTGGCTCGAACCCGCCAAGAGGACAGGCCCATGACGGACTGGCTGCTGGATCAGGTCTTTGATTTCAACGGGCGACAGATTCGCCGCGGCGTGCGCGGCGACGGCCCGCCTCTGATATACGTGTACGGCACGCCCTTCTCGTCTTACGTGTGGCACCGCATCGCGGCGCTGCTGCGGTTCCTCTGATCAATCCCGTCCCCCCGTGGCAACAGCTCTGCTCCCACATGGTTCGGTACGGCGCCCGATGCACTGCTTTCGCGCCGATCATCCGGGTCTCGTCTATAAATACCCGCAACATCGCGTTTGGCACGACCGCTGCAACCACTTCGCGTCCTCCCCTTTCCAGCAAGGAACGCCCCCATGACGCAAAACGATCCCGGCAACGATTACCCCCTCAGTGAAGTGCCGATGCACGCGCGCAAAGGCCTGGCCTCCACGGCGATGGTGCTGCTGGGCTTCACCTTTTTCACCGCGACCATGTTTGCCGGCGGCAAGCTCGGCGTGGCGTTCAACTTCGGCGAAATGCTCGCCGTCATCGTCATCGGCAACCTGCTGCTCGGCGTGTACGCCGCAGGCCTGGGTTACATCGCCTTCAAGAGCGGGCTGAACTCGGTGCTGATGGGGCGCTTCTGTTTTGGCGAAGTCGGCAGCAAGCTCAGCGACCTGATCCTCGGGTTCACCCAGATCGGCTGGTACGCCTGGGGCACCGCGACGGCGGCGGTGGTGCTGGGCAAGTATTTCGACTTGAACGAAGCCACGGTGCTGGGCCTGATGGTGCTGTTCGGCCTGGTGTTCTGCGCCACAGCGTATATCGGTTATCGCGGCCTGGAGATCCTGTCGTACATCGCGGTGCCGGCTATGATGTTGCTGCTGATGCTGTCGATGTGGGTCGCGACTGTGAAAGTCGGCGGCCTCGACGGATTGCTCAGCGTCGTGCCCAGCGGTTCGCTGGACTGGTCGACCGCCATCACGCTGGTGTTCGGCACCTTCGTCAGCGGCGCGACCCAGGCCACCAACTGGACGCGTTTTTCCCGTTCGGCAAGGGTCGCGGTGCTGGCCAGCCTGATCGGCTTTTTCATCGGCAATGGCCTGATGGTGCTGATCGGCGCCTATGGCGCGATCGTCTACCAACAGCCCGATGTGGTTGAAGTGCTGCTGTTGCAGGGCTTTGCCATGGCGGCGATGGCGATGCTGTTGCTGAACATCTGGAGCACCCAGGACAACACCATCTACAACTTCGCCGTCGCCGGCTGCAACCTGCTGCGCACCGGGCGCCGCAAGACCGTGACCCTGGCCGGCGCCGTGATCGGCACGGCACTCGCGTTGCTGGGCATGTACGACATGCTGGTGCCATATCTGATCCTGCTCGGCACGGTGATCCCGCCGATTGGCGGCGTGATCATGGCGGACTTTTTCTTCCGCTGGCGCGGGCGTTATCCGCGTCTGGCCGACGCACGGTTACCGGCGTTCAACTGGCCGGGGCTCGCGGCTTACGCGGCCGGAACCGTCGCCGCGTTCGGCTCGCCGTGGGTCGCGCCGCTAGTGGGGATCGCCGTTGCCGCGTTAACGTATATCGCAGTGACCGGTCTGCTCGGCGCCCGCAACGCGGCCGCCCCTCTACAAGATCTATAAAAGGATTCGCCCGATGCACATCATCAACGCCCGACTGCGCAACCAGGAAGGTCTGCACGAATTGCACCTCGAAGACGGCCTGATCCGCAGCATCGCGCGCCAGACCGAAGCGCCGACCCTGGGCCCCGACGACCTCGACGCCGGCGGCAACCTGGTGGTGCCGCCCTTCGTCGAGCCGCACATTCACCTCGACGCCACCCTCACCGCTGGCGAGCCGCGCTGGAACATGAGCGGCACGCTGTTCGAAGGCATCGAGTGCTGGGGCGAGCGCAAGGTCACCATCACCCAGGAAGACACCAAAACCCGGGCGAAGAAAACCATTCAGACCCTCGCCGCCCACGGCATCCAGCATGTGCGCACCCACGTCGACGTCACCGACCCGCAACTCACCGCGCTCAAGGCGATGCTCGAAGTGCGCGAGGAAAGCCGTCACCTGATCGACCTGCAAATCGTCGCGTTCCCTCAGGAAGGCATCGAGTCGTTCCGCAATGGCCGCGAGCTGATGGAAGAAGCGATCCGTATGGGCGCGGATGTGGTCGGCGGGATTCCGCATTTCGAGTACACCCGCGACCAGGGCGTCAGCTCGGTGAAGTTCCTGATGGATCTGGCCGAGCGCACCGGCTGCCTGGTGGACGTGCACTGCGACGAAACCGACGACCCGCATTCGCGCTTCCTCGAAGTGCTGGCCGAAGAGGCCCGCAGCCGCGACATGGGCGCCCTCGTAACCGCCAGCCACACCACTGCGATGGGCTCCTACGACAACGCCTACTGCGCCAAACTGTTCCGCCTGCTCGGCCATTCGGGGATCAGTTTTGTCTCCTGCCCGACCGAAAGCATTCACCTGCAAGGGCGCTTCGACAACTTCCCGAAACGCCGCGGCGTGACCCGCGTCAACGAACTGCTCGAAGCGGGCATGAACGTCTGCTTTGGTCAGGATTCGATCGTCGATCCGTGGTATCCGCTGGGCAACGGCAACATCCTGCGGGTCCTCGAAGCCGGCCTGCACATCTGCCACATGCTCGGTTACCGCAACCTGCAAAGCGCGCTGGATCTGGTCACCGACAACAGCGCCAAGGCCATGCACCTCGGTGAGCGCTACGGTCTGGAACAGGGCCGACCGGCGAACCTGCTGATCCTGTCGGCGGACAGCGATTACGAAGTGATCCGCAGCCAGGGCCTGCCGCTGTATTCGATCCGCAACGGCAATGTGCTGATGAAGCGACAGATGCCGGTGGTGGAATTCGTCTAAGGTGTAGAAGTCGGCGCCGCAACGGCGCCGACTGCTTCCGATGGACGCCTGTCATGCCGTAGTTCGCGCGCTGTTGCCCCGCTGCCATCCTCATTGATCCGTGAGGACGCGACATGAATCAAAAGACCACTTCCGATCCCATGGCCACGCTTTACCAGGAGGGCCGCCATACGTTTGTCGAACTCGTACCCGATGGCGGGGCCAGACTCGACGCCCTGTTCCATACCGTTCCCGCATTGGGCCAACTGGCCGTCGGCGTGGTGTACGGACATTTACACTCGCGGCCTGGTCTTGATCCGCGATTGCGCGAAGCGGTGTCCCTTGCCGCCATTGTCGCCTCGGGCATGTTCGGGCCACCGCTGAGCGTGCACCTCAAAACCGGCCTGGCATCGGGCCTCGCACCGGGTGAATTGACTGAAATACTGCTGCAGGCTTCGGCCTTCGCCGGTTTCCCCCGAGCGGTCAGTGCGGCGGAGCAACTCAATCATCTGTTTGCAGACGCGGGCCTTGAATCACCACCGCCCCCCACCCCGAGAGAAGTCACTTCGAGATTTTGCGCAGACGTTCGCGCGGGCCATCCACCGATTCCGCTGAGTGCCGCAGTGAAACGCCAGTTACGTCAGGCAGACCGTTTGGCGCTGCAAGCCTGCACAGCGCAGGCTGTAATCGTCGAGTGTTTTCAAAGCCCCGAGACGCAACCCAAAGCCCTGCTGTACGTGACGGTGGTCGATAACACTGTTGTCGCCATAAAGCTGTTCAAGGCCCAATGAACGGTTTCATGGTTATGGATCGGGTCGGTTTTATCGCAAAAGGATAGCGTCGACCTGTCAGATCTGACAGGCGACAAGCGCTGCGCGCAGGCCCACAGTAAGTCCCAAGGGATCCATCGTTCCCGGGGGGACGATCATGAAAGGGACTTCACCCATTCGCCTCATTTTCGCTGTCTGTCTGGCCATCGCCACGGCGACAGCGGCGATGGCCGGCGTTCGCAACGGCAGCGGCACAGAGATTCTGCTGCAAGTTTTTCACTGGAATTCCAGCCGCAACCAAACGCCCTGGTATTCAGTGCTGGCGCAACAGGCGCCAACAATTGGCAAAGACGGATTTACCCTTGCCTGGTTACCGCCAGCCTGGACGGACAGCTCAAGCTGGATCGACAGCCAGGCCCAGACCTCAGGTGGTGGCGAAGGCTACTTCTGGAGCAGCTTCGACAAGAACAGTCGTTACGGCAGTGATCAGCAACTCAAACAAGCGGTGCTGGCGCTCAACAACGCGGGGGTGAAAGTCGTCTACGACGTGGTGCCCAATCACATGAACGATAAAGCGGTCTATTCGATGTTCCCGAGAGGGAGCAACGAGTGGCGGCAAGACTGCGCGCAATGTGACGAAGGTGATGCATTCATGGATGGCTCAGCGGATCTGAACACCGCCAGTGCGCGAGTCTTCGACACCTTCAAAAAAGAATTCATCAATCTGCGCGACAACTACGGTGCTCAAGGCCTGCGCTTTGACTTCGTCCGAGGCTACGCACCGGAAACCGTGGATCGCTGGATGAACGCCTTCGGCAACCTGAAATTCTGCGTCGGCGAGAACTGGAAAGGCCCCAACGAATATCCGCCGGGCGACTGGCGACACAATGCGAGCTGGCAGGATGTGCTCAAAGACTGGTCGGATCGCTCGCACTGTACTGTGTTTGATTTTGCCCTCAAGGAGCGTATGCAAAATGGCTCGCTCGCCGAGTGGCGCCACGGCTTGAATGGCAATCCGGATCCTGCCTGGAGAGCAATCGCAGTGACCTTCGTCGACAATCATGACACCGGTTATTCGCCTGGGGCCTATGGTGGCCAACATCACTGGGCGTTGCCCGATCCACTGGTCAATCTGGCTTACGCCTACATCCTCAGCAGTCCCGGCACGCCGACCGTGTACTGGCCGCACATGTATGACTGGCAGCGCGATCAACTGATCCGGCAATTGATCAAACTGCGCAAGGGCGCTGGTATCCGCGCCGATTCGCCGATTCGCTTCAACACCGCCTATTCGGGCTTGGTTGCTACCACCTCGGGGATGAGCGGGACGTTGGTGATTGCGCTGAAATCCGATCTGCAACAGTTGCCGCAGGGCATGGGCACGCCGACCTTGAGCTGGGACAACGGCGATATCCGGATCTGGAGCACAGCGGTCGAACCGGCTGCACTCAACGTCAACGTCCACTGCGACAATGCCAATCCACAATCCGGTGAACGCGTCTATGCCGTCGGATCGTCGCTGGAGTTCGGCGCGTGGGATCCACAACATGCAATTGCGCTGACGCTGAACAATAACCGCTGGAGCGCAACGGTCGAGGTGCCGGGCCAGCAAAGACTGGAGTGGAAATGCATCGTCCGTGGCCAGACTCCGGCAGCGGTGTACTGGCAGGCGGGTGCGAACAACGTATTCACCAGCGGAGCCGTGAGCGACACGGTCGGGCGCTTCTGACCCTCAGCTATGTTTCATTTCGCATTGCAGTGCCGAACAGGCGCACGCCGGCCAACTCGTCATCGCGCTCCTCCAGCAAAATCGGCGCCGTACCGCCCGGCATCACCACTTGCACCTCTCCCGCCGACACCCAACCCACTCGCCATGCAGCGCTCGCCACCGCGCTGGCGCTGGTGCCTGAGGAAGCGGTCGGTCCCTCGCCCCGTTCGAACACCCGCGCCACAATGCGCTGATCCCCGGCGCGCGTCGCCCATTGCAGGTTGACCCCGGCCGGGCACGGCTGGCCGGCGCCGGTGGGCATGGCATAGGCGATAGCGGTCAGACTGTCCGCCAGCGGCGGTTCAAGCATCTGCGCGTTGCTCGGCAGTGCGGCTTCATCCTGCACCAGCGTCACGCAATGTGGATTACCGATCCGCACAAACTGGCTGTGCGCCCAGGCGGGATCGAGTTGCGCCAACGGCCGAACACGGTTGACCTCCACGCCGTTGAACGGCACCGGTTCAACCCCAAGCGCACCGACGGCCACCGGGCCGAAACCGGGCTGGCCGAGGTCCAGCCAAAAGCCGTGCACGCCCGCCACCTGCGCTGGTTTGACCGAGGTCGGCACGGGTGATGGCGCATCCTGTTTGTCGTGATGCACCCGCAGCGTCGCCCCCTCCTCCGGCATCAGCCCTTGTTCAAGCAGCGCCCGGGAGAAAATCGTCAGGCCGTTGCCGCTGCGCTCGGCCAGCGTGCCGTCGGTGTTGACGATCAGCAGGTCGAAGGGGGGCGCGGATTGAAACGGGCCGATCAACAGGCCATCGCTGCGATGGGATTTGCTGCCGACGGGACGTTGACCGTCGGGCCAATCGCAACACTGCGCGATGGCTGCGGTACTCCACGTCTGGCGCGACGACGCGCATTGCGCGGCGCTGGTCGGTAAGTCGATACCGGCATCGCGTAGCGCCCGAGGCGAAACGACCCCGTAGATATTGCCCCGTGCATCGTAGAACTGCGTCATGAACCCGCCCTTGTTTTTCCCGTCGACAGGGACGCCACTGTAAATCGCAACGCCCTGCAGACGCGAGCGGGCTCGCTCCATCGAAAGAGCTGTGCAAGGATGTCCGCTGCTGAAACGTTTTTTGCCAAGGATCGTTATGACCAGCCTCACCCCTCAAGACACGTTCGTTCCCGGACGCCTCGAACAGATGTCCACGCGCATCGCCTTCTTCATCGCCGGGCTCGGCATCGCCGCGTGGGCGCCGCTGGTGCCCTACGCCAAGGCGCGCGCCGGGCTCGATGAAGGGACGCTGGGGTTGCTGTTGCTGTGCCTGGGCGTCGGTTCGATTCTGGCAATGCCGCTGGCGGGGATTCTGGCCACCCGGTTCGGCTGTCGGAAGGTGGCCACCGGCGGCACGCTGCTGATCTGCGCGGCATTGCCGTTGCTGGCGACGGTGTCGTCGATTCCGGCGCTGATCGCCACGTTGTTCATGTTCGGCGCCGGGCTCGGTACGGTGGATTCGACGGTGAACCTGCAAGCGGTGATCGTCGAGCGGGCCAGCGGCAAGAACATGATGTCGGGGTTCCACGGCCTGTTCAGCCTCGGCGGGATCGTCGGTGCAGCGGGCGTGAGCGCCCTGCTCGGTCTCGGGCTGTCGCCATTGGCGGCGATGCTGGTGGTGGTCGTGGTGTTGATCGCCGCGCTGTTCAAGGCGGTGCCGCACATGTTGCCTTACGGCAGTGAAAGCACCGGCCCGGCGTTCGCGGTGCCCCACGGGATTGTGCTGTTCATCGGCGGCATGTGCTTCATCGTGTTCCTCACTGAAGGCGCAGCGCTGGACTGGAGCGCGGTGTTCCTGGCGCAGGAGCGCGGAATCGACACGGCCTATGCGGGATTGGGTTACGCAGCGTTCGCATTGACCATGACGGCCGGTCGTTTGACCGGTGACCGGATTGTCCGGGCATTGGGCGCAACCCGGATCATTCTGTTTGGCGGTCTGCTGGCGGCGGCGGGACTGTTTCTGGCGACCTTCGCCCCGAGCTGGCAAGCCGCGCTGCTCGGTTATGCGCTGGTCGGTGCTGGCTGTTCGAACATCGTGCCAGTGCTGTACACCGCGGTGGGCAAGCAGACGGTGATGCCGGAAAGCATCGCGGTGCCGGCAATCACTACGTTGGGGTATGCGGGGATTCTGGCGGGGCCGGCGGTGATCGGCTTTGTCGCCCACGCCAGCAGCCTGAGTTTTGCCTTCGGGTTGATGGCGACGTTGCTGGTAGCGGTGGCGATTGGCGGGAAAGCTCTGAAGGTCTGAGCCTGATCTGATGTGTTCAGATCGTTCCCACGCTCTGCGTGGGAACGCAGCCAGGGACGCTCCGCGTCCCAAGAAAAGCGGACGCGGAGGTGTTCCCACGCAGACGGTTCGACGGAGGAACCATCAGTGCAGATCAGAAGCCTACGCTGGCCTGCACGAAGAACGTCCGCGGCGTGCCCACGTAGATCCCCGAGTTGTTGTCGCTGGAGCGGGTGAAGTACTGCTTGTCGAAGATGTTCTTCACCCCGGCGCCGAGCTTCAGGTTCGACAGCTGCGGACCGAAGTCATAGCCGCCGCGCACGTTCCAGGTCACGTAGCCCGGAATGTCGCCGTACTGCCCGTCCGCCGTGCCTTCGGTGATGTAATTGCCATTGAAGCTGCCATCAGCATTCACGCCGGTGCCCGGCGAGCGCTGTTTGGACTGGGCGAAGCCGTCGATGTTGTAGGTCCAGCGGTTGATGTCGTAACGCAGGCCGACGGTCGCCACCTGACGCGAGTAGAACGGCAGGTCGCGGCCCTTGAAGCCCGGAATCTCGCCTTCGTAGGTCGCGCGGGTGTAAGTGAAACCGGCGTTGGCGGTCAGGCCATCAAGGCGCGGGTCAAGCGCCGCCATGTCGTAGTGCACCGACGCTTCGATACCCTGGTGCTTGGTCGCGCCGAGGTTGGTCCAGCCCACGTCGTTGCTGATGTATTGCAGTTCGTCATCGAAGTCGATGTAGAACAGCGTCACTTCCCCGCCCCACACGTCATCGCTGTAGCGCGTGCCGATTTCGTAGGTCTTGGCTTTCTCCGGCTCCAGACCATTGGCGGTCTGGTCACCCGAGCCGCCCTGGCCGAGCTGGAAGTACTGCAGGCTGCCGAACGAGGTCTCGTAGTTGGCGAACAGCTTCCACGCATCGGACAGGTGATACATCACGCTCAGGGCCGGCAGCGGCTCGTTGCTTTCGATGCTGCGGTTTTTTTCCGGCACGCGTTTGCCGGCGGTGTCGAGCACGGCGCGATCATGCCAGTCGGTGCTGATGTGTTCGAAGCGAATGCCCGGAGTCACGGTCCAGTTGCCGACGTCGATCTTGTTGTCGATGTACACCGAGTTGGCCTCGGTGCCACCGGTGCGGTCCTGGAACACATGACCGTCGGAGGTCTGGGTGACCACTGGCACATTGTTGACCAGCGCCAGACGGCTCGACTGCTCGTGCATCGCCTCTTTCAAATAACGGTAACCGACGCTGACTTCCTGAGTGGTCGGGCCGACGTCGAACACACGCGAAACGCGCGGCTCGATGCCCAGCGTGTAATAGGAGCGCGGAAACGAGCTGAGGGTTTTCTGATCGCGAGCGGCGATGGTGCTGCCGCGAAAGCTGTCGGAATAGTAGGTCAGCACTTCCGCCTGGGTACGCTCGTCGATCTGCCGGATCCACTTGAACGACACGTCCTTGCGGCGGCCGCTGAAGCCGTCGTAGTCGCGGTCGGACTGGAACGGTTTGTCGTCGTACTGCTTCTGCGTCAGGCCGCCGGGCATGTCCGCGCTGGCGTCGTAGTAGTGAAAGTTGAGGCTGAAATCGTCCTGATCGGTCGGCGCCCAATGGGTCTTGAGGATCACGTCGTCGATGTCGTTGCCGTTGTTGCGCTCGCGGTAACCGTTGCCGTTGACGCCCGAATACAACAGCGCCATGCCGATGCCGTTGTCGGCGGTACCGCCGAGGAACGCGGTGTCGATGTGTTTCCAGCCACCATGCTGCGAGGTTTCCAGGGTGGTGCCGATTTCACCGGTGGTTTTTTCCGGGATCGCGCGGGTCACGAAGTTGATGACACCGCCGACGTTCTGCGGCCCGTAACGCACGGAGCCGGCACCACGGACCACGTCGATGCTGTCGAGGTTGCCGGAAGAAATCGGCGCCATCGACAGTTGTGGCTGGCCGTACGGCGCAAACGCGGCCGGCACGCCGTCGATCAACACCGTGGAGCGTGGCGACAGGCGCGACGTCAAACCCCGCACGCCGACGTTCAGCGATATGTCGCTGCCGCCGGTGCCGTTGGCTTCCTGCACCTGCACACCCGGCACGCGGCGCAGCACGTCGCCGACGTTCATCGCGCCCTGCTCGACCATCGCTTCACGGCGGATCACCGTGCGCGCGCCGGGGTGGTTCTGCACCACGGCGGCGTCGGCGTCGCCGAGCCAGTCGCCGACCACCTTGATGTCGGTCACGCCCAGTTCCAGCGGGCCGCTGGCAGCGGAAGTCGGGGCCGGTGACAAAGTCACCGAGCCTTCATTGATCTGATAATCCAGGCCGCTGCCTTGCAGCAATTGGCGCAGGGCCTGCTCCGGAGAAAGGTTACCGTCCACCGCTGGCGCCTGTTTGCCGGCGACCAGGTCCGGGCTGAAAAACACCTGCAATGACGTTTGCTGACCCAGTTCGCTCAGGGCCTGGCCCAGCGGCTGTGCGCGGATGTGAATGGCTTCGGCGGCAAAAGCCATCGGCACGGCGGCGTTGACCGCCAGCGCAAGCGCCAGCGGTAACCAAGGAGATTTTTTGTTGTTGGCGGTGGAGTTTTTCACGTCGAACGGAGTCCTGTGGATCGCAAGAGTGTGCGGCTGTTAATGCAAACCAGTTGCAGTTGAACAGGAAGACGACGAACTCGAAAAAAACCTGAATTTTATTTTGAAATTATTTCCTGGCTGCCGTCGGCAAGGGTGCGCACGGCCACCGGAAGGATGCTCGGCAAGGCCTTGAGCAAGGCATCGGTGTTGTCGGATTTGAACACGCTGGTCAGGCGCAAATTGGCCACGGCCGGGTTGGCGACTTTCAGCGGCTTGTCGCGATAACGCGACACTTCCTCGGCAACTTCGCTGAGGCTGGCGTTGTTGAACACCAGTTTGCCGCTGCGCCAGGCCGTCAGTTCCACCGGGTTGACCGCGTAGGCTGGCGCCACTTTGCCCTGGGCATCGACCCGCGTGCCAAGGCCGGCAGTGAGACTGATGAAATCGGCATCGGCCGCATCCCGGCCCTGCACCTTGACAGTGCCCTGCTCCACCGCGACCCGAGTCTGGGTCACGTCGCGCCGCACATCGAAACGGGTGCCGGTGACCGTGACCTTGCCGCTGCCGGCCTCGACCACGAACGGGCGGGACGTGTCGTGCTCGACGCTGAACATCGCTTCGCCTTCGGTCAGCTCGATGAGACGCCGATCCTTTTCGAAACGTACCTGCAAACGGCTGCGGCTGTTGAGGTCGATCACCGAACCGTCCGGCAGCGCCACATGCTTGCGCTCGCCCAGCGCGGTGGCGAATTCGGCGCTGTAACCTTGCGGGTGATTCAAACCGCTGAACAGCCCGAGCCCGAGCGCCACCGCGACTACGCTGGCCGCCACGGCATAACGCAACAACGGACGGCGTTCGCGCCGCGTCGGCGGGGTTTCGCACAAAGCTTTAAGCCGTGGCGCCGGCAGCAGATCCGCCGCCGTCCACAAGCCTTGCAGCAACTGGAATTCGTCACGGTGCTGCGGATGTTCGTTCAGCCACGCGTCGAAGCGCTGCTGTTCGTCGACGCTGACGGTCGGCTCCTGCAAACGCACAAACCAGCCTGCCGCGTCATCGCGCACCGTTGTTTGCCCGCACGCGCAATCACGAGTATCCGTCATGGAATGTCCTGTTTGGCTGGGGGTGAAAAGACGCCGCGGCTCATGATTGCGCCCCGTCCAGGCGATCACGCAGATGCCGCAGGGTGCGGATCATATACTTTTCCACCATGTTCCTGGACAGGCCCAGGCGCTCGGCGATTTCCGCCTGGGTCAGGCCTTCGATCTTCTGCCAGACGAAAATCCGTCGGCAGTTGACCGGAAGCTCCGTGAGCGCGCGTTCGATGGAATCGGCCAGCTGGATCGCATGCATGTAATGCTCCGGGTCGCCGGTCGGCGCCTCACTGAGATCGATCGCCTCCGACTCCATGGCGCCCCGCCGGTCCTCACGCCGATAGCCGTCCACCGCGATATTGCGCGCGGTCTGGTGCAAATACGCCCGGGGTTGCTGTACCGCCGACGAATCGGATTCGAGCACCCGCACAAAGGTGTCGTGCGCCAGATCCTCGGCCTGCGAGCGATTGCGCAGGCGACGGGTCCAGGTGCCGATCAACTCTTCGTAATGCTCAAGAAAGCCGGGTCTGCGGGGCAGCATGGGGATCATTGCGGCGTGCTGAAGAAAGGGGCGTGAATAGTAATGCTTCCTATTAAGGCGAAGCAATGGATTCCTCGGGTGTGCCGACGAAGCTGTTTTCCTCTATCCCTTCGGCGCTCTAATTCGCGGCAATCCCTGCCTTGCGTGGGCAGAACCACCCGCGTACCAAGCCCCCTGGTATTCACCGTCCATGGTTCTAATGAAAAGCACCGCGACAGTCGCGGTGCAGTTTCCATCCCGCCAGGCTGCCAAGCCACTCTGGCTGAACAGCCCTTGATGCATGGCGGCTCAGCCTTTTTCGTCAATACCCGCTTGAGTTGCCTGGCTGTCGAAATGACCGCTCAGGGTCACCGGACCAACTTTCAGGTTGCCGTTTTCAAGGGACACCTTCGGTGCGTTTTCTTCGGTTTTGTGCGGCAGATCCAGGCCGGCTTTTACGCCGTAGTCGAGGTTGCTCAGGTCGCTGCTGCTGACTTTCGAGCCGCCCAGATCGACCTTGCCTTCGGTGGCGGAAATCCGCGCGCCGGTCAGCTGGGTAGCGCCGCCGACGGTGAGATTCACACCCTGACCAGCACTGATACCGGACGCCTGTTTCACGCTGTCCTTGTGTGCGTATTCGCCATCGGCTTTCAGCGTTGCCTTGTAGTCGGTGCCAGCCAGTTTGCCCTTGTCGTCGGCCGGGGTCTTCTTGGCGGTCAGGCCCAGATCGACATCGACCTTGGCGTGAGAGCTGGAGTCCTGACGGCTTTCGACCGACAGATCACCCGCCACTTTGCCGCTGACATTGCGCGCATCAATCCGCGCAGCGTTCAGGCTCGCATCACCGCCACTGTTCAACACCACCGTGTCGGCCTTGATCTGGCTGTTCTGCTGGGTAGTGCCTTGCAGGTAGTCCACGCCGACTTTGGCTCCGGCATTGAAACCGTGATCGCTGCTGACTTTTTCATCGGCGGCGGTCGGTGTGCTTTTGCTCAGATTGCCACCGGCATTCAACGCGACGTTCCAGTTGTTGCGGTTGTCGGTGGACTGCGCGGATTCCTGAACGAAACCGCCCTTCTGCGCGTCGATGCTGACGTTTGGCGCGCTGACCTGAGTGCCCTGCAGGCGCACTGAATCGCCGCTCAGGGCGATGCCGTTCTGGCTGTTGAGCTGACCACCGGTGAGGGTCTGGGTGTTCTCGTTGACCCGACCGATGTTGAAGTTGCCGCTGAGGTTGCCGCCCTGATCGCGGCTCTTCTCGCTGCTGGTTTTGCTGCCGCCGGCCTTCAGGCCGCCGCCGAGATTGCTGCCGGTGGCGACGTGCGAATCGGTAGCTGCTTGCAGATCGAGTTTGCCGCCAGCTTTGAGGTCGATAGCACCAGCGCTGTCGATCTTCGTGCCTTGCTGCACCTGATTACCGCCGCTGCTCAGTTGCACCGGGCCGTTGCCGCTGATACTGGCGACATGCGCCTGGCTGTCGGTGTTCTGGTGGCCTTTGTGATCGAGCTGGAACCCGGCGCCGAGATCGATGTTGGTGCCGTCAGTGCCCGGCAAGGTGCCGACGGTCAGCGAGCCGTTGCCACGCAGGCTGGAGCTGTCGCTGCTCTGGCGGTTGTTGGCCTGATTGAGAGCCAGATCGCCGCCGGTCTTGATGCTGACACCGCCCTGCCCGCCGTCGAAACGGCTGCCTTCGAACTGGGCATCGCCGCCGACATGGATGTTCACGCCCTGGTTGCCAGCGTAACCGCCGACCACCGCGGTGGAGCTGTCCTTGCTCGACTGGCTGCTGCCCCCCGCGCCGCTGCCGGCCACGTTCACGTCTTCACCGGTCTTGGTGTAGACGCGCACGTCGACCTTGGCATCCACCGTTTTTTCGGTGCTGCTGCGGGTGTTGCTGGCCGCATCGGCCACCAGTTTGTCGGCGCTGATGTTCACTTTGCCGGCGCTGGCGTTGTACTGAGTGCCCTGGTCGTGCAGCGTGCCGCCGACCTTCACGTCCACGGTCTGGCCGTCGAACCGGCTGACCACGGCATTGCTGCCCTGCTCGGTTTTATCCGCGCTGGCATGACCGATTGCCACGTCGATACCGACGTTCGGCTGGCCGAGATTGGCCAGTGCGTCCTTGTCCGGCACCTTGCCGTCGAGTACTTCTTTCACCGCGCCGGCAATTGGCCGGGCGATGTCTTTGTACTCGACGTTGGCGCCGATGTCGGCCGACCAGTTGCTCTCGCTGTGAGTGCTGCTTTCGGTGTTGCTGGCGGCACGGTTGTCGACTTCGTTGGCGGCGACGTTCAGACCGTTGCCGGCCTTGAGTTGCGCGCCTTCGGTGGCGAGTTTCTCAGCGTTGATGTTCAGGCTGCCGCTGCTCTGCACGCCGGTGGTTTGCGCAGTGGTTGTAGCAGTGGTGTCTTGAGAAGTGCTGTGCGAGAAATCCACGCCGCTGCCGGCGCGGTCGAGCCCGCCGGTGTAGTAGAAACCGCCGCCAGTGCTGCGGGTTTCGGTCGAGGTGCTGTGGCTGTCCTGCTCGGCCAGCAGCGAGACGTTCTTGCCGCTCAGGCTGGTGTCGCCGGCGGTGGATTTCACCTCGGCGCCCTTGAGCGTCACGTCGCCGCCCGCCTTCACTTGCACAGTGCCGCCGCTGAGGCTGGAGCCCTGCTGAGTGACGTCGCTGGCGGTGACGGTTTGCGCCTTGTCTTGGTAATGCACGCCGGCGCGATACTGCTCCGCCGTTTGCTCCTTGGCGTAAGCGTCGAAGCCGCGGGTCTGTGTGCTGTTGTTGCTGCCGTGGGTGTTCTGCGTCGAATGCACATTCACATCACCCGCCGCATCTGCCGTCAGCGAACCGCCGGCCTTGACCGTGGAACCGGCGACTTCGATGTCCTTGGCGCTTTTCAGCTTGAGGTTGCTGTCGGAAGCCAGCTCGCTGCGCACCGTGGTGCTGTCCTTGCTGTTCTGCCGGGACTCGTCCTTGCTGATGCCGAAGAACTTGCTGTCCTTGTCGTGATTGTTGCTGTGCGAGGTGTCCTGCACGCCGTCGATGGTCAGCGAACCGTTGTCGCTGATCACGCTGGCGTCCTTGGCGCCACGCACCTGACTGCCGCTGATGCGCACGTCGTCCGCCTTGACCACCAGTTTGCCGGCCGCGTTGATCTTGCTGCCCTGATGCTGGGTCTGGCCCTTGTCGGCGTCGCCGGTCTTGCCGAAGAAACCGCCGCCGACCAGGTCACCGGAATAGCGGTTGTCGCTGCTGCGATTGGTGCGGGTCGCGGTGGTGATTTCCACTTGTTTGCCGGCCAGTTGCAGATCGCCGGCGCTGTTCAGTTCAGCGCCTTCGGAGCGCAACAGTGCCGCGGTCTGCAGGGCAATGTTGCCGGCCTTTAACTGGCTGGTGACGCTGCGCTGTTCTTCGCTGCTGCTGTCCCAATCGGCTTTCCACAGGTGTTTGCGGTGTTTGCCCTGGTCGGTCTGGGTGTGGCTTTCAGTGGCAGCGGTCAGGCGCAGATCGCCGCCGCTTTGCACGCTGAGGTTGTTCTTCGCTTCGACCTTGGCGGCTTTCAGCTCGGTGTCTTTGCCGGACGACAGTTGCGCGTCGCGGCTGGCGACGATCTGGCTGCCGTGCTGGCGCGAATCGCTGTCGGTCTTGGTCCGCTCGTAGGTTTCCCAGGTGATGCCGATGGTGCTGTTGTTCCAGTTCTCGCGCTGCTCCTGGAGCTTGCGGCTTTCGACGGTGGTCAGGGTCAGGTTGCGTTTGGCCTCGACCTTCACGTCGCGACCGCTGACATCGGTGGCGGCCAGCGTCAGGTCCTTGCCGCTGTGCAGGCCGACGTCGCCCTGGCTGCTGCGAATGCCGGCACGGGTCACGTCGAGGCTGTCCGGGATCGCCTGGCCGCTGACGCTCAAGTCGCCCGCCGAACGAATCTGCACGCCTTCACGTCCGGCGACTTGCACCGCGCCGACCTTCACGCCCGCGCCTTCAGCGGTGCTGACGATGTTGATGCGCCCGGCCTGCATCGCGCCGAACAGGCTGGCGTCGATCCGTTGATCGGTGGTGTTGCCCGCCGGGTCCACGGCTTTCACCTGGCCGCTGGCGTAGTCGATCTGATTGCGTCCGACGGTGAGGTTCAGTTGATCGCGTGCAGTGATCGCGCCCTGGCTGTCGATGCGCGGGGCGATCAGGTTGATCGAACCTTCGCCGTTGCGCAGGCCGCCGCTCTGGATCTGCAACTGACCGGTGGCGTCGCGGGTGCTCAGGGCTTGCAGCTTGCCGTCGTTCAGCTCGGGCCGGCCGACCAGCAGATTGGCGTTCGGCGTGTTGATGAAGCTGCCGCCGTTCACCGAAATGCCGTTCGGGTTGGCGAGCACGTAGTCGGCGGCGCGACCGAAGATTTCCTGGGCGCCGTTGATGGCCGACGGGTTGCGGCTGATCACTTCGTTGAGGATCACGCTCGCGGCCTGGCCCTGCAATTGCGGGTTGGCCGCCAGTTGCCCGGCGAGCTGCGATTGCCCGGCCTGAAGGGCGTTGTTCAGCACCAGACCCTGACGGTCGACGTTGTAGTCGAGGAACTGGTTATGCGACAGGCCTGAGCCGTTGGGCGCGACGATGTTGACGATCGGGACGCCACCCTGGGTTTGCAGTTGCGCGGTGCCGCCGGGGCCGGGCGCGACCACCACACCGCCGGCCATGGCGCCCGGCAGGTGAGCAACCAGGAACAGGCTGGCGATGGCCCAGCGCAGTTTGCCCCGTGGGGAAAGATGAAACGCAAAGGTATTCATTGGCATAAAAAACTCTCCATGTAGTGCGGCATCACGTTGCGCGTTGAGTTAAAGGCCACGGCTGTCGCGCTCAGGTCCGATGGCTGTTGTTCAATGACGTTCATATCTGCAATCCGACCCGCATCAACCAGGTGTCAGGCTCGCGGCGCAGGCCGGTCGGGGTGTTCAGGCTGCGTTGGTAATCGACATCCACCTGCAGGTTTTTCCAGCCCAGGTTGAGGCCGATGCTGGCGCCACTCAGGCGTTGAACTGGGGCGCCGTGATCGGCCTTGATCCAGCCGTGGTCGAGGCCGACGCGCGGAGTGAGCTGCACCGGCAAATCGCTACGCAGCGGCAGGCGCAAGGTGTTGCGCCAGATCGCGCCGCTGGCGCCGGACGCGCTGCTGACCCGGTAACCGCGCACGGCGGAATCATCGGTGCCGAGCAACTGTTCGATCGCCGGCAACGGATCCGGGCTGTACTGCAAATTGAGTTGGCTCTGCCATTGCCAGGCTTGCGCGCCGAGCTGGCCGTTGCGCCACTGGCTGAGGCCGGCGCGGTACTTGCGAAACTGTGCCTTGGGCAGGTTCTTGACCTGGCGATCGGCATCGTCGTCGGCGCCGAACCAACGCATACCCTGGGCGTAATTGACGTCGAGGTTCCACACCGCGCGGTCGAGCCAGAACAGATTGAGCCCGGCTTCGGCCACGGTCAGGGTCGGGCTCTGAATGCCGAGGCGGACGTTTTCCAGATAGCTGTCGACGTCCTTGTGCGCCAGTTGCAGATTGGCGCTGAGCTGATGACTCTGATCGCGCCAAAGCACGCGGTCGGCGCGCATGCTGAGCTGATCGGTGATGCCGGTGCTGTACAGGGTCGCCGTGCTGAGCTTGAACGGCGCGCGGTATTCGGCGTGGCTGGCGAAGGTGCTGAACGTCCAGTACCCGTAGGGGATCGCGTAGTAGAGGCTGACGTTGCGGCTGTAGCGGTCGCCCTGATTGAGGGTGTCGCTGGCGCTGAGGCTCAACAGGTCGTTGAGTTCCAGCGGGCTGTCGAGGGTCAGGCTCAGCGTGTCGCGATCACGACCGGTGCTGGCGCTGCCGAGGTTGTCGAAACCGGCACCGAGGGCCCAGCGTGACTGCCCGGAAGTACGTGAGCGCAAGATGATTTTTGACGCACCGGGCTGGCTGCCGGGAGCGATGTCGGCGGTCAGATCAAGCGAGCGCAGGCGGTTCAACTGATCCAGTCCCTGCTCCAGATCCCGCAGGTTCAGCGGTTTGCCGAGCATTCCGGGGAACGCCCCGCCGAGCGACACTGGCAGGCTTTGGTCGGCCAGCTCGATGGACTCGATGTAGCCTTCGTCGATCAGGATATCCAGCGATTGCCCCGCCGCTGGAGCGCTGCTCAGGTATGGCCGGCTGGCGATATAACCCTTCTCCACGTACAGCGCGGTGATGGTCGCCAGCAAATGGTTGATCTGGCCGACGCCCATGCACGGTGCCAGCAGCGGTTTGATCCGGGCGTTGAGTTTGTCTTTATCGATCAGCGTCACACCGCCGATGCGCGTACCACTCAAGGGCCAGCAGCGCTCATCAGGTTTGATCGACTCAGGAATGGCCGGATTGACCGGCGTCGGGCCAAACGCGCCGCGCTCCAGCTGGCGTTTGCGCTGTTCGAGTTGCAGTTGTTGCAGGTCACGCTGTTGCAGTTGCTGCTGGCGCAGCACTTCCTGGCCAGGGGCTGGAGTTTCGGCGGCGAGAACGCTGGGCGCACACACACTCAACAACAAGGCCGACAACAGCGGGCGCGGCAGGGAACGACTTCGAGAAACAGCGCAAAGCGAATACGGCACTCAACATCCTTGCAATCAACTGGCGTAATGCCACCCCATCAATTGCGGTGATAGTCAGAGCCTTCCTACACAAATGCAAGACGCTTCCTACAGTGCTTACATTTCTTAAACAAATGATCAACTTTTGCTTTCAACAAGATTCATCTGACGACCGGCGATAAAAATCAATTGCCACAAAATATTACTCACGTCATATTACGACCGTAATAGCCACTTCGCTTTCCCAGGTATTACGCCATGACCAGCATGCCCACCGTAGAACCCGATCTCGCCGCTCCGGTCAGCGCCCCCAAACCTCCCCTGCTCAAACGCCTGCTGTTGCCGACTGCGGGACTGGCTGCGCTGGTATTCGCCGGGTTGTATGCCGTGCATTGGTGGGGCACGGGGCGATTTCTCGAGGAAACCGACGATGCCTACATCGGCGGCGACGTCACGGTGATCGGGCCGAAAGTCGCCGGTTACATCGAGGAAGTACTGGTCAGCGACAACCAGAAGGTGAAGGCCGGCGACGTGCTGATCCGCCTCGACGCCCGCGACTACCGCGCCAATCTGGCCAAGGCCGAAGGCGCGGTCGCCGCCGAGGAAGCGCTACTGGCCAACCTCGACGCCACCGAACAACTGCAGCAAGCGGTGATCGGTCAGGCCCGCGCTGGCATCGATGCCGCCAGCGCCGAAACCGCCCGTTCGCGGGATGACAACGCACGATACAAACGTCTGGTGACCACCAACGCGGTCTCGGTGGAAAGCGCGCAACGGGCCGACGCCACCTTCAAGACCGCGCAAGCCTTGAGCGCCAAAGCCCAGGCCGAATTGCTGGCCGCGCAACGCCAGCTCACCGTGATCGAAACCCAGAAACAACAGGCCCGCGCCGCCCTCCAGCAAGCACGGGCCGAGCGTGATCTGGCACAACTCAACCTCGGCTACACCGAACTGCGCGCCCCGGTCGACGGCGTGATCGGCAACCGCCGCGCGCGGGTCGGCGCTTATGCCCAGGCCGGTTCGCAGCAACTGTCGGTGGTGCCAGCCAGCGGCCTGTGGGTCGATGCCAACTTCAAGGAAGACCAACTGGCGCGGATGAAACCCGGCCAGCGCGTGAGCATCCGCGCCGACGTGTTGTCCGGCCAGGAATTCCACGGTCGCCTCGACAGCCTCGCCCCGGCCACCGGTTCGCAATTCAGCGTGCTACCGCCGGAAAACGCCACCGGCAACTTCACCAAAATCGTTCAGCGCGTGCCGGTGCGGATCCTGCTCGACCCGGCCGACGGCGTGCTCGGCCACCTGCGTCCGGGACTGTCGGTGACGGCTGAAGTCGACACCCGCGCCCAACCTGAAACCACGGCTGTGGCCAGCGCGCCATGAGCACCGCCCTCACCGCCTCCGCGCAGCCATTCAATGCCGCCAACATGGCGACAGCGACCAAAGTGTTCGCCTTCGCCACGATGTGCATCGGCATGTTCATCGCGTTGCTGGATATCCAGATCGTCTCGGCCTCGCTGCGCGATATCGGCGGCGGGTTGTCCGCCGGCACCGATGAAACGGCGTGGGTGCAGACCAGTTACCTGATTGCCGAAATCATCGTGATCCCATTGTCGGGTTGGCTGTCGCGGGTGTTTTCGACGCGCTGGCTGTTCTGCGCCTCGGCGGTCGGCTTCACCCTCGCCAGCCTGCTCTGCGGCATCGCCTGGAACATCCAGAGCATGATCGCTTTCCGCGCACTGCAAGGGTTTCTCGGCGGCTCGATGATTCCGCTGGTGTTCACCACGGCGTTCTTTTTCTTCACCGGCAAGCAGCGAGTGATTGCTGCCGCGACCATCGGCGCCGTGGCGTCGCTGGCACCGACGTTGGGCCCGGTGATCGGCGGCTGGATCACCGACATTTCGTCCTGGCACTGGCTGTTCTACATCAATCTGGTACCGGGGATTTTCGTCGCCGTGGCGGTGCCGATGCTGGTGAAGATCGACCAGCCGGAACTGTCGCTGCTCAAGGGCGCGGACTATTTGAGCATGGTGTTTCTGGCGCTGTTTCTCGGCTGCCTGGAATACACCCTCGAAGAAGGCCCGCGCTGGAACTGGTTCAGCGACCAGACGATCCTGACCACCGCATGGATCAGTGGCCTCGCTGGCCTGGCCTTCATCGGCCGCACGCTGCACGTGGCCAATCCGATCGTCGACCTGCGCGCGCTCAAGGATCGCAATTTCGCCCTCGGCTGCTTCTTTTCCTTCGTCACCGGGATCGGCCTGTTCGCGACGATTTACCTGACGCCGCTGTTTCTCGGCCGGGTGCGCGGCTACGGCGCGCTGGACATTGGTCTGGCAGTTTTCTCCACCGGGGTGTTCCAGATCATGGCGATTCCGCTGTACGCCTTTCTCGCCAACCGCATCGATCTGCGCTGGATCATGATGGCGGGCCTGGCGTTGTTCGCCTTGTCGATGTGGGAATTCAGTCCGATCACCCACGACTGGGGCGCCGGAGAATTGCTGCTGCCACAAGCCCTGCGCGGGATTGCCCAGCAACTGGCGGTGCCGCCGGCGGTGACATTGACTTTAGGGGGCTTGGCACCCGCGCGGCTGAAACATGCGTCGGGCCTGTTCAACCTGATGCGCAATCTGGGCGGTGCAATCGGGATTGCCGCGTGCGCGACCATTCTCAACGACCGCACCAACCTACATTTCACCCGGTTGGCGGAGCATCTGAACAGCAGCAACGAAGCGGTGCATCAGTGGCTGGCCCAGGTCGGCGGCAACTTTGCCGCACTGGGTCAGAGCGGCGATGTTGGCCTCACTGCCAGCCTGCGTCAGCTGTGGCTGCTGACCTACCGTGAAGCGCAGACGCAAACCTACGGCGACACGTTCCTGATGATCATGGTGTGCTTCGGCATCGCCACGGCGATGGTGCCCTTGATGCGCAAGGTGCAACCACCGGCCGCGCCGAGTGCCGATGCACATTGATCGGTCAGGCTTGCGGAGTTTTACGGAAGCCCACGGCCAGGCGGTTCCAGCTGTTGATGGTGCTGATCGCCACGCTCAGGTCGACCATTTCCTGGGGCGAGAACTGCGCAGCGACCACTTCGTAGTCTTCGTCCGGGGCGTGGGTCAGGCTCAGTTGGGTCAGGGATTCGGTCCACAGCAGCGCGGCGCGTTCACGTTCAGTGAAAAACGGCGCTTCACGCCACGCGGTCACGGCGAACAACCGGCGTGGGGTTTCGCCGCCCTTGATCGCGTCGGCGGTGTGCATGTCGATGCAGAACGCGCAGCCGTTGATCTGCGAAGCGCGCAGCTTGACCAGTTCGATCAGGGTCTTTTCCAGCGGCAGTTTCGAGACGGCGGTTTCCAGGGCGATCATCGCTTTCAGGGCATCTGGGGACGCGGTGTAGAAATCGATACGAGGTTTCATCGGGGATCTCCGGGGCAAGTGAATGTGGGGCTACGTTAGTCCCGGCGTCCGGACCGGCAAATAGCCAATCTCCCGGAAGATGGGTAGGCCACTGCGTCGGTGTCAGAAAAGAAAGTGTGAATAGGCAATTGCCAGCACTCGTTGCACGCCACTAGAATGCGATCAATTCTTAATTGCACCCTAATCGCACTCTCGATTGCATCTCTGGCAACGGACGCCCGAAACGAGTACCTGCCCTCCATGTCGTCCCTCGATCAGCCGTTGAATCAGCAAGTCCAGACGCTCTACAGCGAACACCACGGGTGGCTGCAGGGCTGGCTGCAGCGCAAGTTGGGCAGTCGCTGCGATGCGGCCGATCTGGCGCACGACACGTTTTTGCGCCTGCTCACCCGTCAGGTGATCAAGCCGTTGGGCAGCGAGCCCCGGGCGCTGCTGACGCACATCGCCAAAGGCCTGATGATCGACCGTTGGCGGCGGCATGATCTGGAGCGCGCGTATCTCGAAACCATTGCGCACCTGCCCGCCGCCGAAGTGCCGTCGCCGGAAACCCGCTACCTGATTCTGGAAACCCTGTGGCGCATCGAAGCGCTGCTGCGCGAACTGCCCGAGCAGACCCGCGACACCTTCCTGCTGTCGCAGATCGAAGGCCTGACCTACGCGCAGATCGCCACGCGCCTGAATGTTTCGCTGATCACCGTCAAACGGCACATGCGTGCCGCGTTCATTGCCTGCCTGAGTGTCGCCTGATGCCTTCGTCGATGATCAACCCGCAGATTCTCGGCGAAGCCGCCGACTGGCTGGTGCAACTGCATTCCGGCACCGCCACCCCGTCCGACCATCAGGCCATCGCCCAATGGCGCAGCCGCAGCACCGAGCACGCCATGGCCTGGCAACGGGCCGAAGCGCTGCTGGGGGATTTGCGCAGCGTGCCGGCCAACGTCGCGATCCAGACCTTGAAACGCGCCTCGCGCAAAGAAGGCCTCAGCCGTCGCCAGACACTCACCCGCCTCGGCTTGCTGTTGATGGCCGGGCCGCTGGGCATCGCTTCGCAGCATGTGCCGTGGCAGCAATGGGCAGCCGAACAGCGCACCGCCGTCGGCGAACAAAAGAACCTGCAATTGCCGGACGGCACCCAACTGGTGCTCAACACCGACAGCGCCGTGAACATCGCTTACAGCCCGGCCGAGCGCCGGGTGCTGCTGCTCAATGGCGAACTGCTGATCAACACCGCCAGCGATGCTGCCGCCCGCCCGTTCATCGTCGAAACCCCACAAGGCATCGCTCGTGCGCTCGGCACGCGATTCTGCGTGCGCACCGAGGGTTCGCGCAGCCAGGTGTCGGTGCTCGAAGGCCAGGTCCAGATCACCCCGCAACTGCTCACGCACAGCGCGATTCTCAAGGCCGGCGAACGGCAGCGCTTCAAGCTCAACAGCTTCGACAGCAGCGAAACCTTCGACACCGCGTCCCTGGCCTGGGACAAAGGCATGCTGCTGGCCAGCAACATGCGTCTGGACGAATTGCTCGGCGAATTGAGCCGCTACCGTCACGGCGTCCTGCGTTGCCATCCGGACGTGGCAGCGATGCGCGTATCCGGAGCGTTTTCCCTGCGCGACACCGACGCCAGCCTGCGTTTGCTCAGCGATACCCTGCCGCTGAACATCAACAGCCTGACCCGCTATTGGCTGTCGGTGGAGCCCCGCGTCTGAGCCCTCGGAAAATATTTTCAATATTCGCTGATACCTTTTCGCGACTCGTCCGGTGAGTGGATAGACCTTCCGATTCCACGCCCCCGACAGGAACACCGAATGACCGCAATGCCATCGCCCCGCCCCGCCACGTTTGCGCTCAAGGCCCTGAACCTGAGCCTGGCCCTGGCCTTCAGCGCACTGCTGCCGAGCGCCGCCCAAGCCGCCGACAGCGTCAGTGAAAGCGCCAGCCGCAGCGTCAACATCGGCCCCGGCCTGCTCAGCCATGTGCTGGCGCAATTTGCGGTCAGCGTCGGCGTGCCACTGTCGTTCGATCCGGCGCAACTGGGCAATCGCCAGAGCCCCGGCCTGCAAGGCAGTTACACCGCCCAGAGCGGTTTTGCCCGGTTGCTGGAAGGCAGCGGTTTCGAACTGATCAGCACCGGCCACAACGGTTACACCGTGGCGCCGAAAGTTGCGGCGGACGGCGCGCTGGAACTGGGCGCCACCAACGTCAGCGCCCTGCGTGACGACAGCGGTGACACCTACGGCGGCGAACAGGTCGCCCGCCGCGCGCAGATCGGCATGCTCGGCAACCAGGAGGTCAACGACCTGCCCTTCAGCGTCACCAGTTACACCGCCAAGACCATGGCCGACCAACAGGCCCAGACCGTCGGCGATGTGTTGCTCAACGACGCCTCTGTGCGCCAGTCCAACGGCTTCGGCAACTTCTCGCAGATGTTCATGATCCGCGGCCTGCCGCTGGCCTCCGATGACATTTCCTATAACGGTCTCTATGGCGTGCTGCCCCGGCAGATCATCGCCGTCGAAGCGCTGGATCGGGTCGAACTGTTCAAGGGCCCGAACGCGTTCGTCAACGGCGTGACCCCGAGCGGCAGCGGCATCGGCGGCGGGATCAACCTGCAACCCAAACGCGCGATGGACACGCCGACCCGCAGCGTCACCCTCGACTACAGCGCCGACGGTCGGGTTGGCGGCCATCTGGATCTGGGCCAGCGCTTTGGCGAGGACAACCGCTTCGGCGCGCGGGTCAACCTGATGCAGCGCGAAGGTGACACCGCCGTCGATGACGAAGACCAGCGCTCGTCGCTGTTCAGCGTCGGCCTGGACTATCGTGGCGATCGCCTGCGGGTCTCGACCGATTTCGGCTATCAGAAGCAGGTCATCAACCAGGGCCGCTCGGTGGTCTATGTCGATTCGAGCCTGGCAAAAGCGCCCAAGGTGCCGCACGCCAACGCCAGCTACGCCCAGAGCTGGAGCTATTCGCAACTCGAAGACACCTTCGGCATGGCCCGCGCCGAATACGACCTCAACGACAACTGGACGGCCTACGTGTCCGGTGGCGCCAAGCACACCCGCGAGAACGGCGTGTACTCGTCGCTGACCGTCACCGACCTCAACGGCAACGCCCGTGGCGGCATGCTCTATTCACCCCACGACGAGGACAACCAGAGCGCCATGGCCGGGCTCAACGGCCGCTTCGACACCGGCCCCGTCACGCACCAGTTGAACCTCGGCTGGGCGGGCATCTGGGGCGAGCAGCGCTCGGCGTTCGAAACCATCGGCACCGCCGGGCGCTACAGCACCAACCTGTACAACGTCACCGACAAGCCGCGCCCGGCGCCCACCTCGTTCGCCAGCGACATCAGCGACCCGCGCATCACCGGCAAGAACACCCTGCGCAGCGAGGCGATTTCCGACACCCTCGGCTTCGTCGATGACCGCATCCTGCTGACCCTCGGCGTGCGTCGCCAGGAATTGAAAGTCGACGGCTGGAGTACCGCCACCGGCGCCCGCACCTCAAGTTATGAAGAGTCGATTACTACCCCGGTCTATGGCCTGGTGATCAAGCCGTGGGAACACGTGTCGTTCTACGCCAACCGCATCGAAGGCCTGGCCAAAGGCCCGACGCCGCCGACCACCGCGATCAACCGCGACGAAACCTTCGCCCCGGTGCGCAGCAAACAGATCGAAGCCGGCGTGCGCCTGGACATGGGCAGCTACGGCGCCAACCTCGGCGTCTATCGCATCGAACAACCGTCGAGCTACACCCAGGACGGAATCTTCCGGGTCGACGGCCAGCAGACCAACAAAGGCGTGGAACTCAACGTCTACGGCGAACCGCTCGACGGCCTGCGCCTGCTCAGCGGCGCAACCGTGATGAAGACTGAACTGGAAGGCAGCAGCAACGGTGTGAATGACGGCAACCGCGCCGTCGGGGTGCCGCGCTTCCAGTTCAACCTCGGCGCCGACTGGGACATTCCGGGTCTCGAAGGCGCGGCCCTCAGCGCGCGGATGTTGCGCACCGGCGGCCAGTACCTGAACGCGGCAAATACCCAGAGCATTCCGGCGTGGAACCGGTTCGACCTGGGTACGCGCTATGCCTTCAAACTGGATGAAAAGCAGATCACCCTGCGGGCCAATCTGGAGAACGTCGCCAACGAAGCCTATTGGGCCTCGGCCAACGGCGGTTACCTGACCCAGGGCACGCCGCGCACGCTGAAGGTTTCGGCCACCGTGGACTTCTGACCGCTCGTCATCCGGCCGGCACCAAGGGTTCGGCGCGTCTGACCAATATCAGGTAAATCCCCTTTCCGGAGACAAACCATGATGACGCGCAAACTCACCTCGCTGTTATTGATCGGCCTGCTGGCCACAGGCTCAGCTGCGACGTTCGCCGCCAATGACGGCGCCGATGCCACGGGCACCAAATCCGGCTCCACCAACAGCTCGCCCATGCCACCGGACAACACGCCCGGCTCGCCGTCCGGCGGTAGCGGCGCAGGCAATGGCACCGGCACCAACGGCGGCGCCAGCGGTTCCGGTTCCGGTTCGGGAGCGGGAGGTGGCACCGGTTCGGCCGGTGGCGGCACAGGCGGTGCCGGCGGTGGCACGGGCGGCTGAACGAACAAGAGCAGGTCATGGTGAAGGCCATGGCCTGTGTCTGAACCGATTCGATTTTGTCAGCGATCCGAACGCATCAGTTCGCCAACGCCAACGTCCATTGACAGCACGGCCGCGCGGTTGCGGCCGGCGTTCTTGGCCTGATACAGCGCCGCATCCGCGCGTTGAATGAACAGTTCCGGGCTGTCGTTGCCGGTCGGAATAAACGCATAGCAACCCAGGCTCACCGTGAGATACCCGGTGGGCGAACCGCTGTGGGTGATGTGCTTGTCCATCACGCTGCGGCGAATCTGCCCGGCAATTGCCAGTGCGCCGTTGATGTCGGTGTCCGGCAGCAGCACCGCGAACTCTTCACCGCCATAGCGCACCGCCAGATCGGACTTGCGCTGGCAGCAGTTTTTCACCACCTGCGCGACCTGCGTCAGGCAATGGTCGCCAGCCACGTGGCCGTAGGCATCGTTGTAGCGTTTGAAAAAATCGATATCGAGCATGATCAGGCTGACCGGGCTCGACTGCCGCGCACCGCGGGCAAATTCCACCTCCAGCGAGCGCTCGAACAGACGCCGGTTGGCCAGTCCGGTCAGGCTGTCGTGGGTGGCGATCTGTTCCAGCGCCTGCTGGGCCTTGCGCAGGTTTTTTTCGATCCGCTCGCCATCGCGCACCTGATGAATGAACACCCAGCCGAACAGCCCCACGCCGAGCATCACCAGCGCCACGATCACGCTGGACTGAAACGCCCGGTCATACCAGCCCTGGAGGATCGTGTCCCGGGACGAAGACGCCGCGACCACCAACGGGTAGCTTTCCAGCTGCCGGTAACCATAAAGACGCGCCACACCGTCGACCACCGAATCGATCATCGCGGTGCCGGCGGAGGCGTTGGGCAGCAGCTTCTGATAGATCTCGCCCTTGGCCAGCGAGGTGCCGATCAGAGACTCGTCGAACGGCCGACGGGCGAGCAACGTGCCGTCAGTCATGCCGAGAAACATCGTGCCGTTGTCATCCAGACTGAAGCTTTTGAAGAACTTGTCGAAGTACGACATCTTGATCCCGGCCAGCAACACGCCCTGGAAATTGCCGGCGCGGTCGTTGACCCGTTTCGAGATCGGGATGATCCACTCGCCGTTCTCGCGGCTGCGGATCGCCGGGCCGATGTGCGCCACACCCGACACGTTCTGCTGGTGAAACTTGAAGTACTCGCGATCGGCCACGCCATTGCCGCGCGGCAGATCCGGGAACGAGGTAATCACCCACTGCCCTTCGCGGTCGAACAGGAACATGCCGTGCAACTGCTCGAGTTGTTGCACTCGCCGCGCGAAGGTTCGCTGCAATCGCGGCTTCTGCGCCGCACCGTAGCCATCTTCCTGAACCCAGTCGACCAGGCTGGTCATCACCAGATCCGCCGCCAGAAACGTGTCTTCAGCCTGCTGCGCCATCGCCCGGGTCAGGTTGGCCGACGACACCTGCGCGTTGGCCAGATCCTGGCGCCGCGACTGTTCGATCTGCAAATACAGCAGACCGGACAGGCACAGACACACGGCAACGATGAACAACACCGCCGCCTTGCGCAGGGGCAAACGCTTGAGGGTGCCGCCGGGGGCCTGATGCGGATCGTGAATGGGGATAGGCAAAAGCGTGTCCTGGGCAGGTACGACAGGGGCAAAAGCCCGAAACCCTTGTTCTTGTGAGCGTAGCCCACCGGGTTGTGTGGGGCAACCAAGTGCCCTCGCGACGATCCCGACCCAGTTGCTATCGGCGCGCAGTGCAATTGGATGACCTGCGACGCAAATTATTTTTGCCTGCCCGTTTTTGCCCGCATCAGCCCTGACGGGCCAACCGCCGCATCGCACTGTGCAGATGCGCCCGCGCACTTTCCGGATCGCCCTCGCGCATCTGCTCGTACGCCCGCTGCGCCACCGCGTGCGGCACCGGTTTCAACACCCGTTGCGTGGCCATCGCCAGCAGTTGCACTTGCGCGGCACGCTCCAGGTAATACAGATCGTCCCAGGCTTCAGCGATGGTCGGCGCCGCGACAATCACCCCGTGATTTTTCAGGAACAGAATGTCGGCCTCGCCCATGACCCCGGCAATCCGGTCGCCCTCGCGCTCATCCAGCGCCAGCCCGTTGTAATGCTCGTCCACCGCCGTGCGCCCGTAGAACTTCAGCGCGGTCTGGCTCAGCCACAACAGCGGCGGCCCCTCCAGCAGGCACAACGCCGTCGCGTTCGGCATGTGGGTGTGGAACGCGACTTTTACTCGGGGCAGTCGCTGATGCAGGCGCGCATGAATATAGAAAGCAGTCGCTTCCGGCTGACCCTCGCCGTCCACCACGTTGCCGGCGACGTCGCAGACCAGCAGGTTATGCGGCGTGACTTCGGAAAACGCATAGCCGTACGGATTGACCAGAAACAGGTCATCGTGCCCCGGCAACATCGCCGAAAAGTGATTGCAGATCCCCTCTTCCAACCCGTGCAGCGCCGCCAGTTGAAAGCACGCCGCCAGCTCTTTGCGAGCGGTGATGACGGCTTCGCTGTCGAGGTTCAACGAGGCGTAACGCGCGGGTCGGGCGCTGCCGGTCAGGGTATGGGCCATGGCGAACCTCCTTTATGACCAGCCAAGGGATGCGAACAGCGGAAGAACTGCGTCCAGCGTGTTGAGGATCGCGTCGGGTCGATAGTCCGGCAGCAACTGACGACCGGTCCCTCGATCAATCCATACGCAGCGAAAATGCATGTCGCGGGCCGCCGTGTGGTCGAGCATCGGGCTGGCGCAGATGTGCACCACCTGATCGCGGCTGACGCCCAATTGCTCATGAGCGTAGTCGAACAGCCGCGGCGCCGGTTTGTAGGCACCGGCCTGTTGCGCGGTGATCACCCGGTCGATATGGCCGCCGAGTTGAGCGACGTTGCCGGCGATGATGTCGTCATCGGTGTTGGAGACGATGCACAGCTTGAAACCCTTGGCCTTGAGCTGCGCGAGGGTCTCGACGACCTCGGGAAACGGTGGCATCTGCGGAATCGCGGCGGCCAGGCGCTGACTGTCTTCGCTGGCACTCGCCAGGCCCAGTTCTTCCAGGGCCAGTTGCAGGCCGAGGGTGCTGAGTTCGCGAAACGAGCGGTGCGGCGGTGTCTGTTCCAGGCGATGTTCGTGGCGGTCGTAAACCTCGATCAGGCGCCCGGCATCGACCCGGTGTTCGCCCTTTTCGCTGAGGATCCGCTCGGCCACGGCGCGCAGGCCTTCGTCCCATTGAATCAAGGTGCCGTAGCAATCGAATGTCAGCCATTGCGGGCGCGGTGTGTTGATCAAGGTCATGGGGAATTCCTCTGCAAGTGAGGGCTTCAGCTTATGAACTCGGGGTGATAGTGTGAAATTAAATAAATAGCCGACCGTCAGTTGCCAAACAAATATCGAGGCCGCCGCCATGCTGGATCTGGAACTGCTGAAAACCTTCATCTGCGTGGTCGATGAAGGCAGCTTCACGCGCGCCGCCGAACGCGTCCACCGCACCCAATCCACGGTCAGCCAACAGGTACGCAAACTCGAAGACCTGGTCGGCCACGCGCTGCTGTTGCGCGACCGCACCGGGCTGAACGTCAGCGTCACCGAGCACGGCGAACTGCTGATTCACTACGCCCGCCGTCTGCTGGCCTTGTCCGCTGAGGCCAGCGAAGCCCTGGCCAGCGACCTGGATCTGGAAATCCTGCGCATCGGCATGCCGGAAGACTTCGACGCCCGACGCATGGCGCTGATCCTCGCCGGCTTCACCCGCAGCCACCCGCAAGCGCGACTGGAAACCGTCAGCGGCATGAGCCTCGACCTGCGCCAACGCCTCGACAGCGGCGAAATCGACATCGCCCTGATCAAACGCGAACCCGACAGCGGCCCCGCCTGGGCGACCTGGCCGGAACGACTGGTTTGGGTCAAAGGCGTGGAATTCGATGCCTCCACTGGCGTGCTGCCGCTGGCATTGTTTCCCCAGGGTTGCCTTTACCGGCAACGGGCAATCCGCCTGCTCGACGTGGCGCAACGCCCCTGGCGCGTGGCCTTCGGCAGCCACAGCCTGACCGGCATTCAGGCGGCGGTGGCTTCAGGGCTCGGGGTTTCAGTGCTGCCGGCTTCGGCAGTGTTGCCGGAACATCGGGTGTGCACGGACTTGCCGCCGCTGCCGCCGACGGAGCTGGCGCTGGTCAGCCGCGAGGGGGTGTTGAGTGGATTGCAGCGGGGGTTGGTGGAGTTTTTGCGCGGAGAATTGGGGGTGGATGCGGGGGGATTCGCTTGATCCCCCCAAATGGCGCTGAGCTCAGGGCTTGTTGACTTCGCGCAGCAGGTCGGCGACCGGGAGGTTCATGGTGTTTGAGTAGTAGGGTTTGTAGCCGTAAGCGGTGACGACGACTTTGCAGGGGATTTGTTGTTTGCCTGAGAGGAGTTGGTTCAGTTCGGCCGCTGACAGATTTCTGTCCGTACTTCTATCGCTAGAGGTTTCGATCAAAAACGCGCTGGTCAGATAGGAAAATCCCGTTTTGTTCGCCTGCCCCTTGTCCGAGGTAATCAAACCGAGGGCAGAAAACTGCATTGATTTATCAACCGCAAAGTCTTCGTCGTCTCCCAAGGCGCACTCAAGAGTACCCGACGCCATTCCTTTACGTTCGCCTCGGTCAAAAAGATCCAGAACATCCACGTCCGATTGATACCGAATGTCGTACAAGAGCGTTCGTTCTCTTACAACAGACACAAAGATCAAATTTGCCGGAGGCTTTACATGATCCTTTGCACACCCGGAGCAGATGACCAGAAACATGCAAAGAAGAAATTTATACCTCACGAGAACTCCTCCATGATCGATTCAAGCAGCAAGTCGCTGGCCGATTTATTGCCATCTATTCGCGCAGTAAACAGCCCCAACGCGTCGGCATGGTTGGCATCTACGTTAGCGTTCAGCGAAGGACCACAAGAAATCAGCCACTTTTCACCAAAGTCAGCCACCCCATCCGAAGGATCTCGTTGAGTAGGCGTGGCTTTAATGTTGATCCAGTCTGCCGCAACGGGTTCGGGACGTTCACGGTAAATGTCCGATCCCAGCCACACCAGAGCTCCTTCACCTACAGGGTCAAGGGTAATCAGCATTTGAACTCTGTAACCCCACTCCGACATTATTTTTGTCAGATGCGCACCGTTCCATCCGCCCAAGCTATGACCAACGATATAGACAGGACAACTTTTGTAGGGAATCAGGCTTAGAACATGTCTCTGAATATCCTTTTTTCCCCTGACCTCGTTGTAACCCAACCATTCTGACTTGTATCTTCCCTCGCTCTTCAGTGTTTCTGTACGACTATCAAGATTCAGCTTTGCAAAACGGATATTTCTGTATGGCCCTGAAAAGTAGTAACTCTCCTTATCCCCAGCGCCTCCCACAAACACAACAACCGCCTTGGTACTCTCCACCGGCACAGCCTTCACACTGACATCCTTCTTGTCCGTCAGCGTATGTTCCTTGTGCAGCTTGTAATTGTTGCCTTTCTCGCACGTAACCGTTTCCGCACCCATGCCTCATTCCTCCAGAAACAGTTTGATGGTTTCAGGAAGGTGCGAACTGATCGTGTGGGTAAAACCGGCGGCGTCAGACACGCCGTGCTCCATCCGACCGTCCGCGCGCTGAATCATGTACGGATGATTCGGCATCGGTTCGCCGGTGGTGTCGTTCACCAGCTGCAACTTGTCGGTGAAGTGCACCGGCATTGGCAGCAGGCCGCTGAAAGGGGCGTTCACCACGGTATCGCCGATGATCACGGTGCCAGATCCACCGATGACCACATTCCCATGCCCACCGGTGCTGTCCAGGGTGGCGGCGTTCAGGCCATTGATAAAAACCGTCGAGGCAACGCCACCGGTAATCGGGCTGCCGCACGCCGACTTGTCGGTCATTCGTGCAGCGGGCAGCCCGTCGAAATTCACATTCGGCGAACCGCTGACAATCGGGTTGGTGCCATGCCCCGGCAATGGGCAAGCGGTCGGGTCGGTCACTCGGGCAGCGGGTTTTCCGCTCATGAAAAAGCTCCTTGCAGTATCGCGTCATCATCCGTGGGGCGCGCAGCATGAACAAAGTCCTTCCATTGATCAAACCCGATTACAAAAAAATAGGCGCCTGAAAAGGCGCCTGTTTTTTATGGCCAGTAACCGATTGCGTTATCGCGACGGCGGCACCCGGATATCCCCCGCCCGGCACTGGGTTTTCACGCCCTTGCCGCAGGCGCCGAATTGCAGGTCCTTGCCCATGCACACGCGCACTTCCGAGAGTTCCGGGCCGTTGCAGATGACGGCGATGCCGTCTGACGGGATGCCCGGATTGCTCCTGCGGAACAGGTTGGCAATTTCCTGCGCTTCAAAATAATAAGAGCTACTGAACGGTTGCAACTCTTGCGGGATGTTCACCGCCGCCACCGCTTTGTCCGCTTCGTCCAGATAGCCCATCGCGCCGAGGCCGCTGCAGGTGCCGTGTTTGCTCCATTCGTGATCGAGCAGTTTTTTGGTCGGGAACAGCGTCAGGCCTTTGGCCGTTTCGGCGGCCGACAGGTTAGTCAGCGGCGGACAGGATTCCGGCCAGCCGCCCTTGGCGTATTGCGGCCAGAGGCCATGCAGGACAAAACCGTAACCCTTGCCGGTGCATTGCGGGTCGTCCTTGTGGGTCAGGCAAAAGGTCGGCGACCAGGACAACGTCAGCAGGTAGTAATCGAACACCCCCGCCACCGATTCCGCCTTGTTGGCAGACGACTGGCGTGCCGAACTCAGGCCGATGCTACCGACCGTCAGCGCAATCAGCGCCATAATTGTAAAAAGCTTTTTCATGTTCCCGTTCCTTGGGACGCGTGCGTCCGTGGTTTCTGTGGTCTGACCGTCACGTGGTCAGGGGCTGATTGAGTCACGCTTGTGTTGCAGACGCATGACGCAGGGCAAAACCTGCATTACTTTGAAAGGACTACGATGTTGTTGAACTCAACACAGGGAACCGACATGAGTAAAGCAGACGAACTCGCCGCGAAACTCAAACAAACCCGGCACACCCATGCTGACGAAATCACCTGCGCCGAACTGGAGATCGATTGCTGGCCGGCTCAGGTCTACGCCTTGTATCACCGCATCGAGGGCTGGTTGCAACCGGTCACCGAAGTAGGACTGAAGATTCGGCGAAATCCTACCCATGTTTGCGAAACTTCGCCGGATGGCGAGACCCACGACTACGCCATCGACCAGTTGATCATCGAAGCCAACCATCACAGCCTGACGTTCGATCCCATCGCCCGCTTCACCGAAGACGGCTCCGGGCGTGTGCAAATCGTCCTGCCGGGCCGCGAAGCATCGCTGCTGCGCACGGTCGATGAGCACGGTGAAAGCCATTGGTGGTTGCAGACGCTCGAAACCGGGCAACAGCTGGATGCGATTGCGTTGACGGAAAACAACCTGTTGTTGGTAGTCCAGGAAGGGCTCGGTTTGTAGGTTGAACCTGACACAACTGTAATCCGCCCCTCAGCCAGCTGAAAGCTGCCGCTGGTTAGCCTCCTCGTCATTGGTCAAACGGGGACTTCCAGCGCATGCCATCCACCACCTCAAGACGCACCTTCGTCAAAGGCCTCGCCGCCGGCAGTCTGCTCGGCGGCCTCGGCCTGTGGCGCACGCCGGTCTGGGCCTTGAACAGCCCCGGCCAGATAAATGAACTGAGCGGCACCGACTTCGAGCTGTTCATCGGCGAAACCCCGGTCAACTTCACCGGCCAGCCGCGCACCGCGATGACCATCAACGGCAGCCTGCCCGGCCCGCTGCTGCGCTGGCGCGAGGGCGATACGGTGACGCTGCGGGTGCGCAACCGGCTCAAGGACAGCACGTCGATCCACTGGCACGGCATTCTGCTGCCGGCCAACATGGACGGCGTGCCGGGCCTGAGTTTCAAGGGCATCGAGCCGGGCGGCGTGTACGTCTACCAGTTCAAGGTTCGCCAGCACGGCACCTACTGGTATCACAGCCATTCCGGCTTGCAGGAGCAGGCCGGCGTTTACGGGCCGCTGGTGATCGACGCGCGGGAGCCGGAGCCGTTCCACTACGACCGCGACTACGTGGTGATGCTCAGTGACTGGACCGACGAAGACCCGGCCAGCTTGATGAAGACCCTGAAAAAACAGTCCGACTACTACAACTTCCACAAACGCACCGTCGGCGATTTCATCCACGACGTCGGCGAAAAAGGCTGGGGCGCCACCGTCGCCGATCGCACGATGTGGGCGCAGATGAAGATGAATCCCACCGACATCGCCGACGTCAGCGGCGCCACGTACACCTTCCTGATGAACGGCCACGCCCCGGATGACAACTGGACCGGCCTGTTCCGCCCCGGTGAAAAACTGCGGCTGCGGCTGATCAACGGCTCGGCCATGAGCTACTTCGACGTGCGCATTCCCGGATTGAAAATGACCGTGGTCGCCGCCGATGGCTTGCACGTCAAACCGGTCAGCGTCGACGAGTTGCGCATCGCCGTGGCGGAAACGTATGACGTGATCGTCGAACCCGCCGCCGACGCCTACACCCTGTTCGCCCAGGCCATGGACCGCACCGGCTACGCCCGAGGAACCCTCGCCGCCCGCGCCGGTTTGTCGGCTCCGGTGCCGGCGCTGGACCCACGCCCGCTGGTGACCATGGACGACATGGGTATGGGCGGCATGGACCATGGTTCGATGGACATGAGCGCCATGGATCACTCAAGCATGAACATGGGTCCGATGCAGTCGCACCCCGACAGCGAAAAGGACAACCCGCTGGTGGACATGCAAGCCATGACCACCGCCGCGAAACTCGACGACCCCGGCCTCGGCCTGCGCAACAACGGTCGCCGTGTGCTGACCTACGCCGACCTGCGCAGCACGTTCGAAGACCCGGACGGCCGCGACCCGAGCCGCACCCTCGAGTTGCACCTCACCGGCCACATGGAGAAATTCGCCTGGTCGTTCAACGGCATCAAGTTCTCCGACGCCGAGCCGCTGCGCTTGAAGTACGGCGAGCGGATTCGCCTGGTGCTGGTCAACGACACGATGATGACCCACCCCATCCACCTGCACGGCATGTGGAGCGATCTGGAAGA